>NZ_JALQDH010000009.1:0-44124 GCF_023631365.1 Caballeronia sp. INML2 | reverse complement strand
TGAGTCCCGTGCAATACAGAACTCAGGCCTTGGCTACCCGCTAGACTTTAACCGTCCAACTTCGCGGGGTCAGTTCAAACCCGCGCCGTTTTTACTTCCAAAGACCCCTTCGATCAATCCACTTCGATTGCTTCCGGATTCGGATTGCGCGGCGGCGCCGAGTTTTCGTCGAACGTGAGCTGTACCTTGTCGTCCGCATCGACATCCACCGTCACGCGGCCACCGTTGAGCAGCTTGCCGAACAGCAGTTCATCGGCCAGTGCACGACGGATCGTGTCCTGAATCAGACGCTGCATCGGGCGAGCGCCCATCAGCGGATCGAAACCGTGCTTCGCGAGATGCTTGCGCAATGCATCGGTAAAGACCGCATCGACCTTCTTCTCGTGCAATTGATCTTCCAGTTGCATGAGGAACTTGTCGACCACGCGCAGGATGATTTCCTCGTCCAGCGAGCGGAAGCTGATGATCGCGTCCAGACGGTTACGGAACTCCGGCGTGAACATGCGCTTGATGTCGGCCATTTCGTCGCCCGATTCGCGGCGCGACGTGAAACCGATCACCGACTTGCCCATCGTCTCGGCACCCGCGTTCGTCGTCATGATGATGATGACGTTGCGGAAGTCCGCCTTGCGGCCGTTGTTATCCGTCAGCGTGCCGTGATCCATCACCTGCAGCAGCACGTTGTAGATATCCGGATGCGCCTTCTCGATTTCGTCGAGCAGCAGCACGCAGTGCGGCTTCTTCGTGACGGCTTCGGTCAGAAGACCACCCTGATCGAACCCGACATAGCCCGGCGGCGCACCGATCAGACGGCTGACCGCATGGCGCTCCATATATTCCGACATGTCGAAGCGCAGCAGCTCGATGCCAAGCGTGAACGCCAGTTGCTTCGCGACCTCGGTCTTGCCGACGCCCGTCGGCCCGGAGAAAAGGAACGCGCCGATCGGCTTGTCCGTTTTGCCGAGTCCCGCGCGCGCCATCTTGATCGATGCCGACAGCGCATCGATGGCCGGATCCTGGCCGAACACGACGGCCTTCAGATCGCGATCGAGCGTCTGGAGCTTGCTGCGATCGTCCTGCGAAACGCTCTGCGCCGGCACGCGCGCGATCTTCGAGATGATCTCCTCGATCTCGCTCTTGCCGATGGTCTTCTTCTGCTTCGACTTCGGCAGGATGCGTTGCGCCGCGCCCGCTTCGTCGATCACGTCGATGGCCTTGTCCGGCAGATGACGATCCGTGATGAAGCGCGCCGACAGCTCCGCCGCCGCGGACAACGCACCCGACGAATACTTCACGCCGTGATGCTCTTCGAAACGCGTCTTGAGGCCGCGCAGAATTGCCACGGTCTGCTCGACGGTCGGCTCGGTGACATCCACCTTCTGGAAACGACGCGACAACGCCGCGTCCTTCTCGAAGATGCCGCGATATTCCGTAAACGTAGTTGCACCGATGCACTTCAACTGACCCGACGACAACGCCGGCTTCAGCAGGTTCGACGCATCGAGCGTGCCGCCCGAAGCCGCGCCCGCGCCGATCAGCGTATGAATTTCGTCGATGAACAGAATGGCGTGCGGACGCTCCTTCAGTTCCTTGAGCACCGTCTTCAGACGTTGTTCGAAATCGCCGCGATACTTCGTGCCCGCGAGCAGCGCACCCATGTCGAGCGAATACACCTGCGCGTCAGCGAGAATGTCCGGCACTTCGCCGCGCGTGATGCGCCAGGCGAGCCCTTCTGCGATCGCAGTTTTGCCCACGCCGGCTTCACCCACGAGCAGAGGATTGTTCTTGCGACGGCGGCACAACACCTGCACCACGCGCTCGACTTCCAGTTCGCGGCCGATCAGCGGATCGATCTTGCCATCCTTCGCGAGCTGATTGAGGTTTTGCGTGAACTGCGCAAGCGGCGTTTCCTTTTGCGCAGCGGCGTCTTCCGACTCCGGATTGGCTTCGCTGTTCGTCTTCGCGGCGTCGCCGCTGTTCGTCTTCGCGATGCCGTGCGAAATGAAATTCACGACATCGAGACGCGTGACGCCCTGCTGCTGCAGGTAGTACACCGCGTGCGAGTCCTTCTCGCCGAAGATCGCCACCAGCACGTTCGCGCCGGTCACTTCCTTCTTGCCGTTCGAGGTCGATTGCACGTGCATGATCGCGCGCTGGATCACGCGCTGGAAACCAAGCGTCGGCTGAGTATCGACGTCGTCCGTCCCCGGCACGGTCGGCGTGTTGTCATGAATGAAATTGCGCAGGTTCTGACGCAAATCTTCAATGTTGGCTGCGCAGGCGCGCAACACTTCAGCCGCGGTCGGATTGTCCAACAGGGCGAGCAGCAGATGCTCGACCGTTATGAACTCGTGCCGCGCCTGACGTGCTTCCATAAACGCCATGTGCAGACTGACTTCCAGTTCCTGGGCAATCATGCTTCCTCCATCACGCACTGCAGCGGGTGTCCCGCTTGCCGTGCATGGCTAACGACTTGCTCAACTTTGGTCGACGCGATATCCCGCGTGTAGACCCCACAAACTCCCCTGCCTTCGCGATGAACCTTCAGCATGATCTGCGTCGCAGTCTCACGATCTTTATTGAAGTATTCCTGCACGATCATCACGACGAATTCCATCGGCGTGAAGTCGTCATTCAGCAGCACCACCTTGTACATGGCCGGCTTCTTGAGCTTCTGCTCCTGCCGCTCCAGTACCGTGCCATCCTGCTTGTTGGGATTGATCGCCATACACCCATTCTAAACAACACGGACGTCCTTGCAATTGCCGCTCCAGCACCGACCGCCCGGTCGGAATGCAACGCTGAAAACTGCATTCGCACAGCTATCGTCCATTCAATCCTGCCGCTGCCCAACGCTTCGGCGCGGCCCGCTTGCCCCTCGTCGAAACGAGTATCGCACAGCTTCAAAAAAAACAAACCGAGCAGGCGCCGCGGGCCGCCGGGTAACACACACGTGAGTCGATTATGCGACTTTTCAAGATGGCGTGCTTGGACGGCAGCACACACGCAAAGCAGGAATTACCCTACGAATGTGCTCTTTGCAACGAGCTTAACGGCCATCCCAAAAATTCCTTGACACCCGATTTAAGAGATTTAACAATCAAACTGGCACTTTTTTCCGGGGGCCAACCACGGACGAAAAAAGAGGCCGAGGTGAGCTTGTGAGGAGGGGGCGGTTCACAATGTGGGGTGGCCGTCGAGCTTTTCGAGCGTGCTCTGGGTGCGACAAGAGTTAGAGGGGAAGTACGAATGTCTACTGGTACGGTCAAGTGGTTCAACGACGCGAAAGGCTACGGATTCATCACGCCCGATGAAGGCGGCGAGGATCTGTTTGCACATTTCTCGGCGATTCAAATGAACGGTTTCAAGACGCTCAAAGAAGGCCAGAAGGTCAGCTTCGAGATCGTCCAGGGACCGAAGGGCAAGCAGGCTTCGAACATCCAGGACGCTGCCTGACCGTTCGATCGAACTTTGCCTCGTGAAACCCGGCCTCCGAGCCGGGTTTTTTTTCGTTCGGCGCTTCTCAAATATATGAAGCGCTGGCGCCCAGTCAAAAACCCCGCAAGGCGCAAGCCTTCCGGGGTTTTACTTAACACATCGAACTGAGGTGAGTCCTCACATATTCTCGATCATCACCTGTCCGAAGCCTGAACACGATACCTGCGTCGCACCTTCCATCAGGCGCGCGAAGTCGTACGTGACGCGCTTCGAAAGAATCGATTGCTCCATCGACGAAATGATGCGGTCCGCGGCCTCGAACCAGCCGAGGTGGCGCAGCATCATTTCAGCCGAGAGAATTTCCGAACCTGGATTCACATAGTCCTTGCCCGCGTACTTCGGCGCCGTGCCGTGCGTCGCTTCGAACATTGCGACGGAATCGGACATGTTCGCGCCCGGCGCGATGCCGATGCCGCCCACCTGTGCCGCGAGCGCGTCCGAGACGTAATCGCCGTTCAGGTTGAGCGTCGCGATCACGTCGTATTCGGCCGGACGCAGCAGGATTTGCTGCAGGAACGCATCGGCGATCACATCCTTCACGACGATGTCATTGCCCGATTTCGGATTCTTCACCTTCATCCACGGACCGCCGTCGATCAGTTCCGCGTTGAACTCCTTCTGCGCGAGCGCATAACCGTAGTCGCGGAACGCGCCTTCGGTGAACTTCATGATATTGCCCTTGTGCACCAGCGTCACCGAGCGACGGTCGTTGTCGATCGCGTATTGAATCGCCTTGCGCACGAGCCGCTCCGTGCCCTCGCGCGACACCGGCTTGATTCCGAGCCCCGACGAATCCGGGAAACGGATCTTCGTCACGCCCATTTCCTCGCGCAGGAACTTGATGACCTTCTTCGCCTCGGCCGAATCCGCCGGCCATTCGATACCCGCGTAGATGTCCTCGGAATTCTCGCGGAAGATCACCATGTCGATCTTCTCCGGCTCGCGCACCGGCGAGGGCACGCCCTTGAAATAGCGCACCGGCCGCAGACACACATACAGATCGAGCTGTTGACGAAGCGCAACGTTCAGTGAACGGATGCCGCCGCCGACGGGCGTCGTGAGCGGCCCTTTGATCGACACGATGTAGTCCTTCACCACATCGAGGGTCTCGTCGGGCAGCCACACATCGGGGCCGTAGACGCGCGTCGCCTTTTCGCCCGCGAAGATTTCCATCCATTGAATCTTGCGCTTGCCGTCGTAGGCCTTTTCCACCGCCGCATCGACGACCTTGATCATCACCGGCGTGATGTCGACGCCCGTGCCGTCGCCCTCGATGTACGGGATGATCGGCTGATCGGGGACGTTGAGCGAGAAATCCGCGTTGACGGTGATCTTGTCACCGTCCGCCGGAACCTTGATGTGCTGATACGGCATGGTCGACTCCAAATAAGGCCGGACTTGAGTGGAAGCAAACAAACTGGAAAGAGAACGATGCGATGCAGCATGCGGGGGCGACGCACAGCCCCCAATGTTCGTCATTACATCATTCTAACCATGCTGGCCCGCCCCGGCGCGCCCGACGGGGCCTGGCGCATGCATTAAGATGCCGCATCCGATCACCCCGCGCGCCGCCTTGCATGTCACTCATCGCCCTGAACAAGCCCTTCGGCACCATCTGCCAGTTTTCCGCGCACGAAACGCGCGCATCGCTCGGCGACTGGGTCAAGACGCCGGGCGTGTATCCCGCGGGCAGACTCGACGCGGACAGCGAAGGGCTGCTCCTGCTCACCGATGACGGCGCACTGCAAGCCCGCATCGCAGAGCCGCGTCACAAGCTCGTGAAGCGGTATTGGGCGCAGGTCGAAGGCGCACCCGACGCAGCCGCGCTCGCGCGTCTCGCGAAAGGCGTCGATCTCGGCGACTATGTGACGCGTCCCTGCCGCACCGCATTCGTCGGTGCACACGACATCGACGCACTCTGGCCGCGCACGCCGCCGATCCGCTTTCGCGCCGCCATCCCGACGACGTGGATCGAGCTGGCCATCACCGAAGGCAAGAACCGGCAGGTCAGACGCATGACGGCGGCGGCCGGTTATCCGACCTTGCGGCTCGTGCGCGTGGCGATCGGCGCGCTCGATGTCTTCGCGCTGGGCATCGCCCCCGGCGAGACCGCGGACGTTGCGCCAGACGCGCCGTGGCAACGCGTTCGTTGAATCGCATTCAACTATCTCGCAAATAAGCGCCTTTGCATCGTTCAGTGCGATGCGCTTAAACGCAGTGTCATGAAGATCGAGTAGCGCAAATCTCGAAACGAATATTTTTTGTTCTGCTGCGCATTTCTCCGTAAATCGCGTCAACCGACTCCGCGCGCGACGCGTTAAGGGCGTCAGATGCCGCAGAAAGCTATCCGGCATGAGCGAAAACTGATTACAACAACCTGTGTGCTCCAGGGAGTTTGAAAGGTTCAAGCGTTCACAGTCGTATCGAGATTAATTTATCGACTCGACTGTCAACCGAAAGGTAGATGGCTCGTTTACTGACATGACTCAATGACCGGGTCGTTTGGTTAATTAACTCAAGCTGAGGATTCACAGATGAACAAACTGATCGCTGCTCTCGTCGCTGGCCTGTTCGCAACCGCTGCATTCGCACAAGAAGCTTCGGCACCGGCCGCTGCTGCTCCGGCTGCTGCTGCTTCGTCGGCTCACAAGTCGTCGCACAAGAAGTCGCACAAGTCGTCGCACAAGTCGCACAAGAAGGCAGCCGCTTCGGCGCCGGAAGCCGCTTCGGCAGCTCAGTAAGTTCGTTGTAAAACGGCGGTATAGCGAAGTCAAAAACGAGCATTACCGTCGTCTTTACGGCGTTGAAGGGCAGATGGCCGCAAGGCGTCTGCCCTTTTGTTTTGTGCCTGCGCATCAAGTAACATGCGCGGGGCCGCCGGCTTTCCGGCACAACGTTTGTCTTGAAAGGAGCATCGTCGTGAATCTGTTGTTGCGTGCCTTGGTGTCACCATTCAGTTCGACGGCTTCGGCCCGGCGCGCGCGCATCGCCGCCACGATTCGAGCATGCGTGATCGCATTGATGCTGCCATTCGCAGCCGTCCCGCTCGCGCAGGCACAGACAATGCCCCCCGGCGCCAAGCAGCCGTCCGACTTTCCGCGCGCGAAGCTCACCGCGGGCATGTACGTGATCGATGCCGCCGTCGCCGCGAACGATGCCGATCGCGAGCAAGGCCTCATGTATCGCACGAAGCTCGCACCGAACGAAGGCATGCTCTTCGTTTTCAATGAAAACGCCGTGCATTGCTTCTGGATGAAGAACACGCTGATTCCGCTGTCGATCGCGTTCATTCGCGCGGACGGCACGATCACCGACATCGACGAAATGCAGGCCGAGACCGAGAACAATCACTGCCCGCGCAATAACGGCGTGTATGCGCTCGAAATGCCCAAAGGCTGGTTCGCCGCGAAGGGCATCAAGCCCGGCATGCAGCTCAAGGGCCTGCCGCGCGCGCAATAGCCCGCAATAAGTCCGCAACAAGCCCTTTTCGCCCGACCAGGAAACCGGCGTCGTCGCACGACACGCCGGTTTTTTTGCGTCCGGAAAGTCCCCTCCGCCGAGCTGGCAGGATTCCTGCAAAGAGCTTGCCGACGCGCTATCCTAAAAAGATTCAGCGCGACGCATCTCACCACTTCAGGTCGCGCCGAAGGTCGCCGCACGGCGACCAGGGTCGACACATCCACAGGAGGTTCACGTGCCCCGCAAGACTCCCATCGAGCGCTATCGGAACATTGGCATTAGCGCTCACATCGATGCCGGCAAGACGACGACTACCGAGCGCATCCTTTTCTACACCGGCGTGACGCACAAGATCGGCGAGGTTCACGACGGCGCGGCCACGATGGACTGGATGGAGCAGGAGCAGGAACGCGGCATCACGATCACCTCCGCAGCGACGACGGCCTTCTGGAAAGGCATGGCCGGCAATTACCCGGAACACCGGATCAACATTATCGACACACCGGGACACGTCGATTTCACGATCGAGGTCGAGCGTTCGATGCGCGTGCTCGACGGCGCGTGCATGGTCTACGACTCGGTCGGCGGCGTGCAGCCGCAGTCGGAAACCGTGTGGCGTCAGGCGAACAAGTACAAGGTCCCGCGCATCGCGTTCGTGAACAAGATGGACCGCGTCGGCGCGGACTTCTTCCGCGTGCAGCGGCAGATCGGCGAGCGCCTCAAAGGGGTTGCGGTGCCGATCCAGATTCCGATCGGCGCGGAAGAGCATTTTCAGGGTGTCGTCGATCTGGTGAAGATGAAGGCGATCGTCTGGGACGACGATAGCCAGGGCATCAAGTTCACCTACGAGGAGATTCCCGACAACCTCAAGGAACTCGCGCACGAATGGCGCGGAAAGATGGTCGAGGCGGCCGCCGAGTCGAGCGAGGAGCTGCTCGAAAAGTATCTCGACGACCACGAGAGCCTGACCGAGGAAGAAATCAAGGCGGCGCTACGCAAGCGCACCATCGCGAACGAAATCGTGCCGATGCTGTGCGGCAGCGCGTTCAAGAACAAGGGCGTGCAGGCGATGCTCGACGCGGTGATCGACTACCTGCCCTCGCCCGTCGATGTCCCCGCGATTCTCGGCCACACGGAAGACGACAAGGAAGCGGAACGCCATCCGAGCGATGACGAGCCGTTCTCCGCGCTTGCGTTCAAGATCATGACGGACCCGTTCGTCGGCCAGTTGATCTTCTTCCGCACCTACTCGGGCGTCGTGAATTCGGGCGACACCGTCTACAACCCGGTGAAGGAAAAGAAGGAGCGCCTCGGCCGCATCCTGCAGATGCACGCGAACGAGCGCAAGGAAATCAAGGAAGTGCGCGCGGGCGACATCGCGGCGGCGGTCGGTCTCAAGGAAGCGACGACCGGCGATACGCTGTGCGATCCGAATCACATCATCATCCTGGAACGCATGATCTTCCCCGAACCGGTGATCTCGCAGGCCGTCGAGCCGAAGACCAAGGTCGATCAGGAGAAGATGGGCATCGCGCTGAATCGTCTCGCACAGGAAGATCCGTCGTTCCGCGTGACGAGCGACGAGGAATCCGGCCAGACGATCATCTCCGGCATGGGCGAGCTGCACCTCGAAATTCTCGTCGACCGGATGAAGCGCGAATTCGGCGTCGAGGCGACCGTCGGCAAGCCGCAGGTCGCGTATCGCGAGACGGTGCGCAACAAGGTCGAGGACGTCGAGGGCAAGTTCGTCAAGCAGTCGGGCGGGCGCGGCCAGTACGGTCACGCGGTGATCGCGCTGGAGCCGGACCCGGGCAAGGGCTACGAGTTCGTCGACCAGATCAAGGGCGGCGTGATTCCGCGCGAGTTCATTCCGGCCGTGGACAAGGGCATTCAGGAGACGCTCAAGGCGGGCGTGCTCGCGGGCTATCCGGTGGTCGACGTGAAGGTGCGGCTGACCTTCGGTTCGTACCACGACGTCGATTCGAACGAAAACGCGTTCCGCATGGCCGGCTCGATGGCCTTCAAGGAAGCAATGCGCCGCGCCAAGCCCGTGCTGCTCGAACCGATGATGGCCGTCGAAGTGGAAACGCCCGAAGAGTTCATGGGCAACGTGATGGGCGATCTCTCCGGCCGGCGCGGGATGGTGCAGGGCATGGAAGACATCGCGGGCGGCGGCGGCAAGCTGGTGCGCGCGGAAGTGCCGCTTGCCGAGATGTTCGGCTACTCGACGTCGCTGCGTTCGCTGACGCAAGGCCGCGCGACCTATACGATGGAGTTCAAGCACTACGCGGAGACGCCGTCGAACGTGTCGGAGGCCATCATCAACGCGAAAGCGAAATAATCGCGATCGAACCGTGTAGTATCGGAAGTCCGTTGCTCGCTCTGTTGGTGGCGGCAACGGACTTTTCCTTATCCGCAGACGATAAACCGTACCGACATGAGCGACGCACATCAGCACATCGATTGGCGCGAACACGGCGTCAAGGTCATCAAGGGCGATCAGCTCGACACCAACACTCCGCAGACGCCGGGCATGAACCGCGCGGCTGCCATCAACGCGGCGCGCGTCGGCGCGCAGAAGATCTGGGCCGGCACGGTCACGATCCATCCGAATGCGAAGACCGGCGCGCATCACCATGGCGCGCTCGAGAGCGTCATTTATGTCGTGCGCGGCCAGGCGCGCATGCGCTGGGGCGAGCATCTCGAATTCACCGCCGAGGCCGGTCCCGGCGATTTCATTTTCGTGCCGCCCTACGTGCCGCATCAGGAAATCAACGCCAGCACCGACGATCCGCTCGAATGCGTGCTCGTGCGCAGCGACAATGAAGCGGTGGTGGTGAATCTCAACATCGATGCCGTGGAAAAGCCCGAGGAAGTCTATTGGGTCGATCCGATTCACAAGCATCCACACGATCACTGAAGCGGGCGCAGAGACGCGCGATGCAGCCTCGGCGCGCGCCTTGCTACCTCCCGAAGACGCGGCGGCGCTTTTCGGCGCGGCTAACCTGATCGCTTGCGCGGCGCAGCCCGGGCGAGCGCGACAACGACAACATCCGCACACGATGAAAAAACCTTCGACCGACGCGCATTTCCTCGACCTCGCCCGCCCGCATGCGGGCGAACTGGGCAATCACGCGATCGACGAGTTCATGGCCGGGCGCCTCACGCGCCGCGAGCTGCTGCGTCATGCGAGCATGCTCGGCATCGCGCTGTCGGCGGGCGGCCTCCTCGGCATGCCGGGCGCGCGTGCGCAAGGCGCGGGCAAGCCCGGCGGCACGATCCGCGTCGCGCATCTGATGCCCGCGGGCGCCGTCGATCCGCTCACCGTGACCGACGCCGCCGGTCTCGCGCTCATCAATCAGACGGGCGAATTCCTGATCGACGACGACAGCGAACATCTGACGCTCAAGCCCGCGCTCGCGCTGTCGTGGTCGTCGAATGCGAAAGGCGACGTGTGGACCTTCAAGCTGCGCCAGAACGTGAAGTTCCACGACGGCCAGCCGATGACCGCGAAGGACGTCGTCGCCACGTTCAATCGCCTGTCCGATCCGGGCGCGGGCTCAGCGGCGCTGTCGGTGTTGAAGGGCGTGCTGTCGAAGGATTCGGCGAAGGCCATCGACGATCACACCGTCGAATTCCATCTCGATGCGCCCAACGGCAATTTCCCGTATTACGTTTCCTCGGATACGTATAACGCGGTGATCCTGCCGGCCAATTTCACCGGGCCCTACGAGAAGACCTTCATGGGCACGGGCGCGCTGAAGCTCGAGAAATACACGCCGAAGGTCGGTGCGTCTTTCGTGCGCAATCCCGACTACTGGGGCGAGAAATCGCTGCCCGATCGCGTGACCTTCTCCTTCTACGCCGACCAGCAGGCGCAACTCCTCGCGATGCAAGGCCGCCAGGCCGACGTGATGGGCGACTTCACCGTGCAGGGCGGCGTCTCGATTCTGACGAATCCGCAGTTCAAGGTGCTCGGCACGAAGTCGAGCTCGCATCGCCAGATTCACATGCGCTGCGACATGTCGCCGTTCAAGGACAAGCGCGTGCGTCAGGCGCTCGCGCTCGCGATCGACCGCGAGATCATCGTGAAGGGGCTCTTTCGCGGCCGCGCGACCGTCGGCAACGACAGCCCCTTCGCGCCGGTCTTTCCGTCGAGCGATCTCGCGGTGCCGCAGCGCAGGATCGACATCGCTCAAGCGAAGAAACTGATGAGCGAAGCCGGCGTCGCGAACGGCTTCGACGTCACGCTCACGACCGAGAAGTACATGGAGATTCCCGATCTCGCGGTCGTCGTGCAGAACGCGGCGAAGGCGATCGGCATTCGCATCCAGCTGAAGGTGGAGAGCCAGGACCTGTATTACGGCTCGGGCACGTTCGGCAAGTCGGACTGGCTGGATTCGCCGCTCGGCATCACCGATTACGGGCATCGCGGCGTGCCGAACGTGTTCCTCAACGCGCCGTTGACGAGCGGCGGCACCTGGAACGCCGCGCACTTCAGGAATCCGCAATACGACCAGCTCGTCGCGCAGTTCGTCGCGGCGCTCGATGTCGCGTCGCAGAAGAAGTTGTCCGGCAAGATCCAGCGCCTGCTGCTCGATGAAACGCCGGTCGTGATCCCCTACTTCTACGACCAGCTGATCGTCACGCGCGCCAACGTCTCGGGCGTGCGCTTCAACGCGATCTCGCAGATGTGGTTCGACCGCGCGACGGTATCCGCGTAAATGAGCACGATCACGCCGACGGCGCACGTAGCCGACTTCGCCAAAATGAAACGCATCGTGCGCTTCATCGGCGTGCGGCTGCTGCTCGCGCTCGTCACGCTCTGGCTTTTGTCGATGATCGTCTTCGCCGGCGGTCAGCTCCTGCCGGGCGATGTCGGCCGCGCGATCCTCGGCCCGCTCGCCGATGCGCGCGCCGTCGCGGCGCTTAATCATCAACTGGGCGTCGACCGGCCGCTTTTCACGCAGTATTCGAGCTGGATCGGCCACTTCCTGCGCGGCGACATGGGCGAGTCATATGCGTTTCGCGCGCCGGTCGCGCCGTTCATCGGCAATGCGCTGTGGAACTCGGCGAAGCTCGGCGCGCTCGCGTTCGTCGTCGTGGTGCCGCTCGGCATCGCGGGCGGCGTCTACGCGGCGTTGCACGCGGGGCGCTGGATCGACAGAGTCATCAGCATCGGCGGACTGACGGCGACGGTCGTGCCGGAGTTCGTCTCGTCGATCGTGCTGATCCTGATCTTCGGCGTGTGGCTGCAATGGCTGCCGATCGAAGCGACCGCGCCCGCCGACGCCGGCGTTTTCACGCAACTGGCGCATCTGGTCCTGCCGGTGCTGCCGCTCGTCTTCGTGTTCTTCGGCTATATCGCGCGTATGGCGCGCGCGGGCACCGTCGAGGCGCTCGACGCCGATTACACGCGCACCGCGATTCTCAAAGGCCTGCCGCAGCGCGTCGTGATTCTTCGCCACGTGCTGCGCAATGCGCTCCTGCCGACCGTGACCGTCGCCGCGACGCAGCTCGGCTACATGATCGGCGGCCTCGTCGTCGTGGAGACGCTGTTCCACTATCAGGGCATCGGCTCGCTGATCTATACCGCCGCGCGAGGCAAGGACTTTCCGATGCTCGAAGCGGGCGTGCTGACCATCGGCGTGATCTATACGGCGGCGAATCTCATCGCGGACGCGCTCTACATCGTGCTCAACCCGCGTCTGCGTAACGCCGATTCGAGCGGAGACGCCCGATGAGCACGACCGTCGCGCCGCAAACGCCAGTCAGGCCGCGCCGCTTCGAAGCGCTCGGCGCGCTGATGCGCTCGGCCACCTTCGATATCGGCGTGCTGATCCTGCTCTTCTGGGTGCTGTGCGCGCTCTTCGGCCATTGGCTCGTGCCGCACGATCCCTACGCATCCGACCCGCTCAACTCGCTCGTCGCCCCTTCCGGCGATCACTGGTTCGGCACGGATCAGCTCGGCCGCGACGTGTTCGCGCGCGTGATCGTCGGCTCGCGCGACATCCTGACCATCGCGCCGCTCGCCACCTTGCTCGGCACCGCGGCGGGCACGGCGATCGGGCTCGTCGTCGGCTATTTCGACGGCTGGGTCGATGCCGTCGTCGGCCGCGTGATCGATGCGCTGCTGGCGCTGCCGCTCGTGATCGTCGCGCTGCTCGCGCTGGCCGCCGTCGGCGCGAGCAACACGACGGTGATTCTCGTCATCGGCCTGACGTTCGCGCCGATCACCGCGCGCACCGTGCGCGCAGCGGTCCTGAGCGAGCGCCATCTGGACTACGTGCTCGCGGCGCAACTGCGCGGCGAGAACGCGCTCTACATCATGTTCGCGGAGATCCTGCCGAATGTGCTGCCGCCGATCATCGTCGAGGCGACCGTGCGACTCGGCTACGCGATCTTCGCCGTCGCCACGCTCTCGTTCCTGGGTTTCGGCATCCAGCCGCCCTCGGCCGACTGGGGCCTCGCGCTGTCCGAAAGCTACACGCTGATGGCGGGCGGCGCGTGGTGGACCGTCGTTTTCGACGCCGCCGCGATCGCCTCGCTCGTGATCGCGGTGAATCTCGTCGCCGATGCCGTGCAAGGAGTGCTGGACCGATGAACGGACCGCCGCCATCGGCTTTCCCAACCTTCGGCGCCGCGAAAGGCGACCAGGCCGACGCGCTCACGATCGTCGGCCTCACCGTCGCGTATCGTTCGCGCGGCCGCGAGCGCGAGGTCCTGCAGGACGTGACATTGCGCGTGAAACGCGGCGAGGCGTATGGGCTCGTCGGCGAATCGGGCTGCGGCAAGTCGACCGCCGCGCTCGCGGTGCTGCGCTACCTGCCGCGCAACGGGCGCGTGAAGGCGGGCCGCATATCGATCGCGGGGCGCGACGTCGCATCGCTGAACGCGGACGCGCTGCGCGGCATGCGCGCCAATGCCGTGTCGATGGTCTATCAGGATCCGGGGCGCGCGCTGAATCCGTCGCTCACGATCGCGCGGCAAGTCTCCGAGGCGTTCGAAGTCACGGGCGCATCCGCCGACGAAGCGCTGTCGCGCACCGCCGAGATGCTGAGGCGCGTGCGCATCGCCTCGCCCGAGCGCGTGATGGAGAGTTATCCGCATCAGTTGTCGGGCGGGATGCAGCAGCGCGTGGTCATCGCGATGGCGCTCGCGTGCAACCCCGAACTGCTGATTCTCGACGAGCCGACGACCGGGCTCGATGCCACCGTCGAAGCCGAAGTGCTCGATCTCATCGCGCAGTTGCGCGCGGAGCTCGGCACGGCCGTGCTCTTCATCAGCCACAACCTCGCGGTGATCGGGCGCATGTGCGATCGCGTCGGCGTGTTGTATGCGGGCAAGCTCGTCGAGGAAGGCACGACCGCCGACGTGTTCGCGAAGCCCCGGCATCCATACACCGTCGGCCTGCTGCGCTGCCTGCCGCGTGAGGCGCTCGCCAAGGCAAGCGGGCGGCTCGATACGATTCCCGGCTCGCTGCCGTTGCCGGGATCGATCGCGCAAGGCTGCATCTTCGCGCCGCGCTGCAAGCTCGCCGACGAGCGCTGTCTCAGGGACGCGCCGCCGCCCTATCGCATCGCGTCGGCGCACGGCGATCAGATGGCGCGCTGCCACTATCACGAACGCGCGCACATGCTGCCGCGCTCGACCGAGGAAGCGCCGGCGCATGTCGCAAACGGCGAGGATCAGCCGCTCGCGCTGTCCGCGCGCAATCTCTCGAAGACCTTCCGTGTCGGCGATGAAGAAGTGCGCGCCGTGCACGACGTCTCGCTCGATCTCGTGCAAGGGGAGACGCTCGGACTCGTCGGCGAATCGGGCAGCGGCAAGACGACGCTCGCGAAGCTCCTGCTCGGACTCGTGTCGCCGGATAAAGGCGCGTCGCTCGAACTCGAGGGCGCGTTCCTGCCCGAGCGCGTGACCAAGCGCAGCGACGCGCAGGTGAAGTCCCTGCAGATCGTTTTCCAGAATCCGGATTCCGCGCTGAACCGCGCGCATTCGGTGCGGCGGCTGATCGCGCGTTCGCTGTCGAAGCTCGCGTCGCTGCATGGCGAGGCAAAGGAACAGCGCCTGCATACGCTGACGGAAGCCGTGCGCCTGCCGGCGCGCTATCTCGGCTCACGCACGCGGCAATTGTCGGGCGGACTGAAGCAGCGCGTCGCGATCGCGCGCGCGTTCGCGGGCGATCCGCGCGTCGTGGTCTGCGACGAGCCGACGTCCGCGCTGGACGTCTCCGTGCAGGCCGCGATCCTCAATCTGCTCGCGGACCTGCAGCGCGAGCGGCGCGTGAGCTACGTATTCATCTCGCACGATCTGCATGTCGTGCGTTATCTGTCGGACCGCATCGCGGTGCTGTATCTCGGGCGCATCATGGAGATCGGGCGCGCGGCCGCGGTCTTCGACGGACCGCAGCATCCGTACACCGAAGCATTGCTGTCGTCGATGCCGTCGATCGACGGGACGCACGCGAAGCGCATCCGGCTGTCGGGCGAGTTGCCGAGCGCGGCGAATCCGCCTTCGGGCTGCGTGTTTCATACGCGCTGCCCGCGCAAGATCGGCGCGATCTGCGAGACAGAAACGCCGCCGTGCCGCGATGCGGACGACGGGCACGCGATCCATTGCCACATTCCCGTCGACGAATTGCGAATCCTGCAGCGTCAAGAGCGATAAGCGCGGCAAAGCGCTCATTCGTCGGAACCAAAGCGGCTTCCCGCGTCTCTCATCGGTTCGATGTTCAACGATAACGAGGATTCAACCGATGAAACCCGCCCTTTCCGCCGCGCTCTGTGCGCTCACCTTCGGCGTCGCGATGGCCGCACAGGCGCAGACCGCGCCGCAGGCACCGACACCCGGCGCCGCCGATCCGAGCTTCTCCGCCTACGCGCTCGTTCAGCAGTGCGCCGCGAAAGCCGACAACACGGCGCAGGGCCAATGCGTGGGCGCGGTGCGCGGCATCGTGCGCGGTTATCAATATGGCGTGCTGTTCCTGTCGCAGCGCGCTTCGCTGCCGGTCAGCGAGACGCAGCGCATCTCGCTGTGCCTGACGGATACGACGGTGTCGTCGATCGTCGATGACTTCATCTCGGACGCGAAGCAGGTCAACGAAGCGGATCTCCGGCGCACGCCCGCCGAAGTCGCCGTGCTCGGCTCGGTGCACGCGCATCATGCGTGCACCTGATCGCGCGCGGCATCAGAGCATTTCCAGCGAGCGCTTCGACTTCGGCGGCTTGAACTGCTGATCGATGTCGGCGAGTTCGTCGGCGGACAAATGAAGGTCGAGCGCGGCGCGATTCTCCCGGACGTGCGCGAGGTCCGCCGCCTTTGGAATCGCAAACACCTGCGGCTGTTGCAGCACCCACGCGAGCGCGACCTGAAACGCCGACACGCCGCGCGCCGCCGCGATCTTTTCGAGCGCGCCGCCACGCGGCAGGCGCGCGTGATCGACCGGGCTATATGCCATCGCGGGCATGCGGCGCTCGCGCAGCCACGGCAGCAGGTCGAATTCCGGCCCGCGCCGCGCGACGTTGTACAGGATCTGATCGGTTGCGCAGGCGTCGCCGCCGTCGATCGAAAAGAGCTCGTCGAGGTCGTCGGTGTCGAAGTTGCTCACGCCCCAATGCCGAATCTTGCCGTCGCGCTTCAGTTTCTCGAAGCCTGCGACCACGCCTTCCAGATCCTCGCCGCCGCGCCAGTGCAACAGATACAGATCGATGCGATCGGTCTTCAGACGCTTCAGGCTGCGTTCACATGCGGCCTGCACGCCGCGCTCGCTGCCGTTATGCGGATATACCTTGCTGACGATGAACAGCTCGTCGCGCCGGTCGCCGAGCGCCTCCGCGACGAGCTTCTCGCTTTCGCCGTCGCCGTACATTTCGGCGGTATCGATGAGCGTCATGCCGAGTTCGACGCCTTCGCGCAGCGCGGCGATCTCGCTCTTGCGCGCGTTCGCGCGCTCGCCCATTTCCCAGGTGCCCTGACCGAGCTTCGGGATCGCTTCGCCCGTTGGAAGCGTGACTGTCGACGCACTGGATTGAGCCATGAAAAAGCCTCCTTGTGTGTCTGCCGATTATGGCGCAAGGAGCACGCCCGTCATGTCACACGAGTCCGACACGAGCGGCTGGAGCGCGATGAGCGAGCGGTCACGCCGCAGGCGGCGCACGCTGGAATTGTCCTCGACGCGCTTCTCCAGTTCGCCGATGGAAACCGCGGCCGCCGTCACTCTGAACGCGCGGCCGCCGCTCGCCGAGCCTGGACCACACGCGCCGCGCTTCGTCGCGCAGCATAGTCACCTGCAGCCGCGCGGTGTCGGCGGCAGGCAGGCCGGTTGATGGCCTCCGGTGCCGCGCCGATCGCGGCGGACTCCGTTGCGCCGCCCGCGAGCAGGCCCGCATCCAGCTTGAGGACGATGACAGCGCCCAGCACGAGCGCGACCACGACGACGATATCGACGATCAACGGCGCGCGTCGTAATCGACAGCCGCGCCCGATGTTCGCGAAGAACCGCAGGCCGCCCGTGAAACCGGGCGTAAAAATGAATAGCGCAAATACGATGTTCTTGAGATTCGCGAATTACACGCGCCGGTTTGCCGAGAAATCGACGCAACGCTAAGCATGCCGCAGACGCCGCGAGTTGAATGGCCCAACTTCACGAAGCCGATGAGATAGCCGATTGCGAGACTTCAAAACAGAAAAATTGTGCGGCAAGCGGGTTCCATATCACGGCACCTTCAATATTTTTTGATCAGAATGGCGCACTTCTCGTTAAGTGAATCGAATAGGCTTTCGGTGTAATCTTTCAGTAAGACTCTTTATCAAAATACAAAATCAATAACCAAAATCTTTCAACGGGGCTTTCTGATATATCAATCCCCCGTTCGCAGTTGTGCCAGCAGGAAATTCGATGATTTAAGAAAACACTACATATATCATAAAAAATTCTGCGAAAAGTGAATCCGATCTGCCGAAAAGCCTTATATATAACGGCTCTGGAAAGGATCGTTCCAGATTAAAGAACGACGCCCCGGGTTCGATAACCGCTTCCCAAAACAAAGTCGGCCGCTCGTAAAAAAATCCCTTTCCCTGCAAAACTTTCTGATTTTAATATTGCAATCTTGTCTGCCTGTCAATATTATCAGATTCATAGGCCGTCAATCGCTGGACACGCGCATGTGATATGCGCGTAGATCCGGCTCCACGTAGTACACCGCGAGGCACTCACGATGAACCAGATTCATGCAATGCGCGTCTTCGTGCGCGTGGCGGACACAGAAAGTTTTCGCCGCGCCGCGCAACAACTAGACGTCTCGAACGCGCTGGTCACTCGGGCTATTGCCATGCTCGAAGCGCATTTGAGGACCCGCCTAATTAACCGCACGACCCGCAATCTTTCCCTCACCGAAGCCGGCACGCGTTACCTGGAAGGCTGCCGCGCGTTGCTCGAAGAACTGGACCATCTGGAATCGACCGTCACCCACACGGAGGGCGAGCCGAGCGGCACGCTGCGCGTCGTCGCCTCTAGCGCGCTCTCGCTGCTCACGCTCACGCCGCTCATCGACGGCTTTCGAAAGGTCTATCCCAAGGTCAATGTGCGCCTGACTCTCGCCGAGCGGCACGTCGATCTTGTCGAGGACGGATACGACGTCGGCATTGTCACGGCTTTCATGGTGTCGAGCACGGCGCTCATCGAGCGGCCCGTCGGCACCAACTCGCTCGTGCCGGTCGCGACGCCGGCATTCGTCGCCGAGCATGGCATGCCCACCTCGCCCACCGACTTGCACGCACTGCCTTCCGTGGGACTGCCGAACGAGATGCGCAGCCAGACGTGGCACTTCCGGCATCGTCTCGGCGACGCGGATCAGATCACGCTCGCGCCCGTGTACACGGTCAACAATGGGCTGATGGTGCGTCTCGCCACGCTCAAGAGCATGGGCTTCTCGATCCTTCCCGAAGGCATCGTGCGCGCGGATCTCGAAGAAGGCACGCTCGTTCGCCTGCTGGACGGCTATTCGATCGACGACCCCGACATGAAGATATCGATCGTGTATCCGGGAAGGCAGTATCTGCCGGCGAAAACGCGCTTTTTCATCGACTACGCGCTCGACTATCTGGGTCGGGAATTCGCCGCCAGAGGCATGCGTTCCGAGGAGACCCTGCGCCCGCCGATGCAGTCGGTCATGCCCTTGCAAACGATGCGGGGCGCCTCGGCGACCGCGAACTGAAGACCTCTCGAACAAAAGGGCCGGATGACGTCTGAGCCGTCCGCCCATTGGCGCCGCGAACCGAACATCATTGCCCGGTTCGCGCAGCGCTCAAGTCTCCCCGTACTCCGCACTTGACGCATCCGGCGCCGCGCACATCTCGCGCAGCAATGCCGCCTCGCGCTCGTGCACCTCCACCGGCATGCACAAGGCGCCGGCGTGAGCGAGATAGCGCGCGCGATGCTGCCCGTTGCGAAACGCAACGACCCCTTCCCGATGCACGCCCAGCAGTCCGAGCAAGCCCGGCGAGCGGCGCACGCTGATCGTAACGTAGGGCATTTCGGGTACGCGCGGATTGTCCGGGTCCAGGAACTCGCGGATGCCGCGCACCTTGCCCGCGTGCCAGTCATCGACGGCCTTGAGCACGTAATCGGTGTCGTCGCGATCGGCGCACTCGAGGAGTCTTCGGACGTCGACGAGCACGACCTGATGGCGCGAGCCGAAGTCGTTGAACACCCGTTTCAGGCGCACGAAGTCGTACTGCGGATGGCCCTGGAGCCTGACGATCCAGACCGCTTCTGCGGCGGTCGGCGCAACCATCGTGTCCATGTTCGGCATATGAAGGAGACCGCGGCGCGCGCGCCCCGTGCGCGCGTGTTTCGCTGGCATGCGGCCCGAGCGCAAGCCACTAAACATGCCGCGCGAGCCAAATAAACTTTTACACCCTAGACGCGATTCATGAAAGCGGCATGACGGGCACGTGGCGTGCTTTTGTTGCCAGAATCGAACACATCCACGTAGCCTGACAACACGCACGGCAAGCGGCTGTCGGCACGCATCCCTCAACGATCAGTGAACACTTCTTCCGATCTCATCGTCGCGCGGCCCGAAGGTCTCTTCTGTGTGCCGGGCAACTTCCATATCGACCCTTGGCGGCCTGTCGAACGCGCGGTCATCACGCACGCGCACGCCGATCACGCGCGCTTCGGCCATGCGCATTATCTGGCTGCGCAACCGGGCGTCGGCGTGTTGTTGTCGAGGCTGCCGGGCATCGACGTGCAAGGGCTCGCCTATGGCGAAGCGGTCGTCGTGAACGGTGTGCGCGTGTCGCTGCATCCCGCGGGGCACGTGCTCGGCTCGGCGCAGGTGCGCGTCGAATACAAGGGGCGCGTGTGGGTTGCGTCCGGCGACTACAAGGTCGAGCCCGATCCGACCTGCGCGCCTTTCGAGCCCGTGCGCTGCGATACGTTCATCACCGAATCGACGTTCGGCCTGCCCATCTACCGATGGGACAGCGCGCACGAGATCTTCGACGGCATCGATTCATGGTGGCGGCACAACGCGGCACAAGGGCGCGCATCGGTGCTCTTCTGCTATTCGTTCGGCAAGGCGCAGCGCGTGCTCGCGGGCGTCGATGCGGCCATCGGCCCGATCTTCTGCCACGGCGCGGTCGAGCCGCTCAATCGCGCATACGCGCAAGCGGGCGTCGCGCTGCCGCAGACGCGCCTCGTCAGCGAAATCGCCGCGAAGGACAAGGCTGCCTTCAAGGGCGCGCTGATCGTCGCGCCGCCGTCCGCGCAAGGCAGCACGTGGATGCGCCGCTTCGGCGATTACAGCGATGCCTTCGCATCCGGCTGGATGCGCCTGCGCGGCACGCGGCGGCGCAAGGGCGTCGATCGCGGCTTCGTGCTCTCGGATCACGCCGACTGGCCCGGCCTGCAACTCGCGATCGGCGCGACGGGCGCGCAACGCGTGATCGTCACGCATGGCCAGATCGAGCCGATGGTGCGCTGGCTCTGCGAACAAGGGCTGGACGCGGGCGCCTTCAAGACCGAATACGGCGACGATGCCATCGAAGCCGAAACGGCAGAGCCCGAGAGCGCCGCCTCATGAAGCGCTTCGCGACGCTCTACGCCGCGCTCGACGCGACGACATCGACCAACGAAAAGCTCGAAGCGCTGATTGCGTATTTCTCGGGCGCGGAGCCGGAAGACGCGGCGTGGGCGTCGTACTTTCTCGCGGGCGGCAAGCCGCGCCAGTCGGTGCCGACGCGCCTTCTCACCGAGTTCGCGCGCGAACGCGCGGGCTTGCCGGAGTGGCTTTTCGAGGAGTCCTATCAGGCGGTCGGTGATCTCGCGGAAACGATCGCGCACGTGCTGCCGCCCGCCTCGGGCGAATCGTCGCTCGGGCTCGCGCAGTGGATCGAGGAACGCGTGCTGACCTTGCGCGGCGCGAATCCGCCGGAGCTGCGCGACCGGCTTCTGAGCTACTGGGACGAGCTGAACTGGAGCGAGCGCTTTCTGCTGACGAAGCTGATCGGCGGCGGCTTTCGTGTGGGCGTCGCGCGGCAGCTCGTCGTGCGCGCGCTCGCGCAGGTCGCGGGTGTCGATCACAAGCGCATCGCGCAACGCATGGTCGGCTGGACCGATTCCCGGCAGGCGCCGGGCGCGGCCCGCTATCTGCGGCTGATCGCGCCGGCCGCCGAAGG
The DNA here is from genome assembly GCF_023631365.1 of Caballeronia sp. INML2. Lineage (NCBI taxonomy): Bacteria > Pseudomonadati > Pseudomonadota > Betaproteobacteria > Burkholderiales > Burkholderiaceae > Caballeronia > Caballeronia sp. INML2. Next base: position 22,482 of record NZ_JALQDH010000009.1, on the reverse strand, counting down.
CGACGACGTCGACACGCCGCACGAAAGCGATATCGGCCTGCCCTATCCGTTCTTCCTCGCGCATCCTTTGCAGGCGGACCCGGCGACGCTCGGTTCGCCCAACGACTGGATCGTCGAATGGAAATGGGACGGCATACGCGCGCAGCTCGTGAAGCGCGCGGGCCGCGTGTGGATCTGGTCGCGCGGCGAGGATCTCGTCACGGAGCGTTTTCCCGAGCTCGCGTCGCTCGGTGCGGCGCTGCCCGACGGCACCGTGATCGACGGCGAGATTCTCGCGTGGGAGCCGGGCGCGAACGCGCCACTGCCCTTTGCGCGCCTGCAACCGCGCATCACGCGCAAGTCGCTCACCAAAAAGGTGCTCGCCGACTCACCCGCCGCGCTGCTCGCCTACGATCTCCTCGAGACCGATGGCCGGGATCTGCGCATGGAGGCCCTGCATGAACGGCGCACTCGTCTGGATGCGCTCGCTCACTCGCTCTCCACATCGCTCGCGGTCGACTTGCTGCGCGTATCGCCGACGGTGGTCGCATCGGACTGGCCCGCGCTCGCCGCATTGCGCGACGAGAGCCGCGCGCGCGGCGTAGAAGGATTGATGCTGAAGGAACGCGCGTCGATGTACGGCGTCGGGCGCACGAAGGCGTCGGGCACGTGGTGGAAGTGGAAGATCGATCCGTATTCGATCGATGCCGTGCTGCTCTACGCGCAGCGCGGCCACGGACGGCGCGCGAGTCTCTACACGGATTTCACCTTCGCCGTGTGGGACGAAGCCGATGGCGTGCGCACGCTCGTGCCCTTCGCGAAGGCCTATTCCGGGCTGACCGACGAAGAAATGCGCCAGGTCGATGCGATCGTGCGCAAGACGACCATCGAGAAATTCGGGCCGGTGCGCAGCGTCACGCCGACGCTCGTCTTCGAGATCGGCTTCGAAGGAATACAGGCGAGCCCGCGCCACAAATCGGGCATCGCCGTGCGCTTTCCGCGCATGTTGCGCTGGCGCACCGACAAGAAGATCGAAGACGCCGATACGCTCGACATGCTGAAGGGCTTCCTGAACGAGGCGACGGCATGAGCGCGCCGGAGGCATCGGACGAGGACAAGGGCGAGCTTGAAGAAAGGCGACGCGCGCCGCGTCCCCGCCGCGTGCCGCGCACGCGTGCGGCGCAGGCGAAGCTCGACGCGGCAGCCGAGATTTTCACGCCCGCGCCTTTCGCCTACGACGAGAACGAAGCCGTCAGGCCGATCGACGAGCGCATCGCGCATTGGTTCGACGACCGCGGCTGGCAGCCGTTCGAGTTCCAGCGCGAAGCGTGGCGCGAGATCGCGCGCGGCGCGAGCGGCCTGCTGCATGCGACGACCGGCGCGGGCAAGACCTGGGCCGTGTGGCTCGGCGCGCTCGCCGCGTATGCCCACGCGCCGCCGAAGCCGAACGCATTGCCGGCGCCGCTGACCGTCCTCTGGATCACGCCGATGCGCGCGCTCGCCGCCGACAGCGCCCGCGCGCTGCAAAGCGCGGTGAGCGCGCTGTCCGTGCCGTGGACGGTCGGCCTGCGCACCGGCGACACGTCGTCGACGGAACGCGCGCGCCAGAATCGCCGCATGCCCTCCGCGCTCGTGACGACGCCCGAAAGCCTCACGCTGATGCTCACGCGCGCCAATGCGCAGGAGGAACTGAAGCACCTGCGCATGATCGTCGTCGATGAATGGCACGAGTTGCTCGGCAACAAACGCGGCACGCAGACGCAACTCGCGATCGCGCGGCTCGCGCGCTGGCGGCCGGAATTGCAGATCTGGGGCCTGTCCGCCACGCTCGGCAACCTCGCGCTCGCGCACGATGCGTTGCTGCATCCCGTGAAAACGCCGCGCGTCGTCGTGCGCGGCGCGCAGCCGAAGACGCTCGTCGTCGATACGCTGATACCGGAGACGATCGAGCGCTTTCCGTGGGGCGGGCATCTCGGCGTGCGGCAGGTCGGCCCCGTCGCCGATGAAATCGATCACGCGCAGAGCTCGCTCGTATTCACCAATACGCGCTCGCAATCGGAGATCTGGTATCGCGCGCTGCTCGACCTGCGGCCGGAGTGGGCGGGCCTGCTCGCGCTGCATCACGGCTCGCTCGACAAGGAGGTGCGCGATTGGGTGGAACTCGGCCTGAAGAACGGGCAACTGAAGGCGGTCGTGTGCACGTCGAGCCTCGATCTGGGCGTCGATTTTCTGCCGGTCGATCGCGTGTTCCAGATTGGCTCGCCGAAGGGCGTCGCGCGGCTCATGCAGCGCGCGGGGCGCTCCGGCCACGCGCCGGGCCGCGTCTCGCGCGTGACGATCGTGCCGACGCATGCGCTCGAACTCGTCGAAGCAGCGGCGGCGCGCTGGGCGATTCAGGAGCATCGCATCGAAGGCCGCGACATGCCGTTGAAGCCGCTCGACGTGCTGGTGCAGCATCTCGTGACGGTGGCGATCGGCGGCGGCTTCACGCCCGCCGACATGCTCGACGAAGTCCGCACCGCGTATGCGTATCGCGATCTGAAGGCGCACGAGTTCGACTGGGCGCTCGCGTTCGTGGAGCGCGGCGGCACGTCGCTCAAGGCGTATCCGGACTTTCATCGCGTCGTGAAGGGCGATGACGGCGTCTATCGCGTGCCGCGCGAGGATCTCGTGCGCCGGCATCGCAACAACGTCGGAACGATCGTTGCAAACGCAACCATCAACGTGGCGTATATGACGGGCGGGCGCATCGGCGCGATGGAGGAATCGTTCATCTCGCGCCTGAAGCCCGGCGACGTCTTCACCTTCGGCGGACGCGCGCTCGAACTCGTGCGCGTGCGCGACATGACCGCCTATGTGAAACGCGCGAGCTCGTCGCGCGGCGCGATGCCGCAATGGGCCGGCAGCAAAATGCCGCTCTCGTCCGAACTCGCGGACGCCGCGCTCGTGATGCTCGCGCGCGCCAGCGACGGCATCTACGACGAGCCCGAAATGCGCGCAGTCAAGCCGCTGCTCGACCTGCAGGCGAAGTGGTCCGCGCTGCCGGGGCCGGGCGTGCTCGTCGTCGAACTGGTGCGCTCGCGCGAAGGTCATCACTTCTTCTGCTATCCGTTCGCGGGCCGCATGGCGCATATCGGTCTGGGATCGCTGTTCGGCTGGCGGGCGTCACGCGACCAGCCCGGCACGTTCTCCATTTCGATGAACGACTACGGCTTCGAGTTGCTGTCGGCGCGGCCGTTCGACTGGGAAACGCTCATCGCGCAAGGCCTCTTTTCGCCGCAGAATCTGGAGCACGACATCCTGGCGAGTCTCAACGCCTCCGAACTGTCGGCGCGGCGTTTTCGCGAGATAGCGCGCGTGTCGGGGCTGATTTATCAAGGCCATCCGGGGCAGCAAAAAAGCGCGCGGCAGTTGCAGGCGTCGAGCGGACTGTTCTACGAGGTCTTCCGCAAGCACGACAGCGAGAATCTGCTGCTCGCGCAGGCGGATCAGGAAGTGATGCTGCAGGAGCTCGAGCTGGGCCGCATCCGCGCCGCGTTGCAGCGCATGAGCGCGAGCCGCCTCGTGCTCACGCGTCCGAAGAAGCCGACGCCTTTCGCGTTCCCGCTGATCGTCGCGCGGCTGCGCGAGAAGGTGAGCACGGAGAAGCTGTCGGATCGCGTCGAGCGCATGCTCGCGGATCTGGAGAAGGCGGCGCTGCGTCCCTGATGCTTTTCGTGCTGGCGGCGCGGCGAATTCGAACTTCGTCGAAAGAGGGAGTGCAATGAGCACGGCGATGCAGAACGCGCTGAAGCCCGTTCCGGCACAACTCATCGACATCACGTTGAGCAGGTCGGTCAATCCGCTGAGGCAATCGCTGTTTGATTTCCGGCCAGGCCATGTCATCCCTATTCTGCCGGCGGGGAGCTCGTCCGTGAACGGATGCCCGGTCAGCTACACTTGGCGGCTGGAAGTCGACGACGTGTCGATCACGCGATTCGCCGCCGTGAACGGCAACCCTCCGGCACGCGCATCGAGACCGAACCCGCGTATGAAGTGCGGGCCGAAGGCGACGCCTCTTTCTCATCGACGCATCACGCGCGGGAATGCGGCGCATCGGTAAGCAAGGTACTCGGCGAAGCGCTTCGCGCGGCGCCGGTCCTGCGGGCAGACGCCGGCATCTGAACATCAATCCACGCTCAATTTAATGGCAGTCGAAGCCCTGACCATCGACCTGGACGGCCACGCGCTCGTTTTATCGGCAGACCGCGCGGCCTTCGATCCGCTCCTGAACACGCTGTTCATCGCGGACGCGCATTTCGGCAAGGACGCGGTGTTCCGCGCGCGCGGCATTCCGGTGCCCGTCGGCACGACCGGCGAAAGTCTGGCGCGGCTCGATGCGCTCGTCGCGGCGCATCGGCCGGAATCGATCGTTTTTCTCGGCGATTTGCTGCACGCCCGCGAATCCCACGCCGATGAGACGCTCGACGCGCTGGCCGCGTGGCGCGCGAAGCATCGCGAGCTGGAACTCGTGCTGGTCGAAGGCAATCACGACAAACATGCGGGCGCGCTGCCCGCCATGTTCGGCGTCGATGTCGTAAAGGAACCGCACGTGCTCGGGCCGTGGGCGCTTTGCCATCATCCGCAGACGGTCGATGGCGCTTACGCGCTCGCCGGACACGAGCATCCTGTATACCGGCTCGCGACGCGCGTCGACAGCGTGCGCCTGCCCTGCTTTCGCTTCGGACCGCGCGCGGGCGTGCTGCCCGCGTTCGGCGCGTTCACGGGCGGCTTCGAGGTGAACGGCGCAGTGCGCGCCGAAGCGCTGTACGTGATCGCCGGCGAGCGCGTGTTTCCGCTCAGTGATAGGTCGTCGTCGACGATTGCAGCTTCGTGAGCTTGCCGCGCTGGAAGCCGTACCAGCCGAGATTCGACTGCATCACCACTTCCTCGCCCTGCCAGAACACGCGCCTGACCGTCATGCGCTGACTCACGCGCTGCACGAGCGGCGGATTGCGGCGGAAATCGTAGAGCACCGGGCCGGTGTCGGACTGCACGAGCATGCGCGTGACCGTGGCGCTTCCGCCGGACGTTTCATCGAAATGCGCAATGCGCTTGGCATCGAAGCGATCGAACACCTGTGTGTCGATGAGCGCGGCCATGCCGGATTCGTCGCGCAGGAAATGCAGCGCGCCCGCCTTCGTTGCGATGGGGCCGGCGGCGTCGCTCTGGGCATGCGCGAGCGCGCCGAGCAGCAACGTGGATGCGAGTGCGAAGCGAATATAGATTTTTGACAGTGACATCTTCGTGTTCGGTAGTTGATGCGTTCTTGTTGCTGCGTTTTTCCAACACTCTCCGGCATCTGCGACACGCAAGGATTGCACGGCCGCACGCGTGTTACCGGAAACATCTGACGCATGGCGGCGTTGCATCCGAAAGACCCGTGCGCCGCCGGCGCGTGCAGAAGAATATCCGTTCAGACGAGGCGTGGCTCGGGCCGGTCGGTATCAGGGTTTATACCAGCATCGAAAATGACCTTTCGGTACAATTCGAGCCTTCAACTCCGCCTCGGCGCCTGCATCGCTCACTCCGACGATGCGCCCAGACGTGACACCTCGTCCGCCTCCACCATGCCTCTGCCTCTTTTCGCTCTCGCCATTGCCGCGTTCGGCATCGGCACGACCGAATTCGTCATCATGGGACTGTTGCCCAACGTCGCGCGCGATCTCGCGGTGTCGATTCCGGCGGCCGGCATGCTCGTGTCGGGCTACGCGCTCGGCGTCACGGTCGGCGCGCCGATTCTGGCGGTGGTCACCGCAAAGATGCCGCGCAAGAAGGCGCTGATGAGCCTGATCGGCGTGTTCATCGTCGGCAACCTGCTGTGCGCGCTGGCGCCGAACTACTGGGTGCTGATGGGCGCGCGCATCGTCACCGCTTTCTGCCACGGCGCGTTCTTCGGCATCGGCTCGGTCGTCGCCGCCGATCTCGTCGCGCCGAACCGCCGCGCGCAGGCCATCGCGCTGATGTTCACCGGACTCACGCTCGCCAACGTGCTCGGCGTGCCGCTCGGCACCGCGCTCGGCCAGGCTGCCGGCTGGCGCTCGACCTTCTGGGTCGTCACGCTGATCGGCGTCGCCGCGGCGGGCGCGCTCGCTGTGTGCCTGCCCAAGCACATCGAGATGCGCGACACCAGCATCCTGCGCGAATTCGACGTGCTCAAGAACCCGCAAGTGCTGATGGTCCTCGGCATCAGCGTGCTCGCGTCGGCCAGTTTGTTCTCGGTGTTCACGTATATCACGCCGATCCTCGAAGACATAACCGGCTTTTCGCCGCACGCGGTCACCTACGTGCTGCTGCTTTTCGGCCTCGGTCTCACGGTCGGCAGCACGCTCGGCGGGAAGCTCGCGGACTGGAAGCTGCTGCGCTCGCTGCTGACGTTCCTTTTGTCGATCGTCGTGATCCTGACGATCTTCGCCGGCACGATGCACGGGCCTATCCCGGCGATGATCACGATCTTCTTCTGGGGCGTGCTCGCGTTTGCGATCGTGCCGCCGCTGCAAATGCTGATCGTGAATCGCGCGAGCGATGCGCCGAATCTCGCATCGACGCTGAATCAGGGCGCGTTCAATCTCGGCAACGCGACGGGCGCGTGGCTCGGCGGCTGCGTGATCAGCGCGGGCGCGCCGCTCACGTCGCTGCCGTGGGTCGGCATTCTGATGGCGGTGAGCGCGTTCGGCCTCACGCTGCTGTCGGCGACGCTCGACAAGCGCGCGCGCCGTCTCTCGATCGGACAAGCCGCCTGATTTCCGGCGCGCGGTACGTTGCATGAAGGGCATTCTCTCGCGTGACTTTCTCGCGCTGATCCTGAGCGTCGCGGTCGTCGGCCTCGGGCTGGGCGCGACGCTGCCGTTGACCGCGCTCGCGCTCACGCAGGCGGGCTACGGCACCGGCATCGTCGGGCTGATGACGGCGATGCAGGCGGGCGGCGGTCTCGCCGTCGCGCCGCTCGCGAGCCGCGTCGCCGCACGGTGCGGTGCGCGCGAGACGATCGTGGGCACGGTGATCGTCGCGGCGCTCTCCACCATCGCGATGCAGTTCACCGTCGATCTCTGGCTGTGGGCCGTGCTGCGCTTGCTGTGCGGCGCCGCGTTGATGCTGCTCTTCACGATCGGCGAGGCGTGGGTCACGCAACTCGCCGACGATTCGACGCGCGGGCGCGTCGTCGCGATCTACGCGACCAACTTCACGCTCTTCCAGATGACGGGCCCGGTGCTCGTCAGCGTGATCGGCGGTCTGCCGTCGATGCGCTTCGCGATCTGCGGCGCGATCTTTCTGCTGGCGTTGCCCGCGCTCGCGTCGATACGCGGCACGCCGCACACGCTCGCATCCGGCGACGGCGAACATGGCGACTGGCGGCAAGTGCTGCCGCGCATGCCCGCGCTCGTGATCGGCACGGGCTTTTTCGCCCTTTTCGACACGCTCGCGCTCTCGCTGATGCCGCTCTTCGCCATGTCGCACGGCATCGACGAGGAAGTCGGCGTGCTATTCGCCTCGGCCATCCTGTTCGGCGACACGACGATGCAATTTCCCATCGGCTGGCTCGCCGATCGCATCGGGCGCGCGAAGGTGCATGCGGGCGCGGGCGTGGTCGTAGTGCTGCTGTTGCCGTTGCTGCCGTGGGCGATGCCGCACCCGTGGATCTGCTGGCCGCTGCTCTTCGTGGTCGGCGCGGCGGCGGGCAGCATCTACACGCTCTCGATCGTCGCGTGCGGCGAGCGCTTCCGCGGCCCGATGCTCGTGTCGGCGACGGCGATCGTCGGCGCGTCGTGGAGCGTGGCGAGTTTCGGCGGACCGATGATCGCGGGGACGCTGATGCAGCGCGTCGGCGCGGATGCGTTGATCGGCGTGTTGACGGTGGCGGCGGGTTCGTTTCTGGTGGCGGCGTGGTGGGAGCGGCGTGCGTCGTCCGCGCGGGTATCGGAGTGAACGTCGTACATGTCGATCGACGGGCGGCTGCTTCGGCGCCTCCGGCTGCTTGAACTGCTCTACCTTTTTCGTACCGCAGGGTCATTTTTGATGCGAGCTTTTCTCTGCACGCGTGCAGTGGTTCGCGAGCTAGCGAATAAGCAACTCTACGGTATCCAAATCAACTTTAACTTGGAACAGCTGAGTCCAACGAGAACGCAATCCCCGCCCGCTTCCATTTTTCGACCGCTTATATCAGACACTTTCGTCCAATCGTTTAGCAACACGAATTGATACACAAATCCTGTCGGTTGCACGTTAGCCTTCAAACCCCAAGGCTCCTCGCTCCGAGTCGTCGGCCTGCTTAGGTTCCCGGAGGGCCGCCGGCGCCCAACCCCATTCCCAATGGGTGCACGCGCTTCGTGAAGTTGAGCACTGCTTTCGACCCGCTACGGCGGGTCTTTTTTGTTCTGGCTATACGTTCTTGGCACGAAGGAGGAATCGTTGAATCGCAGAGACGAATACTTTGAAAGACGCGAGCGCGCTTTTCAAGGACAACATCAGCCCTACTTTCTCGAGATAAGAAGCGCGCCGAGTTCGGCCACGGCGGATGTCTTCAGCATTGAGGGCGAGGAAGCCATCGGAGAGGAGAGCCGCTACACGATTCAGTTCACGCATACGTCGCACGATCTGTCCCAGCGCGAATATCTGGGCAAGCGCGGCTCCCTTCTCGTGCAGCCGCCGCACGATGCGATACGGCAACTCAAGCCCGATCCGGCACGTCACAAATTTGGCGTGATCACAGGCTTCTCCAAACTCTCGACTTCAAAGAACCAGAGCGTCTACGAAGTCGTACTGGAATCGCGCCTCGCGCTGCTTCGCAACACGCCGAAAGTGCGCTTTTTCTTCGACAAGAGCGAGCCGGAGGTCATGCAACAACTCCTGAAGGAGCACGGCTTCAACAAGATTTGGGCGCGCGTGGAGATGAATCTGTATCGGACGTATCGAAAGCGTCGCATCATCACGCAGTGGCACGAATCCGACCTGTCGTTTTTGAAGCGCCTCTGCGAACGCACCGGCATCTGGTTCGTCTGCGAGGAAGGCGAAGATTGCGAACTCGTTCGCTTCGGCGATGACCTTACGCATTATCGGCGCGATACCGAACACGAGAATCGTCCGTTCGAACTGCCGTTCCGCCCCGAGGCCGGAATGGAAACGCAGGGTACCGAGTCGGTGAAGTCGCTGGAAATGCATGCGGTCAGCATTCCGACGACCTATCACGTCCGTAGCTACAACTACCGGCAGGCACCCTATCCGATCGAGGCGACCGAACAGATTTTCGCCAAGGATGACGACACCAGCACTTACGGCGAAGCGTCGAAGGCTAATCTGGCGATCGAAACCAAGGAGGACGCGCAGCGCGAAGCACTGTTGCGCCGTGAGGCGGCAGAGGCCGCGCGAATCGAATACCGGGGCACTAGCGATGCGTTGGATGTGACGCCCGGCACCGTCCTCGCGTTCACTAACCACACGCTCGCCGATGCGAAGTATGGGCTGCTGATCGTGAGCATGAAATGCAGCGCTTCACGCAAGCAAGGGTACAAGGTCGAGTTCACCGCGGTTCCTTCCGACCGGCTGTATCGGATGCCTTTGCGCGAATCGGAATGGCCGCGCATCGAAGGCACGATTACCGGGACGATCGCGTCGACACCCGGATTTAGCGGTCCGTATATCGACGAACATGGTGAGTACATCGTCCAGTTCCACGATGACCGGGAGCGACGCGTGGCGGGTCTGAACAGTTGCTTGTTGCGGCTTGCGAAGCCCTTTGCAGGCAAGTGGCAGACCGGTTTTCACATGCCCTATCTGCCGGGTTCTGAGGTTGCCATCGCATTCTTCGCGGGCAATCCAGACCTCCCATACATACTCCATGCGCTCCATAACTCGCTGGACACCGATCCGGTTCATCAGGAACACAAGTGGCGCACGCGCAACGTCGTCATTCACACGGTTCGCAACAACACGATTCAGGTCGAGGACCGCGAGAATCAAGAACATATCAAGATCGCCACTGAGCCGGGTAAGTCACAACTGAACCTTGGTCATGCGGTCAGCAGTGGAGACCAACTTCGAGGACTCGGTTTCGAGCTGCGCAGCGATGCGAAAGGGGCACTGAGGGCCGGTCAGGGTCTGTTGATCTCGACCGAACCGCAGAACAAGGCGCAAGGACAGATCACGGATACGAGCGGCGCGACGGCTCTATTCGAGCGCACGCAAGCGCAAGCTGATGCGTTGGCGCAGGGTGCGGTTGCATCCAAGGCCGAAGTTGCAGACCTGAAGGCCGAGAATCAATGGCTCAAGGACGAACTCGCGGACATCAAGAAGCAGGTCATTGCGCTTTCGGCGCCTCACGGCATCGGACTGGCGACGCCCGATCGCGTGATGATCGGCGCAGGCAAGGACGTGAGCGTTGTAACCTCTCGCGGGTTCAATGTCAGCGCCTTCGAGAACGTCGCGATCGCCGCGCGCGAAGTGCTTTCGTTGTTTGCGAACACGATGGGTATTCGCATGTTCGCCGGGAAAGGACCGATCGAGATTCAGGCTCAGTCCGATGTGCTCGCGCTCGCCGCGCAGAAGGATGTCATCGTGACGAGCGCGAACGGCGCCGTGCATGTGCGGGCAGACAAGGAGCTTGTACTCGAATGCGGCGGCGCGTATGTCGAATTGAAGGACGGGACTATCACGCTTGGTAGCGCCAAGCCGCTGCAGCTCAAGCTTCCGGGTCTGAGGAAGTCTGCGGCGGAAATCATGCATTTGGCCGGTCCAGCGTTCGCGCCCGTGGTGGTGCCGTTCAGGACGAGTTGCGACGCGTGGCTGTACTCCGACAGCTTCGCGGAGAAGACGACGCCGTCGGGATCGAAGCAAGTGAACTGGGAGCGGCCGCAGAGTGCCAGCGCGGTTCCCGCTGCTCTCGCATCGCAGGCAATGCCCGACCCCGTTGCGTCAGATCCGGTGCCGGCCGGTGCCAGTGCGACCGATCAACCATCAACGGACGCACCCGAGGCGGATCACGATTCGAAGCATGAGTTGAAGCGATCGCCAAAGCCAAGGGACCAGGACCCAGAACCGGAGCCTATCAAAATTGGCAAACCTGTCTGGTGCGATTGGAAATTGAAAAATATGAAGAAGGAGTGTACGGCCTCGACCGAAACTAAGACGTATAAGGCGCTGACGAAGTTCAAAACCCCTTGGCTTGACAAAAGACAGAATCAGATCATGGGCGGAGGGAGTTTCCCGACGGCTTTCGAACTCAATTACGATGCAGAGAACCAAATCCTAACTGCGGTCGTTCGAATCAAGATCATTCCCGTCGACCTGGTACAGGCCGACTCAAGCGGGAACGCCTTGCTCGACGCAGCAGGAAAGATGCAGTCAGTTGCATACCATCACGATTTTCATTGGCCTGGGATTGCTAACGGTGTTGATAGCCCGATTTCCGGTGGCTTGCTGATGAAATACCGTGACGGGACAGGTCCAAATTTCGATATAACGACGAAGAGTCGCGCGGTTGAAAACACGCTAAATACTCATGGGAGTCTACTCATTCTTGACGGTTGCTCAAAAGGTGCACCGTTGGTCAACAAATCTGATTTTACGGAAGAGAACGTCACTATCCCCGCGCGAAGCTCAGTCATCTTCAAATTCCTAGCAGCGCCGAACGTGAAGCTTAGAGCAGGTATCTATGAATTCCACGTTCAGGTTTTCATGGATATCGGTGGATTCGGTCCGGTTGGAACGATGGGCAAAGCCGATTTTCACTCCGACTACAAGAATCCGTACCGCGTAACCTTCGACCGCGACTACCCCTCCACACCGCAAGAGTGGAAAGACTTCGAATCCCGAAAAGCCAAGGAAGTGTCGTTCCTTATGCCCGGCGCGACGGTTGCCGAATCCGGCTACTACCGCGCAACGTCGATCACCGGCACACGCGATCAGTTCGTGAAGAAGTTCGAGCAAGGCACGGCCGCGCCCGATCTCGATTTCCAACGCTGGGACCGCTGGGAATGGGAGACGGACCTCGCCCGCGCGACTATCTGCAAACCCGGTGAAACGTGCCCGCGCGAGGGCCGTTGGGTACTGCGCGCGAAAGACTTCTCGTACAACAGCAAGGGAGACATTACCTATTCACAGTATGAGCAACGTTTCCGAATCGGCGAGCAGCTTCCCGCCGTTGATATTGCCGATGTCGCCGGGCCGAGACTGTTCTGGGAATGGATGAGCGCGTAACGCGCGGCCGATCGTGTCCACGCCGGGGCATCCCGCCCCGGCTTGCTCTCTATTCTTGAAGATCGAACATGAAAAATCCAGTATGCAAGGGCCACCCGGCTTCACATGGCGGAGTCGTCAAGACCGCTTCATCCTCGTTCGACATCCACGGGCGCATGGTCGCGCTCGAGCACGATATCGTGTCCTGTCCGCTGCATGGAGATAATCCCATCATCGAGCACGGTGAAGGCTACGAGGAAGACGGGCGCAAGTGGGTCGCCGATGGATGATTGACCCAATGCGGCAACGTTGTCCGCGCCACCACGAAGGGGATGGACATCGCATGAGTACAAGGCGCATTCCAGACGTTCCCGAATACAAGCACATCGAACCGCCCTCCATCTGGATAGCGGTGTTGGCCTTCGTCGTGGTATTCGTAGCGGGTTTCATCGTCACGATCCTGAACTGGAAACAAGGCGAGTCGATCGTATCGGCTAATTTTTCGGCTTTGCACTGGGCCTCCCGTTTCTGGTCTGGGGTGCGTTCTGCGGCTTGCTCTATCTACCCTCCGAGGACTGGCATGCCCGCGTAGACCTATGGAATTTTCTCTGTAAAGACAACTTCAACAATTGGCGCGCGTGGTCACAGTGGAAGGTGTTGAGCTTGCAGGCCGCAGGGGATGTCATCGAAGCGCATTTGGCAGTCTTTCGCGGAGTGCTGCAAAAGCTTGAAATGGCACACGAACATATCGCCCTGTCTCGCTACGCGTTGAAGGACGTGCCGAGCATTCTTGATGAATGGATGGAGAATCAGAAGGTTCGCTATCACTACGGATATCGTGGGCGGAAGATCATGCCGGACCTATGCTTGATGCTGGCGTGTCAGCTTAACGAGGACGGCGCGTTCCCGGTATCGGAGGTGGCGGTCGGGATTTTGTTCGGCTCGTGGCAGATGCTGGGAGACACGAAGCCAAGCCCAAGGCGCGCCTGTTCCGCCCCATTCCCACGACCACCGACGAAATCGCCGCTGCCCTCAAGACTTTACAGACCGCCCAGCCGGTGCTCGGGTCTCTAATGCTTCTGATTGAAGGCGCGGTGATCGCGTCGGATGCCGGGGTCGTCTGGACCTGTAGTGCTTTAGGCGCGGGCGCCACGTTGATGTTTGTGGCGCTTCCAGCAGGGACGGTGTACAAGCATCGGCGACTCTGTCGAGAGTTTTACGAGCGTGCGCGGGGATAAGCGCGGCGCGCTGCCTGTTGAGCGCTGAAAGCCTGCGGCGTGCGCGCTTTATCCTTGGCTCGTTGGCGTCCTCCTGATGTCTCCGTTCGCCAGGTTCGTGGGCCTCGATGATGCTCCGGTTCCATCTCAACGACGAACCGTCCGAAATCTCGAAGCCACCTCTGACCCCGGCCGCTCGTTCGTCAACCACGCGCCGCCAGAACCTGCCCGGCACAAGCGCCGAAGCCAACCCGGTACCCCTCCCCCTGACACCATCCCCGCAAGATGACTTCATCGCCGTCCTGCAGGAACACGCGCTCGCCGCCCTCTTCCAGCTGCAGCGGCCGCTGGCCATTCCACGTGCTTTCGAGCAGACTGCCGCACGACTCCGGCGTGGGTCCGCTGATCGTGCCGGAACCCATCAGATCGCCGACGCGCGTATTGCAGCCGCCGACCGTGTGATGCGCGAGCTGCTGCGCCATCGACCAGTACATCAGCCTGAAGTTGGTGCGCGAAATGGTCGTGGCCGTGCGGGCGCCTTCAGCGCGCAGCGTGACTTCCAGTTCGATGTCGAACGCGTGATCGCCTTCATGACGCAGATAGGCAAGCGGCGCCGGCTCCTGCCGCGGCGTCGCGGTGCGGAACGGCTCGAGCGCATCGAGCGTGACGATCCACGGCGAGATGGTCGTCGCGAAGCCCTTCGAATTGAACGGGCCGAGCGGCACGTATTCCCATTGCTGAATATCGCGCGCACTCCAGTCGTTCAGCAGCACCATGCCGAAGATGTGCGCCTCGGCGTCCTCACACGCGATCGGCTCGCCGAGCGTATTGCCGCGTCCGATGATGAAGCCCGTCTCCAGCTCGATATCCAGCTTGCGGCACGCGCCGTAGACCGGGCGATCTTCATTCGGCAGCTTGATCTGTCCGTTCGGGCGGCGCACCGGCGTGCCGCTCACGACCACCGACGACGCGCGCCCGTTATAGCCGATCGGCATCTCCGACCAGTTCGGCAGCAGCGCGTTCTTCGGATCGCGGAACATCGAGCCGACATTGGTCGCGTGCTCCTTCGACGAATAGAAGTCCGTGTAGCCGGGAATCTCCAGCGGCAGATGCAGCGTCGCGCCGGCGCGCGGCACGAGCGCCTGGCGGCGCAGCGATTCGTCGTCGCGCAGTGTCGCGTCGCCCTGCGCGAGCAAGGCGCAGAGCGCAATGCGCACGTCGCGCCATGTCTCACGTCCGAGCGCGATGAAGTCGTTCAGGCGGGGCTTGTCGAACGTGCCTTGCGCTTTGAGGAGACCCGCCCGTTCGAGCGCGGCCAGATCGACGATCCACTCGCCGATCGCGACGCCCGCGCGCGGTTGCGCATTCACCGCGTCGCTGAAAATACCGAACGGCAGGTTCTGGATCGGGAAGTCGCTCGCGGGATCGTTCGCGGATTCGATCCAGCTCTTCAGGGCAGGCGCAAGTGTGGCCTTCAGCGCGTCGTTCATCGTTGCTCCGGATTGAAGTGTTTCGTGAGGCCTTGCCAGCACTCGTAGTAGTTCGCCTGCAGTTGCGCGGTGTCGAGCGCGAACTGCGTCGGCTTGATGAGGGTGCGCGTCTCGAACATGAAAGCCATCGTGGCGTCGACCTTCGCGGGCTTCGAGGTATCGCTGTTCGATGCCTTCTCGAACGTTCCGGCATCCGGCCCGTGTCCCGACATGCAGTTGTGCAGGCTCGCACCGCCCGGCACGAAGCCTTCGGCCTTCGCGTCGTAGACGCCATGCACGAGGCCCATGAACTCGCTCGCGACATTGCGATGGAACCAGGGCGGCCGGAACGTATCCTCGGCCGCGAGCCAGCGCGGCGGGAAGATCACGAAGTCGATCGTATCGACGCCCGGCGTGTCGCTCGGCGATTGCAGCACGAGGAAGATCGACGGATCGGGATGGTCGTAGCTGATCGAGCCAATCGTGTTGAAATGGCGCAAGTCGTACTTGTACGGCGCGTAGTTGCCGTGCCACGCGACGACATCGAGCGGCGAATGACCGATATCCGCGCGCCACAGCACGCCGTTCATCTTCGTGACGAGCTCGAACTTGCCCTCGCGGTCTTCATAGGCCGCCTGCGGCGTGAGAAAGTCGCGCGGATTCGCGAGCCCGTTCGAGCCGATCGGACCGAGATCGGGCAACTGAAAGAGCGCGCCGAAGTTCTCGCAGATATAGCCGCGCGCCGCGCCTTCGGGCAGCGCAACCGAGAAGCGCACGCCGCGCGGAATCACCGCGATCTCGTACGGCTCGACGTCGAGCTTGCCGAGCTCCGTCGAAATCGCGAGGCGCCCTTGCTGCGGCACGATCAGCAGCTCGCCGTCGCTGTTGTAGAAGAAACGGTCCTGCATCGACCGGTTCGCGGCGTAGAGATGAATCGCGCAGCCGGTCATCGATTCGGCGGCGCCGTTGCCCGCCATCGTCACCCATCCGTCGATGAAATCGGTCGGCGCGGCGGGCATCGGCAGCGGGTCCCAGCGAAGCTGGTTGGGCGGCGTCGGCGGCACATCGGGCGAACCCGCGCCGAAATTGCCGACGAGCTTCGCGCGCATCGTGTCGGCGGGAATACGGGTGAACGGCTTGTGCACGGCACCCGGCCGGATGCGATAGAGCCACGAGCGGCGATTGTGGGCGCGCGGCGCCGTGAACGCCGTGCCCGAAAGCTGTTCGGCATACAAGCCGTAGGCCACGCGCTGAGGCGAATTGCGGCCGACGGGCAGCGCGCCCGGCAGCGCCTCGGTGGCGAAATCGTTGGCGAAGCCGGATTGATAGTGCTGATTCGCGTCCGTGTGCGTCTCGAACGTTGGCATGGTCGAAATCCTCGGCGAAAAAATGCGACGGTCAGGCGGCGACGGCGAGCGCGGCACGCTGTCGCGATGTTTTACGCATGGTAAAACCAATTACGATTAGTGAAATTGCTCGTATACCCTTAATCGACGCCCTTACTCCGGCATATCAATATGTGAATTTGGTGCTGGACGCGGTGCTGCGCGCTGATACCATCGACCCTTCCGACGACAATCGCCCGGTACGGCACGCCTCACAATACGAATGCTCCATCCATGATCGCCCCGTCCTTGCCTGAACTCGTCGCCCGCGCCGCGGAACATCCGTTTCTCGGCGCGCATGTCGCGCTCGGCGAGAACGAGCACGCCGGGCAGGCCATCGCGCGGTACGGCGATCTGTGCATTTCGAGCGCCTACGAGCCGATCTTCGATGTCGGCACGCATAGCTTCCCGCAGACATTGAGCGCATCGCCGGAGAGCGCCGAGCGTTTCGGCGATGAACTCGGCGTGCAGGCGTTGACGTTGATTCAGGGCGATGCGCCGCACGATCCGTTCGGCCAACTGGAAAACGATCGCGAACTGGTCGCGCTCGACCGCCTATCGCGCGCGGTGCACGCGTTCAATTTCTTCGGGCCGCATCGGCCGGGGCTTCTGTTTTTGCGCGTGCACGAGCGGCTGTTGAAGAGCGTGAAGTACGACCACGGGCTGCACTTTTCTTCCGTGCTGACGGAGTTCGGCATGACGCCGTCGCGTGTGGTGATCGAATTGCCGGCTGCCGCCGTCGCGCACAAGACGTTTCTTGGTTATCTCACCAAGAGCTATCAGCGTTACGGGTTCAAGGTCGCGGGGAATCTGCCCAATGCCGGGCAGATCATGGCGGTGTCGGATATGGCACGGCTCGATTTCATCAAGATGGATGCGGCGCAGGCTTTACGCGATTCCGTAGTGAAGCATCTCGTGGCGTATGCGCATCGGCTGAAGATTCCGCTCATCTTCTCCAATGTCCGCGACGAAGCGCAGTTCAACGCATTGCAGCAGTTCGACGTGCACTTCGTGCAGGGACCGGTGTTCGATTCGCATCCGGTGCACGGCCGGTGAATCGCGGCGGGCCCCGGACGCTCATTCGCCTCATTCGACCCGCAAACGGTGCATCAGCGGCTTCAACGCGGGATAGAGATCGAGATAGACGCCGAAGCGATCCGCATAGACCCGCTGCCGCTCCTTGTCCGGCTGCGCACGTTCGACGAGCGTGACCCATCCGCCTTCCGCCGTTTCCCGCGACACCAGCCCCGCGCCCAGCGCCGCCAGCAGCGCGGCGCCCATCGCGGCTTCGACGTCCTGCTCGATCGACAATACCGGATAGCCGGTCACATCGGCGATGATCTGCATCCACAGATCCGAATGCGCCGCGCCGCCGACGACGATCAACCGGTCATCGAGCGACTGCGCCCCGCGCCGCCCCGCTTCCATGTTGTGCTTCAACGCGAACGCGACGCCTTCGAGCACCGCGCGATAAAGCGTCGCGCGCGTATGAAACAGGTTGAGCCCGACGAACGTCCCGCTCGCGCGCGCGTCCCAGACGGGGCTGCGCTCGCCCATCAGATACGGTAGAAACACGACGCCATCCGAACCCGCCGCAACCTTCGACGCCGCATCTTCCAGCAGCCGATGCGGGTCGCCATGCGGCATCGTCTTCGCCGCGGCGATTTCGGCCTGGCAGAACTGATCGCGATACCACGCGACGCACTGCCCCGCGGTGCTCGCGCCGCCGAACACATAGAGATCGTGCTTGCCGTTGTAGACATGCGGCATCGACACGAGTCCGTGACTCGCATCGACGGTCTGGTTGATGTAGCCCCAGCACATGCTCGTGCCGATCATCGCGACGTGATGACCCGCCTTCGTGACGCCCGCCGCGAAGGTCGCGACCGCCGCATCGACGCCGCCCGCGACGATCGGCGTGCCTGCGGCAAGCCCCAGTTTGTCGGCCCACTGCGGCAACAATCCGCCCACCGCTTCCGACGATTCGACGAGCCGCTGCGGCATCATCGAAGCGGGAATGCCCAGCATGTCGAGCGCCTCGCGCGACCACGCGCGCTTCGCCACGTCGTACACGCCGCCGATATTCCCCGCCGAACTGTGGTCGACGGCGAGCTCGCCAGTCAGTCGCTGGATCACGAATGCATTGGGCGGCAGAAAATAGCGCGTCTTGTTCCATACGTCGGGCTGATGGCGGCGCAGCCAGAGCATCTTCGTGAAACCGTAATAGCTGTCGACGCCGTTGCCCGTGATCGTTTCCAGCCGCTTCATGTCGACGTTCGCGCGCACCCAGTCGACTTCCGCCGTCGCGCGCCGATCCATCCAGATGAGGCACGGGTAGAGCGGTTCCATGTGCTCGTCGACGGGAATGCCCGAGCCGCCGTAAAGACTGCTCACGCAGAGCGACTTCACATCGCTCGAAGCGACGCCCTTCTCGCGCGCCTTCGCGACGACCGCCGCGATGCACTCCGTCACGGCCTCGAACCATACCGAAGGCCATTGCTCCGCCCACAACGGTTTGGGCGTATCCGGATGGTAAGCGCTCGAATGCTGCGCGACGATCGCGCCGCTGGTTTCGACGAGCAGCGCCTTCGTGCTCTGCGTGCCGATGTCGATGCCGATCACATAATTCATGTCCGTCTCCCGCGTTCTGTTTTTGCGCCTATCGTTAAAGGCAATTGGCTCACGCACCTTCGTTCATTGGCCGTCAGCTTGCCTATACGGGTTATTCCCGATGCGTACCCGTCGATGGAATTTGTGCGCCGCAGCGCCGTCCGGAGCGCGCGTCGGCGATGGATGTGCCGTTCGCGCGACGCGCGGTTTGCGCGGCGTCGCACGAACTATCGCGCCTTGACTTTAGTCCGGGCGAATACGATCATTCGATCAACGACAGAGCAAATGCTCACTTCAGCGCCTTGAGCGCCTTGAGCGCTTTGAGCGCCTCGCGCGCCATCGCGACCCGCCGTCCGCGAAGAACGGGCGCGCATCCCAATCAGAGGAAGAGACGACATGACTAGCGAAGCCAACGTGATCCTGCACATCGGCGCCGGGTCTTTTCATCGCGCGCATCAGGCGTGGTATCTGCACCGACTGAACGAAACGGGCGATACGAGCTGGTCGCTCGCCGTCGGCAATATTCGCGGCGACATGAATGCCGTGCTCGAAGCGCTCGCCGCGCAGCATGGGGCGTACACGCTCGAGACCGTCACGCCTAAGGGCGAGCGCGAATACGAGACCATCCGCTCGATCAGGAAGGTCGTGCCGTGGTCGGCCGATCTGAACGAACTGATCGCGACGGGCGCCGATCCGGCTTGCAAGATCGTGTCGTTCACCGTCACGGAAGGCGGCTACTACCTCGACGAGCACGACAAGCTCGACACCGCCAACACCGATCTCGCCGCCGATCTGAAAGGCGCGAAGACGACCATCTACGGCGCGCTCGCCGCCATCCTCGATGCGCGCATGAAAAACGGCGCGGGCAAGGTGTCGCTGCAGAATTGCGACAACCTGCGCAGCAACGGCGACCGATTCAAGGCGGGCATGCTGGAATTCCTGGAGCGGCGCGGCGAGACCGCGCTGCGCGACTGGATGATCGCGAACACGTCGTGCCCGAACGCGATGGTCGATCGCATCACGCCGCGTCCGACGCCCGATGTCGCCGAGCGCGTGAAGGCCGCGACCGGCTTCGACGACAAAGCGCCCGTGATGGGCGAGAAGTTCATCCAGTGGGTGATCGAGGACAACTTCGTCGCCGGGCGGCCCGCGTGGGAGAAGGTCGGCGCGGAGATGGTCGAATCGGTGCATCCGTACGAGGAAGCGAAGATCCGCATCCTGAATGCGAGCCATAGCTGCATTGCGTGGGCGGGCACGCTCGTCGGGCTGCAATACATCCACGAAGGCACGCAGGACCTGGAAATTCGCGCGCTCGCGGACGCCTACGTCACCGACGACGTCATCCCCTGCCTCACGCCCAGTCCGATCGATCTCGCGAAGTATCGCGATGTCGTGCTCGATCGTTTCAGCAATCCCTATATCAGGGACACGAACCAGCGCGTCGCGGCGGACGGCTTCTCGAAGCTGCCGGGCTTCATCGCGCCGACGCTCTCCGAATGTTTCGCACGCAACGTCGATCCCGATTCGACCGCCATCCTGCCCGCGCTCTTCTTCCGCTTTCTCGAACGCTGGCACGAAGGCAAGCTGCCTTACACGTATCAGGACGGGGTGATGGACCCATCGGCCGCGCATGCCTTCTTCACGGCCACCGATCCGGTCAAGGCGTTCACGGCAGACAAGCTCCTGTGGGGCAGCATGGCGCAGACCGAAGGTCTCGAGCGCGTGATGCGCAACGCGATTTCGAAGGTCGATGCGTGGCTCGCCAATCGCCCATAAGCCCGATGTTATCGCCGCCCTAAACGCGAGTTGAAACCAGCGCCGCGCCGCTCGGGTAATGTGCCCATGGCGCGGCGCGCTGCGTGGCGTTAAATTAGCGCCTCCCGCTGCATCGGCGTCACGCCTGTTTTTGGCCGGGTTCGATCCCGGCGACGACAAAGGGTCCGTTCATGTACTTAGGCATCGACCTCGGCACCTCCGAAGTGAAAGTTCTGCTGCTCGCGAGCGACGGCAGCGTCATCGGCACGGCGGGCACGCCGTTTACCGTATCGCGTCCGAAGCCGCGCTGGTCGGAGCAGAATCCGCTCGACTGGTGGGAAGGCACGCGCGCCGCGCTCTTCAAGCTGCGCGACAAATTCCCGGATGAATTCGCGCAGGTGCGCGGCATCGGCCTCTCGGGTCAGATGCACGGTGCGGTGCTGCTCGATTCATACGACAACGTGCTGCGCCCCGCCATCCTGTGGAACGACATGCGCAGCGACAAGGAGTGCGCCGAACTCTACGAGCGCGCGCCGAACCTGCACGAAATCGCCGGCAATCTGGCGATGCCCGGCTTCACTGCGCCGAAGCTCCTCTGGGTCGCGCACAACGAACCCGAAATCTTCAAGCAGACCGCGTGCGTGCTCTTGCCGAAGGATTATCTGCGCATGCATCTGACGGGCACGAAGGTCTCCGATCCATCGGATGCCGCGGGCACGCTCTGGCTCGATGTCGCACGGCGCGACTGGTCCGACGAGTTGCTCGCGGCATGCAGCATGTCGCGCCAGCAGATGCCGTCGCTTGCCGAGGGCAGCGAGCCGTCAGGGATGTTGCGGCGTGAGCTCGCGCGCGAATTCGGGCTGGGCGACCACGTGGTCGTCGCGGCGGGCGGCGGCGACAATGCCGCGAGCGCGGTAGGCATCGGCGCGACCGATCCGGGCGATGGCTTTCTCTCGCTCGGCACATCGGGCGTGCTGTGCGTGATCGGCGATCGCTTCCGGCCGAATCCGGCGTCGGCGGTGCATGCGTTCTGCCACGCGATTCCGGATCGCTGGCATCAGATGAGCGTGGTGTTGTCGGCGGCGAGCTGTTTGCGCTGGGTGTGCAAACTGACATCGACGGACGAGCCGACCTTGCTCGCGGAAATCGAAGCCTTGCCCGCCGACGTGTTGCCTTCCGCGCCGTTGTTCCTGCCGTATCTGAGCGGCGAGCGCACGCCGCACAACGATCCGTACGCGCAGGGTGTGTTTTTCGGCATGACGCACGCGACCGATCGCGCGCTGCTCGGTTACTCGGTGCTCGAAGGCGTGACGCTCTCGCTGACCGACGGTCTCGACGCGCTGGAATCCGCGGGCACGCAGGCGCGCGCGTTGTCGATGTTAGGCGGCGGTGCGCGCAGCGCGTACTGGGCGCAGATGTTCGCCGATGCCTTCGATACCCCGACGCGCACGCACGGCGGCGGCGAGACCGGCGCGGCGCTGGGCGCGGCACGGCTTGGCTGGCTTGCGGCGGGCGGCGACCCGGCGACGGTGCTCGCCAAGCCCGAGATCAAGCAGGAATTTACGCCGGACGCGGGGCGGCATGAGATGCTTCGGCAGCGTCTGAAGGGGTTTCGGGAGTTGTATCAGCATGTGAGACCGTTGTTTGATCCGGCGCGGCCGAGGTTGGCTTGATTTTGTGGTGCTCGTGGGCTTCTATGGAATTTGTTGTCGTGGTCGTTGTTGGCGCTTTTTTTTTCGGCGGATCCCGTTTTCTTTTTGGTTTATTAGCGTTGCCCCTATGCGGGGCGGCAGTCACTTTCTTTGCTGCTGCAAAGAAAGTAACCAAAGAAAGCAGCTCCACACGCCCGCGGTCACA
>NZ_JALQDH010000008.1:0-18564 GCF_023631365.1 Caballeronia sp. INML2 | reverse complement strand
TGTGACCGCGGGCGTCTCGAGCTGCTTTCTTTGGTTACTTTCTTTGCAGCAGCAAAGAAAGTGACTGCCGCCCCGCATAGGGGCAGCGCTAATAAACCAACACGAATACGGGATCCGGCAACACCCCAAAAAAACCCCAAAAACACCCCTAAAAAAAGCAACAAAGCAAAAAACGAAACCACCAGTGCCCAAGTCCACTGAAAAACTCGACCTCGCGACGCGCGCAGCGTGGCTCTATTACGTCGCCGGCAACACCCAGAACGAGATCGCCGAAAAGCTCCAGATCTCGCGACCGGTGGCGCAGCGACTCGTCGCCTTCGCCGTCGAAAAGAACCTGATCCGCGTGCGCGTCGATCATCGCATCGCCGATTGCCTGTCGCTCGCGAAGGCGCTCAGCGACCGCTACGGTCTCGCGATGTGCGAAGTCGTGCCCATCGACGGCGACGCGCCCGAGCAAGTCGACCGCAAGCTCGCCGTCGCGGGCGCGCAGGTGATGGAGCGCTATCTGCTCGAAGAGAAACCGCTCGTCGTGTCGATCGGCAGCGGGCGCACGCTGAAGGCCTGCGTCGCTCAGATCGGGCAGATCGACCGGCCGCAGCATCGCTTCGTTTCGATGGTCGGCGCAATAGCACAGGACGGTTCATCGAATCGTTATGACGTCGCGCAGCAGCTATCGGAGAAGACCGGCGGCAAGCACTTCATGTTGCCCGCGCCGCTCATGGCCGACAGCGAAGCCGAGCGCGCGCAGTGGGTGAGTCACCGGCTGTATCGCATCGTCAGCGAACTCGCGAAGCAGGCGGACGTGGCGTTCGTCGGCATCGGCAACGTGGGCGTGAATTGTCCGCTGCACCAGGACGGTTTCATCACGCGCGCGGAAGTCGACGAGATGATGTCGGCGGGCGCCGTGGCCGAATGGCTCGGCCTGCCGATCGATGCAAACGGCAAGCGCGTGACCTCGAAAACCGGGGCGCGCGTGACGAGCCTCAAGCTCGATGCACCGCCCAAACGCCCGACGATCGGTTTCGCGGGCGGCGAGCGCAAGCGCGAGGCGCTCATCGCCGCGTTGAAAGGGAAATGGCTGTCGGGGCTTGTCACGGACGAGTTGTGCGCGAAAGCCGCGCTCGACGCGTGAGCGTCAGAAGTCGATTTCCGCTTCCACGTCCTGCCCGACTTCCAGCGCGACGCCCTCGCCTTCCAGGATGATCGCGTTCTTGCCGAAGGTGAGCGCGCCGTCGAACTGATCGCTGCCGCGATACGCGCTCATCGTGTCGAGCGGCTCGTGCGGCCACGATGGATCGTGCGCGCCCGTGCCCTGATCGATCGATGGAATCGGACAGCGCGTGCAGAGCTTCACGAGCCGTAGCCGCACAGCGCGTCCCGGCACGCGAACGTGCATGTCGCCGATGAAATCCTCTTCGTACGCATCGAGCCCGCCGATCACGAGATTCGGGCGGAAGCGATTCGCCGCGATGCCCGGCGCGCCCTTGATGGACAGGCGTGCGTTGAGATCGTCGAGCGATGCCTGGCCGACGACGAGCAGCGGAAACTGATCCGCGAAGCGCGTGTGCGTGCTGTGCGGCGCGGTCCATTCGTCGCTGACGTCGCGACGCGAGGACGGCGCGAAACGCACGAGACGCGCGGACGTGTCCATGAATTCGCTGAACCATCGCGCAGCGTCCTCGCCGGTGTCGAGCGCATCGACGGTATCGCGCCAGACGGTCGCGCGTATCGCCCGCGCATCGGTGAGCGCTTCGGCGCAGAGCGGCGTGCGAAGCGTCGGCATGCCGGGCGCGTCGATGACGAGATCGTCGCCATCGAATGCGGTCCTGATCAGCGCCATGCGCGGATGTGTGCGTTGCGTGAACATCGCGCCCGCCGGATCGGTCACCATCCAGTGACGGTCGTATTCGAGACCCGTGTCGAGGAGCGTCGCGCGGGGCAGCGAAATGCCGGCGCAGGACTTGACGGGATAGACGAAGAGTTCGTTCAGGACGGGCATGGCGATATCGTGTGGGACGGGCGCGGGCCAACGCGGGTGGCTGGTCGAAAACGAGATTATCGCGCGTATGCGGGTCGTGCAAAAAACAACGGCGCCGCTCTGCCGAACGGCGCCGCTCATGCGATCAGCGGAATTTCAGGCCGCTGTCGCGTGCTCCCGCAGCCACGAATCCACGACCCTGCGCGTGTACGCCTGCCCTTCCGCGTTGAACAGATGGCAATGATCCGGCGCCGTACCGAGCTTCAGCTTCTCGCCGCGCGCGTGCTTCTCGAGCGGCGGAATGCGCGAGATCAGCCCATCCGGCGCGACGTCCGTTTCGGCATAGAGATACGCGGCGTCGCCGAGCGTTTCGACCGTCATCGCCGAAGCGGAAACGCCGTAATCGCCGGAGTCGGGCGCGTTCGGCTGCAAGTGCTCGGGACGAATGCCGACGGTCACCGCATCGCCCGGCTTCGCATTGCCGGGCAGCACGCCGACGAGCTGCGTCTCGCCCGTCGCGTATTTCACGAGCACGCCGTCGTTCTGGATCTGCGCGACCGTGCCCGACAGGAAGTTCATCTTCGGCGAGCCGATGAAGCCCGCGACGAAGCGGTTCGCCGGCGCGTGATACAGCGTGTTCGGCGTGCCGACCTGCTCGATGTTCCCCGCCGACAGCACGACGATCTTGTCCGCGAGCGTCATCGCCTCGACCTGATCGTGCGTCACGTAGATCATCGTCGTCTTGAGGTCGTCGTGCAGGCGCGCGAATTCAAGGCGCATCTTCACGCGCAACGCGGCATCGAGGTTCGAGAGCGGCTCGTCGAACAGGAACACCTTCGGCTTGCGCGTGATCGCGCGCCCGATCGCCACGCGCTGACGCTGGCCGCCCGACAACTGCTTCGGCTTGCGATCGAGCAGATGGTCGATATGGAGAATCTTCGCGGCGTTCTTCACGGCGGCATCGATCGCGGGCTTCTTCTCGCCCGCGAGCTTGAGGCCGAACGCCATGTTGTCGTAAAGCGTCATGTGCGGATACAGCGCGTACGACTGGAACACCATGGCGATGCCGCGCTTCGCGGGCGCCAGTTCATTCACGCGCGCGTTGTCGATCATGAGGTCGCCGCCGCTGATGTCCTCCAGACCCGCGATCATGCGCATCAACGTCGACTTGCCGCAGCCCGACGGGCCGACGAACACGACGAACTCGCCGTCGTTGATATCGAGGTTGATGTTGCGCATCACCTCGGTTTCTTCATAACGCTTGCTGATATTGCGCAGTGTCAGGCTAGCCATGATGTGTGTCTCCAGTCTTCATTAGCGATGCGTCACGCGCTTTCCGCTATCTGATTTCGAACGTCGCGTTCTGCAGCCATTGCTCGACGAGCGCAGGCAATCGCGTCATGTCGTCGAATACCTTCTGCGCCCCCGCCCTTTCGAGCGCGCCGATCTGCCCTTCGGTCGCATGTCCGCCGCCGATGAAGCCGAGCACTGGCATGCCCGCCGCCTTCGCCGCCGTCACGCCGGTCACGCTGTCCTCGACGACGAGGCAGCGCAGCGGATCGATGCGCATCGCGCGCGCCGCCGCCAGATAGACGTCGGGCGCGGGCTTCGGATTCGCGACCATGTCCGCGCAAAAACGCCGCTCGCCGAAAAAGCGCAGCAGGCCCGTGCGTTTGAGCACGGCATCGACATAGGTCGAAAAGCTGTTGCTCGCGCACGCCTTCATGAATGGCACGGCCGCGAGCGCCTCGGCGATGCCGGGCACCGCCGGCGCCTCGATGGCCGCGACTTCGACGGCATGCCGGATCGCGACGACCTGATCGTGCGTCAGCGTGCGGTTCACCGTATCGGCGGCGCTCGCGAGCACCGCCTCGATGCGCAACCCGAGCAGCGGCATCACGACCGGCTCGACATCGACGCCCGGCCACAGCGCCTGCAACTCGGTGACGAGCATGCGCGCGGCCACCGCTTCGCTGTCGATCAGCACGCCGTCGCAATCGCAGATCAACAGGCGGTCTTCGAGATTGGCCTCGTGGGATGGAGTGAGGTTCACGCTCGCATCCTCACTTCACCGCGCCAAACGTGAGGCCGCGCACCAGCTGCTTCTGCGAGACCCAGCCGACGATCAGGATCGGCGCGACCGCGAGCAGCGAAGCCGCCGAGAGCTTCGCCCAGAAGAGGCCCTCCGGACTCGAGTACGACGCGATGAACACCGTCAGCGGCGCCGCGTTCGAGCTCGACAGGTTGATGCTCCAGAATGCCTCGTTCCACGACAGGATGATGAGCAGCAGACCCGTCGATGCGAGACCGGGCAGCGCCATCGGCATCAGCAGGTAGACGATTTCCTGCCACGTCGTCGCGCCGTCGATGCGGCCTGCTTCGAGAATGTCCTTCGGCACTTCGTTGAAGTACGTGTAGGCCATCCACACGGCGATCGGCAGGTTGATCAACGTGTACACGATGATGAGCCCGGA
The DNA here is from genome assembly GCF_023631365.1 of Caballeronia sp. INML2. Classification (NCBI taxonomy): domain Bacteria; kingdom Pseudomonadati; phylum Pseudomonadota; class Betaproteobacteria; order Burkholderiales; family Burkholderiaceae; genus Caballeronia; species Caballeronia sp. INML2. The sequence goes on along the minus strand of NZ_JALQDH010000008.1, from coordinate 14,112 downwards.
CACGCTATCGAGCAGGCCCGTGTTCTTCCACAAGAGGTAGATCGGCACGAGCACGCCGACCGACGGCATCATCTTCGTGGACAACATCCACAGGAGGACCGACTGCGTTTTCCGGGTCGGGAAGAACGCCATCGCGTACGCGCACGGCACGGCGAGGATCAGGCAGAGCAACGTGACGCCCACCGAGATCAGCACCGAATTCCACGCGAAGCCGAAGTAGTTGCTGCGCGCAAACACTTCACGGAAGCTCTCCAGCGTCGGCGTGAAGAACAGCGACGACGAGTACGCCTGCTGCTCCGTCTTGAACGCGGTGATCGTCATCCAGAAGATCGGAAAGAACAGCAGGATGGACACGATCCACGCGACGATGCCGGGCACCACATTCTTGGCGTGACCGAGCGCGGTGGTCCGCGGCGCGCCCGTAACCGTTTGAGTGCTCATGACTCGTACTCCCCTTTGAGGTTCTTCGCGAGCATTCTCACGAGGAAGAACGCGACGATGTTGGCGAGAATGACCGCGAGAATGCCGCCCGCCGATGCGAGACCGACATCGAACTGCTGCAGGCCGAGTGCGTAGATCAGGTACGACAGGTTGGTCGTCGCGGTGCCGGGGCCGCCGCCCGTCGTCGTGTAGATTTCCGCGAAGATCGACAGCAGGAAGATGGTTTCCATCATCACGACCACGGCGACCGCGCGCTTCAGGTGCGGCAGCGTGATGAAGAAGAACATCGCGAACGGACCCGCGCCGTCGATGCGCGCCGCTTCCTTCTGTTCCTGATCGAGCGACTGGATCGCCGTGAAGAGAATCAGGAACGCGAAAGGCAGCCATTGCCACGCGACGATCACGATGACCGCGAACAGCGGATAGTCGGCGAACCAGTCGATCGGCTGCATGCCCATCGAGCGCATCAGGCTCGCGATGAGGCCGTACACCGGATGCAGAATCATGTTCTTCCAGATGAGCGCGGAGACCGTCGGCATCACGAAGAACGGCGCGATCACGAGCAGACGCGCGATGCCCTGTCCGAAGAACTTGCGATCGAACAGCACGGCGAGCAGCACGCCGCCCACGACCGTGATGACGAGCACCGAAATGATCAGCGTCAGCGTATGGCCGATGGATGGGCCGAACGCCGGATCGGTGACGAGGAACTCGAAATTGTCGAAGCCCGCGAAGCCTTTGACATCGGGGTTCAGCAGGTTGTAGCGCGAGAACGAAAACCAGATCGTCATCGCGAGCGGAATGGCCATCCACAGAAAGAGCAATCCGGTCGATGGCGCGATCAGCCATCGCACCGACTTTGCGCGCCGCTTGTCGCGCTCGGCGGCGGACTCCTCCAGATGATGATCGGTGATGGGGGGATTCAGTTGACTCATCGTGTCACCTCTCGATGATGATGCCGGCGGGCCGCATCAGGCGACGCGGCCCGTGTACCGCGGAAGATTACTTCTGATAGCCCGCCTGCTTCACGGCGCGATCCGCGGCGGCGTTCGCCGCCTTCAGCGCGTTGTCGACGCTCGTCTGACCCGCGACGACGCCCGCGATCGACTGGCCGACCACCGTGCCGAAGGACTGGAACTCCGGAATGCCGACGAACTGGATGCCGCTATACGGCACCTTGTGCAGCGTCGCGTCGTTCGGGTCCGCGGTTTCGATCGCCTTCAGCACGAAGTCGCCGAACGGCGCGGCCTGCTTGTACTCGGGGCGCGCGTAGGTCGACTTGCGCGTGCCCGGCGGTACCGACGCCCAGCCTTCGTCCTTGCCGACCATCTCGATGTATTCCTTCGACGTCGCCCATGCGGCGAATTTCTTCGCGGCGTCCTGCTGCTTCGACGTCTTCGGGATCGCGAGCGACCACGACCACAGCCAGTGCGAGCCCTTCGGCGTGACGGCAATCGGCGCCGCCGCGAAGCCGATCTTGTCCGACACCTGCGACTGCGACTTGTTGTAGAGCATGCCGGCGGCGACCGTCGCGTCGATCCACATCGCGCACTTGCCGGACGACATCAGCGTGAGGTTCTCGTTGAAGCCGTTCGAGCTCGCTCCCGGCGGGCCGTCGCTCTTCAGCAGATCAGCGTAGAAGCCGACTGCCTTCTTCCACTCGGGCGTGTCGAGCTGCGCCTGCCACTTCTCGTTGAACCATTCGCCGCCGAAGGTGTTCACGACCGTCGACACGAACGCCATGTTCTCGCCCCAGCCCGCCTTGCCGCGCAGGCAGATGCCGTACTGGCCCTTGGACTTGTCGGTGAGCTTGTCGGCGAACTGCTTGATCTGGTCATAGGTCGGCTGGTCGGGCATCTTGAGGCCGGCCGCCTGGAACAGATCCTTGCGGTAATACGTCATCGAGCTTTCGACGTAGAACGGCAGCGCATAAAGCACGCCGCCGGACGAGAGGCCGTCGCGCGCGGTTTTCACGACGTCGTCGAGATCGTAGTTGGCGGGCAGGCCGGTCATCGGCGAGAGCCAGCCGCGCTTGCCCCATTGCGGCGCCTCATACGTGCCGATGGTGATCACGTCGAACTGGCCGCTGTTGGTCGTGATGTCGGTCGTCGCGCGCTGACGCAGCACGTTCTCTTCGAGGATCACCCATTTCAGCTGGATGTCCGGATTGGCCTTCTCGAAGGCCGGGGCGAGCTTCTTCAACTCGATCATGTCCGGGTTGTTCAACGTCGCGATCGTGATGGTCGACGCGGCATGCGCCGACAGCGGCACGAGCGCGGCGGCGGCCAGCGCGGCCGACAGCGCCCCGGTCACGAACGGGGCGCGACGTGCGCGCGGTTGTGCTCGAACGATACGTTGGGTGCGTTTCATTGGGTTCGTCTCCTTTTTGTTTGCACGGACACGGCGGACAGTCTCATGCATGACCGCAAGCGCCGTGTATGCCGCTGCCTGCTTTTGAGGGTGCGCGATCGGGGATCGCGTGGTTGCCGGGTTGATCCTTTGCCGCGCCTGCCTCCGTCGTCGTAGAGGTTCGGTTTTCACGCGCACGCATTCGCCGCGACGCCGTTTCACTATAGACGGTGCCTGCCGCGCTGCAAGCCGCATGGCGTGCGGGCGTGGAGCGCGTCAACTCATCCAGTTGCCGCCGTCGACGTTGATTGTCTGAGCGGTGATGTAATCCGAATCCGATGACGCCAGAAAGAGCGCCGCCCCTGTGAGGTCCGCGGGCACGCCCATGCGCCCGAGCGGCACTTCCTCGCCGACGAGCCGCTTCTTCTCGCCAAGCGGCCGGTTCTCGTAGCGCGCGAAGAGCGCGTCGACTTCGTTCCACATCGGGGTATCGACGACGCCCGGCGCGATGCCGTTCACGTTGATGCGTTCCCTGGCGAGCGCGAGCGCCGCCGACTGCGTATAGCTGATCACCGCCGCCTTGGTCGCGCAGTAATGCGACACGAGCGCCTCGCCGCGCCGTCCGGCTTGCGATGACATATTGATGATCTTGCCGCCACGCCCCTGCTCGACCATGCACTTGGCGACCGCCTGCATCAGAAAGAACATGCCTTTGACGTTGACCGCGAACAGGCGGTCGTACACGTCCCAGGATTCATCGAGGATCGGGCGCATGTCGAAGAGCGCCGCGTTATTGAAGAGAATGTCGATGCCTCCAAAACGCTCGACCGTGCGCGCCACGATGCGCGCGATCTCTTCACGCTGCGTGACGTCGGCCTTGAGCGCGAGCATGCGCGCGCCGACGTCCGCGAAGCGCTGCGCCATGTCGTGTTCGTCTTTCACGTCGACGGCGACGACCTGCGCACCTTCCTCCAGATAGCGCCGCGCGACCGCTTCGCCGATGCCGCTCGCGGCACCCGTAATGACCGCGACCTTGTCTGTCAGTCTCACCGATGTCTCCGATTCCTTCGATCGCCGTTCGTGTGAGCGAACGCTCTGCGAATGAACAATTGCTCTTTGTTTGATCGAATGATCGGCGTTGCACGCGGTCGTGTCAAGGCGTCGGCACAGGTTTCGATGTTGCGTCGCGCAAACGTGGGAAAGGTCGGGAAAACCCGTGTAGCAACGGGTCGGAGAGCCAAGCGCGGTATCACGCGGGCGGCACTACAGACGGTTCAGCACAATTCTAGTTCTCGCATGTCAACGCGATACGTTATATCATTTCCAAATCGTCCGACGAGCGGCACGCCCGCTCACGGTTCAACCCCTTGCACGGGTCGCGTCCCGACGCGGCCGAGATGACATGACCGCATCCGTCGAAACCATGCTGGCCCGCGCCGAAGCGCTCAGCGTCGAGCGCGGCGTCGCGCTCACGCCGCTGCGCCGCCAGGTCTACGAACTCGTGCTGAAGGCGCACAAGCCGATCGGCGCCTACGACCTCATCGACGTGATGGAGCCGCAGCGCGGCGCGCGCGTGCCGCCGACCACCGTCTATCGCGCGCTGGAATTTCTCGTCGAGAACGGCTTCGTGCATCGCATCGAGTCGAAGAACGCGTTCATCGCGTGCTGCGACGCGGGCAAGCCGCACGAAAGCCAGTTCCTCATCTGCGACGAATGCGGCGCGACGCTCGAAATCCAGGGCCGCGAGCTCGCTTCGTCGCTGTCCGCGAGCCCGCCGGCGCACGGCTTTCAGGTGCATCACCAGGTCGTGGAATTGAGCGGGCTGTGCGCCGATTGCCAGCGCAAACATCGCGACGCCTGATTCGCTTCGCTCGAGAACGACTCATCCAGAAAGGAAATCGATGAAATTCGCGCACATCCTGACCTGCTTCGCCATCGCACTCGGCTTGTGCAATACGGCATCCGCGCAGACCGCGCGCGTGCCGGTCGTCGCGGCGGAGAACTTCTACGGCGACGTCATCCGGCAGCTCGGCGGCGATCACGTGCAGGTGACGAGCATCCTCAGCAATCCGGACGAAGACCCGCATCTCTTCGAAGCGAGCCCGAAAACCGCGCGCGCATTGCAGCACGCGGCCCTCGTCGTCTATAACGGCGCGGACTACGATCCGTGGATGGACAAGTTGCTCGCCGTATCGAAGAGCAACGACAAGCGCACGGTGATCGTCGTGGCGAAGCTCGTCGGCAGGAAGGCCGGTGACAATCCGCACCTCTGGTACGACCCGGCGACGATGCCCGCCGTCGCGAAGGCAGTGAGCGCATATCTCGTGAGCGCCGACCCGTCGCACAAAAGCGATTACGACGCGCGCCTCGCGGCCTTCCTCGGTTCGATGAAGCCGATCGACTCGACCGTCGCGCAGTTGAAGACGCACTACAAGGGCGTGCCCGTCACCGCGACCGAGCCGGTGTTCGGCTACATGGCCGATGCCATCGGCTTCGAGATGCGCAACCTGCGCTTTCAAATGGCATCGATGAACGAGACCGAGCCGAGCGCCGCCGATATCGCCGCGTTCGAAAAGGATCTGCGCGAGCGCCGGGTGCACGTGCTCATCTACAACAGCCAGGCCACGGGCGCGCTGACGAAGCGCATGCTCAACATCGCAAAGGATGCACATGTGCCGAGCATCAGCGTGACCGAAACCCTGCCCGCAAAAGAGACCTATCAGCAATGGATGCAGTCGCAACTCGACACGCTGTCGGGCGCGCTGCAAGGATGGCAGCGATGACCGCCGCCGCAACCACGCAAGCCGCGCTCGAAGTCGATCGCGTGACCCTCGCGCTCGGCGGGCGCGAGATTCTCAACGACGCGAGCTTCACGGTCCGCAACGGCGAGTTCATCGGCGTGCTCGGGCCGAACGGCGCAGGCAAGACCACGCTGATGCGCGCGCTGCTTGGCCTCGTGCCGCTAAAAAGCGGGTCGATCCGTGTGAACGGCGAAACGGTCGTGCGCGGCAATGCATCCATTGGTTACATGCCGCAGATTCGCACCGGACTCGCCAACCGGCGCGTGCTGGGCCGCGATTTCGTCGCGATGGCCGCCGACGGGCATCACTGGGGCCTGCCGCATCGCAACGCGCGCATTCGCGCCGATGTCGAGCGCGTGCTCGAACTCGTCGGCGCGCATCAACTGGCTTCGCGTCCGTTGTCGGAACTGTCGGGCGGCGAGCGCCAGCGTCTGCTGCTCGCGCAGTGTCTGCTCGGCAATCCGCGGCTCCTGCTGCTCGACGAGCCGCTCATCAATCTCGATCCGCGTCATCAGACGGGCGTCGTCGAACTCGTGCGGCGCGTTCAGCGCGAACTGAACATCACCGTGCTGTTCTCGGCGCACGAGCTCAATCCGCTGCTGAATTCACTCGACCGCGTGCTCTATCTCGGCAGCGGGCGCGCCGCGCTCGGCACCGTCGACGAAGTCATCTCGAGGCCCGTGTTGTCGCGCCTGTACGGTTCGCCCATCGACGTGATGCGCGTGAACGGCCGCATCTTCGTGATGTCGGGCGATGTCGAGATCGACAAGCTCGATCACGCTCATGAAGAAGGCGGGGAGCATGAGCATGAGCACGAACACGAGCATGACCATGCGCACGGTCACGGCCACAGCCACGCCAAATAGAAAAAGCACAATGTTCGAATACGACTTCATGGTGAATGCGTTCGCGGCGTCGGGGATGGTCGCGGTGCTGTCGGGAATCGTCGGGTACTTTCTCGTGTTGCGCGGGCAGACCTTCGCGGGTCACGCGCTGTCGCACGTCGGCTTCACCGGCGCGACGGGCGCGGTGCTGCTCGGCATGCCGCCGCTCTGGGGGATGGTGGGCTTCACGCTCGCGGCCGGCGTCGGCATGGGCGCGCTCGGCGAACGCCTCTCGGGCCGCGATGTGGCGATCGGCGTGATTCTTTCGCTATCGCTCGGCTTCGGCCTGTTGTTTCTGCACTTCTTCACCGCGTATGCGACGCAGGCCACGGCGCTGCTTTTCGGCAACGTGCTTGGCGTGAGCCATGAGACGCTCGTCGTGCTGGCGGGTCTCGCCATCGTGAGTCTGGGCGCGCTCGGCTTCATCATGCGGCCTTTGCTGTTTGCGTCCTTGCAGCCGGAGCTTGCGGAAGCCAAGGGTGTGTCGTTGCGGCTCGTTTCCGTGCTGTTTCTGGCGATCACCGCGCTCGCGGTTGCGGCGTGCACGCAGATCGTGGGCGTGCTGCTCGTGTTCGCGTTGATGGTCGGGCCGGCGGCCGCGGCGCAGAACGTGACGACGCGGTTATCGTCGGGGCTGGTGCTCGCGGCATTGTTTGCGCTCGGGCAGGCGTGGGTCGGGCTTACTCTCGCCTACTACACCGACTGGCCGACGAGCTTCTGGATCACGATGCTCGCCGCAATCGTGTATGGCGGCAGTCTGCTTGCGCGGCGCGGGAATTGAGGGTTTGGGTTTGGGTTTGGGTTTGCTTTTGGTTTTGTTTTCGCTGGATCCCGTTAGGGTATCGGTCTATTAGCACTGCCCCTGTGCTAATAAACCAACAAGAAAACGGGATCCGCCGAAAAAAAATCAACGACACAAAACCCGCGCATGATGCGCGACATGCCCCCCGACGAACGTCGAAATGAAGAAATACCCATGATCGTAGCCTTCATGACGCCGCACCGTCACCCGGTGCCCCGCTTCCTGTGCATTGCGCTCCAACACATCAGGATGTAACTGCTCGGCAAGAAACTGATCCGCCATTCCCTGATCGACAAGAATCCCGCCTTCGAACCGCGACGCCGCATCGCCCTTGATGAGTTCGCTCGCATCGTATTGCTTCCACGCTTCGCGATCATCGCCGAGATAGCCGGAAAACGCCTTCACGCCCCACGGGCACTGCGACGGCGCCGCGATCGGCGCGAACGCCGACACCGACCTGTATAGGTCAGGATTGCGCAACGCGAGCACGAGCGCCCCGTGACCGCCCATCGAATGCCCGAAGATGCCGATGCGATCCTCCCGCACCGGCAACGCCGAAAGCACCGTCTCACGCAATTCCTGCGTCACATACGAGTACATGCGATAACGCCGCGCCCACGGCTCGCGCGTCGCATCGACATAAAAGCCCGCGCCGACGCCGAAATCCCATGCGTCTTTCTCGCCGGGAATATCCGCGCCGCGCGGACTCGTATCCGGCGCGATCAGCGCAATGCCGTGTTCCGCCGCATAACGCTGCGCGCCCGCCTTGATCGGGAACGTCTCTTCGGTGCAAGTGAGGCCGGCGAGATAAAACAACGCGGGCACCTTGTGCGATGCGGCCTCTTTCGGCAGAAAGACGGAGAAACGCATCGGCAGGCCGATCGTCTGCGATTCGTGCCGATAGATGCGCTGCACGCCCTCGAAGCAACGATGTTCTTCCACGAGTTCCAGCATGGCGTTTTCCCCGCTCAGTAGATGACGACAGAACGAATCGACTCGCCCTTCTTCATCAGGTCGAAGCCATCGTTGATCTGCTCCAGCTTGAGATGATGCGTGATCAGATCGTCGATGTTGATCTTGCCTTCCATATACCAGTCGACGATCTTCGGCACGTCCGTGCGCCCGCGCGCGCCGCCGAACGCCGAGCCTTTCCATTCGCGGCCGGTGACGAGCTGGAACGGGCGCGTGCCGATCTCCTCGCCCGCCGCCGCCACGCCAATGATGAACGACTGTCCCCAGCCCTTGTGCGTGCATTCCAGCGCCTGACGCATCAGCTTCACATTGCCGACGCACTCGAACGAATAATCCGCGCCGCCATCGGTAAGCTGCACGATATGGTCGACGACGTTCTCGACTTCCTTCGGGTTGATGAAGTGGGTCATGCCGAACTTCTTCGCGAGTTCGACACGGCCCGGATTGATATCGACGCCGATGATCTTGTCCGCGCCGACCATCTTCGCGCCCTGAATCACGTTCAGGCCGATACCGCCGAGACCGAACACGACGACATTCGCGCCCGCCTCGACTTTCGCCGAATAGACGACCGCGCCGACGCCCGTCGTCACGCCGCAGCCGATGTAGCAGATCTTGTCGAACGGCGCGTCTTCGCGCACTTTCGCGACCGCGATCTCAGGCACGACGATGTAATTCGAGAACGTCGATGTGCCCATGTAATGGAACAAGGGCTTGCCATCGAGCGAGAAACGCGAAGTCGCATCCGGCATCAGCCCTTTGCCCTGCGTCGCGCGAATCGCCTGGCAGAGATTCGTCTTGCGCGACAGACAGAACTTGCACTGGCGACACTCCGGCGTATACAGCGGAATGACGTGATCGCCCTTTTTCAACGTGCCGACGCCCGGCCCGACATCCACGATCACACCCGCGCCCTCATGCCCGAGAATCGCCGGAAAGATGCCTTCCGGATCGGCGCCCGACAGCGTGTAGTAATCGGTGTGACAGATGCCCGTTGCCTTGACTTCGATCAGGACTTCACCCGCGCGCGGTCCTTCGAGATCGACTTCCTCGATCGTCAACGGCTTGCCGGCTTCCCATGCGATTGCTGCTTTCGTTTTCATCGTTCTGCTCCTTGGGTTTCGATAATCTGGATTTTGTCTCAGCGCACGACGTTCAGGACTTCGTAGCATGCACCCATCGTGTGATAGTCGACCTTTCCGGCCGGACTCTTCTCGTCGCTGTACTGGCGGTTGTCGCGCGTGAGAATGCGGTACCACGCGCCCCATTTGTGATCGACGAAATGCTCCCAGCTATAGGCCCACAGGCGGTCGTAATCGTTCAAGTAACGCGCGGCGAGCGCGGCGTCGCCGTCGCGTTGCGCGCGATCCGCCAGCAGCGCGGCCGCCGCGATCGATTCCGCCTGGACCCAGAAGTATTTGTCCTCGTCGTAGAACTTGCCGTCTGGATCGAAGCCGTACACCATCCCCCCGTGCTCGTGATCCCACGACAGTTCCAGCGCGCGGTCGAACAACTCTCGCGCACGCGTCACGTGCCACGCCTGCGGGCGATGACGCTCGAGGATCAGCAGCAGCTTCGCCCATTCGGTCTGATGCCCCGGCTGAAAACCCCACGGCCTGAAGATGTTGCTGCGGTCTCCCTTGTTGTAATTCCAGTCGATCGACCAGTCCGGCTTGTAGTGTTCCCAGACGAGGCCGCCCGCGAGCGCGGCCTGACGGTTCACCATGTTGTCGGCAAGCAGGGCCGCGCGGTCTAGATAGCGCGCTTCGCCCGTCGCTTCGAACGCGGCGAGCAGCGCCTCGCAGGCGTGCATGTTCGCGTTCTGGCCGCGATAGTCGGACACCTGCCAGTCGGCGGTCGCTTCGTCCTTGTAGAGGCCGTGCTCTGCATCCCAGAAGCGCGTTTCCATCAGGTTCCAGGTTTCGTCGAGCCATGCGCGCGCCTCGTCGAATCCCGCTTCGACCGCCTTCGCATACGCGAGCACGACGAACGCGAGGCCGTAGCAATGGTTGGTCGCATCGGTGACGTCGCGTCCGCTCAGCGTCCACGCATAGCCGCCCGTCTGCGGATTGCGATGAAACTCGCGCAGATATTCGATGCCATGCGCCACGCCGCCGCGATATTCATCGAGACCGAAGTGCTTGTACGCCATCGCATAGTTGAAGACGAAGCGCGTGCTCGACACGAGATGACGCGAGGCGCGGTCGTAGATCGTGCCGTCGTTCTTGTAGTAGTGAAAGAATCCGCCCGCAGGGTCCATGCAGTGCGGGTGATAGAAGGTCATCGTGCGCAACGCATGATCGAGCAGAAACGCGCGCGCGCGGAAATCGGGATGTGACGGCGAAGGTGCGGACATGGCTGAGTTCGATGTTGTCTTGACGAAGCGCGCTTCAGTTACCGCTCATATGAAGCGACGCTTCATGATCCCCGATGCGGATGGCATCGGGGTCGAAGCTACGAAAGTTTAAGCGGACTCGCGCCCGACCGTGAACCAGTCTTCGGCACGCTTGTACAGATCGATGAAACGCGCGAGCCGTGCGTCGAGCGAAGCGTTCGCCCGCGGCGTCGCGACGAGCGTCGCGGCGGGTGCGAGCGATGCGAGATCGTCGATGCGCCAATGGCCCGCCGCGATGCCGCCGAGGATCGCCGCGCCGCGCGTCGCCGCGTTCGGGCAATCGACTGCGTGCAGCTCGACGCGCAATGCGTCGGCAAGCAACTGCCGCCAGCGCGCATCGACGGAGCCGCCGCCCGCGAGCAGCATCGAATCGAGCGGTGCGCCGTTCGCCCCGGAGTGTCGCCGAACGGCGTCCAGCCCGGCACGCAAGGCGAATGCCACGCCTTCGAACGCGGCGTGCATCATGGTGCCGCGCGTGTCGTCGAGGCCGAGTCCGAGCCAGCCGCCGCGCGCGTCGGGGTTCATCCACGGGGAACGTTCGCCGCTCAGATACGGCAGAAAGCTCACGGATGCGCTGGCGTTCGCAGCGAACGCGTCGTCGTAGGCTTGCGGCCACGACGGATAGCCGAGCCAGCCGCGCACCGCTTCGAGCGCGACGCCGACGTTCTGCATCGCCGCCATGCGATACCACGCCCCGGTCGCCGCACGATACGTGTGCAGGCCATGCACGGGCGCGGGCGCGTCGGCGCACATCACGACGATCTGGCCGCCGGTGCCGGTGGTGAGAAGCGCGTCGCCGTCGGACGATAGCCCGCTGCCGAGCGCGGCGCACGGCGTATCGCCCGCGCCGACGGCCATCGGGATGCCCGCGCGCAAGCCGAGCGCGGCCGCCGCTTCGCCCGACAACACGCCGCCAATGTCATGCGATGCCGCCAGCGGCGCGAACCATGTGCGCGGCAAACCGAGCGCGTCGATGAGCGCATCGTCCCATTCGCCCGATGGCGCGGCGAGCGCGGTCGCGCAGGCATCGGACGCATCGGTGACGAAACTCGCAGGCGCGGCGCCGCCGAGCTTCACGCGCAGCCAGTCCTTCGGCTGCAACGCCCAGCGCGTGCCGCCCGCGATCTCCGGTTCGTGCGACACGAGCCAGCGCAGCAGCGGCCCCGCCATGCCGGGCGCGACCGGATTGGGCTGCGGTCCGCGCCATGCATCGAGCAGATCGCGGGCGCGCGTGTCGGGCCACAGCATCGCGGCGCGCAGCGCGTGGCCATCGGCGCCGGTCGGCACGACGCCGTGCATCTGCCCGGAAAAGCCGACTGCGCTCACCGCTTCGCGCTCGTCAGCGGGCAGGCGCGACGCGGCGCCGACGAGCGCGGAGTACCACGCATCGACCGTGGTCTCGGCCCAGCCGGGCTGCGCGCTGGTCACCGCATACGCCGCGCTCGACGATGCGGTTTCGCGCCCGTTTTCGTCGACGATGGCGAGTTTCAAGGAGCCCGTGCCGAGGTCGATGCCTAAAAAACGCATGGGATGTCGAGTCCGAAAAGACGTCAGGGAAAACGCGTAAAACGCGGGTAAACCCCACGATTACGCGATGAACACGAAAAACGGACTATACGCGCGGCGTGATGAACATCATAACGAGCAGTCGAGGAAAGCGACCTTTCGTCACGCGACGGATTTCCTGCGATGTGCGCCAAAGCCCCTGTGACAAGGGCTTGCGCCTCTTCGCGCCACCGGTGGCGCGCGAAACCCATATCGACGCGCGAACGCGATGTATAGCGCCGGGCGGTCTTGTTCATGCGTTGCGATGCACTTAACTTGGAGGCCATTCAAATGAAGGCGATATAGGAGAGAGACATGGCTTCAAGTTCGGTGAACCCGTCCGTGCATCCGTGCGACGAACGGCTGCCCGCCGGTCAGCTTCTGACGCTCGGCATACAGCACGTTCTCGTGATGTACGCGGGCGCGGTCGCGGTGCCCCTGATTCTCGGCGCGGCGATGGGACTGCCGAAAGACCAGGTCGCGTTTCTCATCAGCGCGGATTTGTTCTCGTGCGGCGTCGCCACGCTGATTCAGACGCTCGGGCTGTGGATCTTCGGCATTCGCCTGCCCGTCATCATGGGCTGCACGTTCGCGGCCGTCGGCCCGATGGTCGCGATCGGCACCAATCCCTCGCTCGGCATTCTCGACGTATTCGGCGCGACCATCGCGGCGGGCGTGATCGGCATATTCCTCGCGCCGATGATCGGCAAGCTGTTGCGGTTCTTCCCGCCGGTCGTGGTCGGCACCGTGATCGCGGTAATCGGTCTCTCGCTGATGGGCGTCGGCATCAACTGGGCGGCGGGCGGCGTCGGCAATCCCGAATACGGCAATCCGGTGTTTCTGCTGCTGTCGCTCGTCGTGCTTTCGCTGATCCTGCTCATCAACAAGTTCGCGCGCGGTTTCATCGCGAATATTTCGGTGCTGCTCGGGATCGTTGCGGGCTTCGTCATCGCCGCGATGCTCGGCCGCGTGAACATGGATGGCGTCGCGCACGCACCGTGGGTCGGCATCGTGCTGCCGTTCCACTTCGGCATGCCGCACTTCGATGCGCTCTCGGTCGCGACGATGGTCATCGTCATGTTCGTCACGTTCATCGAATCGACGGGCATGTTCCTCGCGGTCGGCGATCTCGTCGAGCGTCCGGTCGATCAGAAGGCGCTCGTGCGCGGCCTGCGTGTCGATGGGCTCGGCACGCTGATCGGCGGCATCTTCAATTCGTTTCCGCACACTTCGTTTTCGCAGAACGTCGGGCTGATCGGCGTGACGGGCGTGAAGAGCCGCTTCGTCTGCGCGACGGGCGGCGTGATTCTCGTCGTGCTCGGTCTGTTCCCGAAGATGGCGCAGGTGGTGGCGTCAGTGCCGCCGTTCGTGCTCGGCGGCGCGGGCATCGTCATGTTCGGCATGGTCGCGGCCAACGGCATCAAGACGCTCTCGCGCGTAGACTTCTCGAAGAACCAGCACAATCTGTTCATCGTCGCGGTGAGCGTCGGGATGGGCATGGTGCCGGTCGTCGCGCCGAAGTTCTTCACGCAACTGCCGCACGCGCTGGAGCCGATTCTCCACAGCGGCATCTTGCTGGCATCGGTGTCGGCGGTCGTGTTGAACATCGTGTTCAACGGCGTGCGCAAGGAACGCGATGCGCGGCGTGATGCGCGTGAAGCCGCGCATGAGTTCGAAGGCGCGGTGCATGCGGGGGATGCGCGTTGAAGATGGCGTAACCCTGGAAGTGATTGCTGGATGTTTGCGTTGGGCGCCGCGGTGAGAGTCGCGGCGTTTTTTTTTGTTTTTGTTGTTCGCCGGATCCCGTATTGGTGTTGGTTTATTAGCACTGCCCCTATGCGGGGCAGCAGTCACTTTCTTTGCTGCTGCAAAGAAAGTAACCAAAGAAAGCAGCTCCACACGCCCGCGGTCACACGCAGTTTG
>NZ_JALQDH010000007.1:0-53082 GCF_023631365.1 Caballeronia sp. INML2 | reverse complement strand
TGTGACCGCGGGCGTCTCGAGCTGCTTTCTTTGGTTACTTTCTTTGCAGCAGCAAAGAAAGTGACTGCCGCCCCGCACAGGGGCAGCGCTAATAAACCAACACGAACACAGGCCATTCATGAAAGCCCAAGGCGCAGCCTTCACCTTACGAGGCCCTGCCCCCCCGTCCGCTCGATCCACCCGCCTCCCAGCGCCTGATACAGCGCCACGAGATTCGCCAATCGCTGCGTTCTCGCCGCGATCAACGTCTGCTGCGCCGCGTACAGGTCCTGCTGCGCGGTCAACACGCCGAGATAACTATCCACGCCCTGCCGGTACCGCAACGTCGACAGATCCAGCCGACGCTGCTGCGCGGCCGTATCGCGCTCGAGCGCCCCGATCTGCTGATCATAGGTGCCGCGCGCAGCGAGCCCATCCGCCACGTCGCGGAATGCCGACTGAATCGCCTTCTCGTATTGCGCGATCTCGATCTTCTTCCCGATGTTCGCGGCATCCAGATTCGCCAGATTCTGCCCGCCGTCGAAGATCGGCAACGTGATGGTCGGCGCAAAACTCCATGCCGCCGAGCCCGCCTTGAACAGGCCGCCGAGCGTCGGGCTCAACGTGCCGAAACTGCCGGTGAGCGAAATGCTCGGGAAGAACGCCGCACGCGCCGCGCCGATATTCGCATTCGCCGCCAGCAGGTTCTGCTCGGCCTCCATGATGTCCGGCCGGCGCAGCAGCAGATCCGACGGCAAGCCCGCCGGAATATCCGTGAGCAGGTTCTGTCCGTCGAGCGGCATGCCGCCGGGCAGATCGTCCGGCATCGGCTCGCCGAGCAGCAACACGAGCGCATTCACCGCCTGCGCTCGCGCGCTCCTGCGCCTGAAGATTCGCCGCCGCGCTTTCCATCACCGTGCGCGACTGGCTCAGATCGAGCTCGGATGTCACGCCGTTATCGAACTGGAGCTTCACGATGCCGTAGGAATCGCTCGCGCTCTTGAGCGTCTGGCGTGTCACGGCGAGCAGGTCATCGGCTTGCAGCACTTGCAGATACTGTGTCGCCACCTGCGACACCAGCGATATTTCCGCGGCTTTGCGCGCATATGCCGTCGCGAAATACTTCGCGAGCGCCTGATCCTTCAGGCTCTGCACGCGGCCGAACAGGTCGATTTCCCACGACGCGTTCAAGCCCACGTCATACGTGTTCGAAATGGTCTGGTTGAAGAACGACAGATCCGCCGGCGTGCGCGACTTCGTCTGGGACGCCTGCGCGCCGAGCGTCGGGAACAGCCCGGCGCGCGTGATGCGGTATTGCGCCTGCGCAGCCTGCACGTTAAGCAGCGCAACGCGCAGATCGCGATTGTTCTTCAATGCGATATCGATGAGCCGTTGCAGCCTTGCATCGACGAAAAAGTCACGCCAGCCGATATCCGCCGCGGCCACCCCGTTCGCGCTGCGCGTACCGCCGCTCGCCGCGCGCGGCTGCGTCGCGTAGACGCCGTCCGCGGGAAAGCTCGCCGATGCGGGCATCGCGGGGCGCTCGTACGTCGGTGCCAGCGTGCAGCCTGTCGCCAGCGCGGCGACGGCCATTGCAATCAGGGAAAGTCTACGCATGTCAGTGTCCTTCGTTGCCCGGTTGCGCGCGCCGCTGCGCTTCGTATCGCGCGAGCGCGGCATCCGTGTCTTCCTTGTCGCCGCCGAAACGCGAGCGCACGACGACGAAGAACATCGGCACCATGAAAATGGCGAGGAAAGTCGCGGTCACCATGCCGCCGATCACACCCGTGCCGATCGCGTGCTGGCTACCCGAACCGGCGCCGTTGCTGATCGCGAGCGGCATCGTGCCGAGAATGAACGCGAGCGAGGTCATCAGAATGGGGCGCAGGCGCAGGCGCGCGGCTTCGAGTGCCGCCTCGACCGGCCCCATCTTTTGCGAGAGCTGGAGATCGCGCGCGAACTCGACGATCAGAATCGCGTTCTTCGCCGACAGACCCACCGTGGTGAGCAGGCCCACCTGGAAGAACACGTCGTTCTCCAGTCCGCGCAACGACACGGCGAGCAGCGCGCCGATCACGCCGAGCGGCACGACCATGATCACGGAGAACGGAATCGACCAGCTCTCGTACAGCGCCGCGAGACACAGGAACACGACGAGAATCGAGATGCCGTAGAGCATCGGCGCCTGCGAACCCGACTGGATCTGCTGATACGACAGTCCCGTCCATTCGAAGCCGATGCCCGCGGGGAGCTTGGCGGCGAGCGCTTCCATCGCGGCCATCGCCTGTCCGGTGGATTTGCCCGGAGCCGCGACACCCTGTATTTCGATCGACGACTGGCCGTTGTAACGCTCGAGCTTGGGCGAGCCGTAGCTCCACTCGGTCGTCGCGAACGACGAGAACGGCACCATCGAGCCGGACGCATTGCGCACGTACCAGCTGTTGATGTTCTCCGGCGACATGCGGAACGGGGCATCGCTCTGCATGTAGACCTTCTTGATGCGGCTGTCGGTATCGAGGAAGTTGTTCACGTACCGCGATGCCCACGCGATCGAGAACGTCTGGTCGATCATCGACGGGTCGACGCCCTGCGCGAGCGCCTTCTGCCGGTCGATGCTCACCTTGAACTGCGGCGCGTCGTCGAGGCCGTTCGGCCGCACCTGGGCGAGCGCCGGATCTTTCGCGGCCATGCCGAGCAACATGCCGCGCGCCTGCATGAGCTTTTCGTGCCCGAGACCGGCGCGGTCCTGAAGCTCGAAGTCGAAGCCCGACGCCGTGCCCAGTTCCGGAATGGATGGCGGGTTCACCGGAAAGACGAGCGCGTTCTTGTAACCGGCGAACGCGCCGAACGTGCGGCCCACGAGCGCCTGAATTTTTTCGTTGGCGCCCGTGCGCTGATTGAAGTCCTTCAGCCGCACGAAGACGAGGCCGGAGTTCTGGCCGTGGCCCGCGAAGCTGAAGCCGTTCACTGTAAATACCGATTCGACGGTCGAGCTTTCCTTCTTCCGCAGATAACCGGCGACATCGTCGAGCGCGCGCTGTGTCATTTCCTGCGTGGCGCCGGCGGGCGTGGCCACCAGCACGAACATCGTGCCCTGGTCTTCATCCGGCAGGAACGCCTTCGGCAGGCGCGCGAACAGCATGCCGACCGCCACGACGACCACGAGATATATGATGAGCCAGCGCCCCGAGCGCCTGATGACATGCGCCACGGCGCCGTGATACTTCGCCTGGCTCTTCGCGAACGTGCGGTTGAACCAGCCGAGAAAGCCCGTCTTTTTCTCCTCGTGTCCTTGCGGGTGCGGCTTCAGCATGGTCGCGCACAGCGCCGGGGTGAGCACCATCGCGGTGAGGACCGAGAGGCCCATCGCGGAGACGATCGTCAGCGAGAACTGGCGATAGATCGCGCCGACCGAGCCGCCCGAGAACGCGACCGGCACGAACACGGCCGCCAGCACGAGCGCCACGCCGACGAGCGCGCCGGTAATCTGGCTCATCGCCTTCTTCGTGGCTTCCTTCGGCGGCAAGCCCTCTTCCGTCATCACGCGCTCGACGTTCTCCACGACCACGATCGCATCGTCGACGAGCAAGCCGATCGCGAGCACGAGGCCGAACATCGACAGCGTGTTGATCGAGAAGCCCGCGGCCGCCATGATCCCGAACGTGCCGAGCAGCACCACCGGTACGGCGATAGTCGGAATCAGCGTTGCGCGCAGGTTCTGCAGGAACAGGTACATCACGAGGAACACCAGCACGATGGCCTCGATGAGTGTCTTCACGACGTCGGAGATGGACTGCTTCACGAACGGCGTGGTGTCGTACGGGTACTTCACGACGAGACCATGCGGGAAGAACTTCGAGAGCTGATCGATCTTCGCGCGCACGGCGTTGGCGGTGGCGAGCGCGTTCGCGCCGGTCGCGAGCTGAATGCCGAAGCCCGCCGCCGGACGGCCGTTGTACTGCGTCTCGAAGTTGTAGCTCTCGCCGCCCAGACCGACGCGCGCCACGTCGCGGATGCGCACCTGCGAGCCGTCCCGGTTCACTTTCAGGAGCACGTTGCCGAACTGCTCGGGCGTGCGCAGGAGTGTCGCTTCGGTGATGGTCGCCTGCATCGACTGGCCCGGCACGGCGGGCACGCCGCCCAGTTGCCCGCCCGCGACCTGCACGTTCTGCGACTGCAGCGCGTTCTGCACGTCCACCGGCATGAGGCCGTATTGCGCGAGCTTGTTCGGATCGAGCCAGATCCGCATGGCGTACTGCGAGCCGAACAGCGTCACGGTGCCGACGCCGTTCAGACGGCTGATCGGATCCTGCACGTGCGAGGCCACGTAGTTCGCGAGGTCGTCGCGGTTCATGCTTCCGTCTTCGGACACGAACGCCAGCACGAGCAGGAAGCTGCTGCTCGACTTGGTGACGCTGGTGCCCAGTTGCTGCACGATGGCCGGCAGATTGGGCGTGGCCAGTTGCAGCTTGTTCTGCACCTGCACCTGCGCGATGTCGGCGTTGGTGCCCGCCGCGAAGGTCAGCGTGACGGTGGCGGTGCCGCTGTCGTCCGAGGCGGAGGACAGATAGAGCAGGTGGTCAAGGCCGCTCATCTGCTGCTCGATCACCTGCGTGACCGTGTTTTCGACGGTCTGCGCCGACGCGCCCGGATACGTCGCTGCGATCTGAATGGACGGCGGCGCGATGGTCGGATACTGCGCGACCGGCAGCGTCGCCACCGACGCGATGCCCGCCAGCATCAGGATGATCGCGATCACCCACGCGAAAATGGGGCGGTCGATGAAGAACTTGGCCATGAAGCGTGTCTCCCGTCCTCAACCGCCGGCGGCGCCGGACGCGGGCGCGGCGGCCGTCGCATCGGCGGGCGCTTCGGGCAGGTGCGCGGGCACCGCCTTCACTTCCGTGCCCGGACGCGCCTTGTCGATGCCCTCGACGATCACGCGGTCGCCGGGATTCAAGCCGCTGTTTACCACCCAGTTCTGGCCGTGCGTGCCGGATGTCACGAGCGGACGCATCGCGACCTTGTTGTCCTTGTCGACGACCATCGCGAGCGCGGTGCCCTTCTGGTCATGCGTGACGCCCTGCACCGGCACGACGAGCGCGTTCGGATTCACGCCTTCCTCGACGCGCGCCCGCACGAACATGCCCGGCAGCAGCACGCGGTCCTTGTTCGGGAATACCGCGCGCACGGTGACCGAGCCGGTCGTGGGGTCCACGGTCACATCGCTGAATTGCAGCCTGCCCTGCTCGGAGTAGACGCGGCCGTCTTCCAGAATCAGCGTGACCTTCGCGGCGTTCGGGCCGTTCGTCGCAAGGCGACCTTCCTGGATCTGGCGGCGCAGCTTGAGGCCGTCGAGGCTCGATTGCGTGAGATCGACGTACATCGGATCGAGCTGCTGAACCGTCACCATCAGCGTCGCCTGCGCTGCCTGGACATAGGCGCCGGGCGTGACCTGAGAAATGCCTGTTTGTCCCGAGATCGGCGACGTGACCTCGGTATGGCCGAGGTTGATCTGCGCGGTGTCGATCGCGGCCTTCACGGCGGCGACATCGGCTTCGGCCTGCCCGAGCGCGGCCACGGCGTTGTCGTAGTCCTGCTTGCTGACCGCGTTCGACGCGACGAGCACCTTGTAGCGCTCGGCCTGCGCGGACGTCGACACGAGGTTCGCCTGGGCCTTCGCATACGACGCCTTCGCGTTGTTCAGTTGTGCGATGTACGGTGCCGGATCGATCTTGTAAAGCCGCTGCCCCGCCCTCACGACGCTGCCTTCGGTGAATTCGCGGCGCAGCACGATGCCGTCGACGCGCGCGCGCACCTGGGCGTCGAGGAAAGCGCTCGTGCGGCCCGTCAGTTCCGCGACGACCGGCACCGCGGCCGGCGCGAGCGTGACGACGCCGACTTCCGGCGTGTGCGGCGCCATCGCGGGAGGCTTCTCCCCGCAACCGGCCGCAAGCAGGGCGGCCGTCGTGATACCGATGAGGCGGTATGGAATCCGTTTGAGACGCATGGGACGCAGGCCTCTTTGTTGGCTGAAGATGAAAGGCGAGCGCGTCCTCGCGTTCATGGCGGGCCGCGCACGCGACGTGTTCTCGTGCGATGCGAAAGTCGCGGATCGCGGCGCCCGGTGTGCCCGGGCGCCGGAAAAGCCGATCGCTTCCCGAACAGACGATGTTTTCAGGATGACTAAATTGTCACGTCGCTCGTTTGCGCCCGATGGCAACCGATCTTGATGTATCTCAAACGGAAACGCGGCGTCGCGACTGTGACGAGCCGCCGATTATAGTTATCGATCGCGATCGATCAGACTCAATCAAACCGCCGTTCTGTCACAAATTGATAACAGCCAGAACAAATCTGCGGAATACGCGGAGAAATTGAGACATCGCTGAAAGCGCAATGAAAAAGCCCGGCGCTTGGCCGGGCTTCGCTTGCATCGCGTCGATCACGTCAGGCGGTTCAGCCCGCCGCGGGAGCCGAGGCCGGCTGCGGCGGCGTGCCCTGCGAGCCGTAATCGACAGGCGCGTCCGCCGGGCGCGGCGCTTCGCCGGAGCGCTCGATCCATCCGCCGCCCATGAACTGATACAGATCGACGAGGTTGGTCAGGCGGTTCAGCCGCGCCGTGATCAGCAACTGCTGCGCCTCGTACAGCGCCGTCTGCGCGGTCAGCACCGCGAGATAGCTGTCCACACCGTTGCGATAACGCAGGTCCGACAACTCCAGACGCCGGCTCTGCGAAGTCACGAAGCGCTCGAGCGACTTGATCTGCTCGTCGAAGGTGCCGCGCGCGGCGAGGCCGTCCGCGACTTCGCGAAACGCGGTCTGGATCGCCTTCTCGTAGTTGGCGATCTCGATGCGCTTCTGCACGTTCGCGAGATCGAGATTGGCCTTGTTCTGGCCGCCCTCGAAGATCGGCACCGTGATCTGCGGCGCGAACGACCACGCGGCCGAGCCCGGCTTGAAGAGTCCGCCGAGCGTCGGCGACAGCGTGCCGAAGCTGCCCGTCAGCGAAACGCGCGGGAAGAACGCCGCCCGCGCCGCGCCGATGTTCGCGTTGGCCGCGAGCAGCGACTGCTCCGCCGCCGCGATATCGGGACGGCGCGTCAGGAGATCCGACGGCAGGCCCGCCGGAATGTCGGACAGCAGGTTCTGCGTGTCGAGCGGCATGCCGGCCGGCAGATCCGCAGGCAGCGGTTCGCCCACGAGCAGCACCAGCGCGTTTTCCGCCTGCGCGCGCAAACGCGATTGGGTCTGCAGGTTCGCCTGCGCCTCTTCGACGACGCCTTCCGACTGACGCAAGTCCAGCTCGGTGCCGGTGCCGTTGTCGTACTGCAGCTTCGTGATGCGGAACGATTCCTGCGCCGTCTTCAGCGTGTTCTGCGTGACGGTGAGCTGATCGTCGTAGGCGAGCATCGTCAGATACTGGTCCGCCACCGACGACACGAGCGCGATTTCCGCCGCCTTGCGCGATTCGGCCGTCGACAGATATTGCGCGAGCGCCTGATCCTTCAGGCTGCGGATTCGCCCGAAGAAGTCGATTTCCCACGACGCGTTCAGGCCGACCGAATACGTGTTCGAGATCGTCTGGTTGAAGAACGACAGATTCTTCGGCGTGCGCTGCTTGCTCTGCGACGCGGCGCCTTCGAGCGCCGGGAAGAGCCCGGCGCGCGTGATCTGATACTGCGCGCGCGCCGCATCGACGTTGAGCACCGAGACGCGCAGGTCGCGATTGTTCTTTAGCGCGAGCTCGACGATTCTCTTCAGGCGTGGATCGGCGAAGAAATCGCGCCAGCCGATCTCGGGCGCGCTCTGCCCATTCGCGGTGCGGCCATTGCTCGCCGACGACGACGCGTCCGGCTGGTGCGCGTACACGCCGCCTTCCGGAAACGTCTGCGCGACGGGCGCCGCGGGCTGTTCGTATTTCGGCTGGAGCGTGCAGCCCGCGGCGAATACCGCCACGGCGGCCGCGATCAAGGAATGTTTAAGCATTTCAATGTCCTTCCTTATCGGAGCCGTTCTGCGAGCCGCCATGCGGACCTTCGACATCACCCGATGTACCCGGCGACGGCACGTCCTTGCTCTTGCTGAATTTCGAGATCACGACGAAGAACATCGGGATCATGAAAATGGCGAGGAAGGTCGCGGTCAACATGCCGCCGATCACGCCGGTGCCGATTGCATGCTGGCTTGCCGAGCCCGCGCCGTTGCTGATCGCGAGCGGCATCACGCCGAGAATGAACGCGAGCGACGTCATCAGAATCGGGCGCAACCGCAGGCGCGCCGCTTCCATCGCCGCTGCCACCGTCGACATGCCCTGCATGCGCAACTCACGCGCGAATTCCACGATCAGAATCGCGTTCTTCGCCGAAAGGCCCACCGTCGTCAAGAGGCCGACCTGGAAGAACACGTCGTTTTCCAGGCCGCGCAGCGTCGCTGCGAGCAGCGCCCCGAGCACGCCGAGCGGCACGACCATGATGACCGAGAACGGAATCGACCAGCTTTCGTACAGCGCCGCGAGACACAGGAACACGACGAGGATCGAGATGCCGTACAGGATCGGCGCCTGCGAGCCCGACTGACGCTCCTGATACGACAGACCCGTCCATTCGTAGCCGATGCCCGCCGGCAGCTTCGCCGCGATCGCTTCCATCGCCGTCATCGCCTGGCCGGTCGACTTGCCCGGCGCGGCCGCGCCCTGGATTTCCATCGCCGAAATACCGTTGTAACGCTCGAGCTTCGGCGAACCATAGGTCCAGTTGCCGGTCGCGAACGCGCCGAACGGCACCATCGTTCCGGCGCCATTGCGCACGTACCACTTGTTGATGTCGTCCGGATTCATGCGGAACGGTCCGTCGCCCTGCACGTACACCTTCTTGATCCGGTTATCGACGTCGAGGAAGTTGTTCACGTACTGCGACGCCCATGCGATCGAGAACGTCTGGTCGATGTCCGACACCGCGACGCCGAGCGCATTGGCCTTCTCGCGGTCGATGTTCACCTTGAACTGCGGCGTGTCGTTCAGGCCGTTCGGGCGCACCTGCGCGAGCGTCGGGTCCTTCGCCGCCATGCCGAGCAGCATGTTGCGCGCTTCCATCAGTTTCGCGTGGCCGACGCCCGCGCGGTCCTGCAGCTCGAAGTCGAAGCCCGCCGCCGTGCCGAGTTCAGGAATCGATGGCGGATTGACCGGGAAGATCATCGCGTCCTTGTAGGGCGCGAAGTGCATGAACATCCGCCCGACGAGCGCCTGCACCTTCTGGTCGCTATGCTGGCGGTCCGCGTAGTCCTTCATCCGCACGAACACGAGACCGGAGTTCTGGCCGCGGCCCGCGAACGAGAAGCCGTTCACCGTGAACACCGATTCGACGATCGCCTTCTCGTCCTTCAGCAGATAGTCCTGCACGTCCTTCAGCACATGCGCCGTGTATTCCTGCGTGGAACCGGCCGGCGCCTGCACGAGCACGAACATCGTGCCCTGGTCTTCATCGGGCAGGAACGACTTCGGCAGACGAAGGAACAGCATGCCCACCGCGACGATCACGACGATATAGATGATCAGCCAGCGTCCCGAGCGACGGATCACGTGCTGCACGCCGCTGTGATACTTCTCCTGGCTCTTGTTGAAGGTGCGGTTGAACCAGCCGAAAAAGCCCGTCTTCTCGGGCTGATGCCCTTCCGGATGCGGCTTCAGGATCGTCGCGCACAGCGCCGGCGTGAGAATCAGCGCGACCATCACGGACAGCACCATCGCCGCGACGATCGTCAGCGAGAACTGCCGGTAGATGGCGCCGACCGAGCCGCCCGAGAACGCCACCGGCACGAACACCGCCGACAGCACGAGCGCCACGCCGATCAGTGCGCCGGTGATCTGGCCCATCGCCTTGCGGGTCGCGTCGCGTGGGGACAAGTGCTCCTCGGACATCACCCGTTCGACGTTTTCCACGACCACGATCGCATCGTCCACGAGCAGGCCGATCGCCAGCACGAGGCCGAACATCGACAGCACGTTGATCGAGAAGCCCACCGCCGACATGATCGCGAACGTACCGAGCAGAACGACCGGCACCGCGATCGTCGGGATGATCGTCGCCCGCAGGTTCTGCAGGAACAGATACATCACGAGGAACACGAGCACGATGCCTTCGATCAGCGTCTTGACCACTTCCTCGATCGACAGGCGCACGAACGGCGTCGTGTCGTACGGATACTTCACGACGAGGCCGTGCGGAAAGTACTTCGACAGGTCGTCGATCTTCTGCCGCACGAGCTTCGCCGTCTGCAGCGCGTTCGCGCCCGTCGCGAGCTGGATACCGAAGCCGGCCGTCGGCTGTCCGTTGTACTTCGTATCGAAGTTGTAGTTTTCGCCGCCGAGGTCGATCTTCGCCACATCCTTCAGGCGCACTTGCGAGCCGTCCTGATTCACCTTCAGCAGGATGTTGCCGAACTGCTCCGGCGTGCGCAGCAGCGTCGCTTCCGTGATGGTCGCCTGGAGCATCTGCCCCGCGACCGCCGGCGTGCCGCCGAGACCGCCCGCCGCCACCTGCACGTTCTGGTTGTTGATGGCGTTCTTCACGTCCACCGGCGTGAGCGAGTAGTTCGTGAGCTTGGTCGCATCGAGCCAGACGCGCATCGCGTACTGCGAGCCGAACAGCGTCGTGGTGCCGACGCCGTTGATACGCGAGAGCGGGTCCGCCACGTTCGACGCCACGTAGTTCGCGAGGTCGTACTTGCTCATGCTGCCGTCTTCGGACACGAACGCAAGCACGAGCAGGAAGCTCGAGCTCGACTTCGTGACCTTGGTGCCGAGCTGCTGCACGACCTGCGGCAGAAGCGGCGTGGCGAGCTGCAGCTTGTTCTGCACCTGCACCTGCGCGATGTCGGGGTTCGTGCCCGCCGCGAACGTCAGCGTGACCGTGGCCGTGCCGGAGTCATCGGATGTGGACGACAGGTACAGCAAGTGGTCGAGACCGGTCATCTGCTGCTCGATCACCTGCGTCACCGTGTTTTCGACGGTGCTCGCCGATGCGCCCGGATACGTCGCGCTGATCTGGATCGCAGGCGGCGCGATCGTCGGATACTGCGCGACCGGCAGCGTGAAGATCGACGCCATCCCCGCGAGCATCAGGATGATCGCGATCACCCACGCGAAGATCGGTCGATCGATAAAAAACTTTGCCATGTAACAGGCTCCCTTTTATTACGCGCCCGAAGCGGCCGATGCGGCCTGCGCACCACTGGCGCCGCTTCCGTTCGCCGGGGCGGCGGCGCCTTGCGCGCCGGATGCGCCCGGTGCCTGCGCTGCCTGCGCGTCGGATGCCGGATAGGGGAATTTCGCGTCGACCGGCTTCACCTGCATGCCGGGCTTCGCTTTCTCCACGCCGTTCACGATCACGCGATCGCCCGCGTTCAGGCCGCTGTCGACCACCCAGTTGTTGCCGAAAGTGGCGCTCGTGACGAGCTGACGCAGCTCGACCTTGTCGTCCTTGTTGACGACGAGCGCGGTCGGCGTGCCCTTCTGGTCATGCGTGACGCCGATCTGCGGCACGACGAGTGCGTGGTCGTTCGTGCCTTCCTGGATGCGGGCACGCACGAACATGCCCGGCAGGAGCACGCGGTCCTTGTTCTGGAAGATCGCTCGCACGGTCACCGAACCGGTGCTCTGGTCGACGCTCACGTCGGAGAACTGCAGCTTGCCCTGTTCGGTGTAAGTGCGGCCGTCTTCGAGCACGAGTGTGACCTTCGCGGCGTGGATGCCTTCGGTCTGCAGGCGGCCTTCCTGAATCTGCCTGCGCAACTGGAGGCCCTCGACGCTCGATTGCGTCAGATCGACATAGATCGGATCGAGTTGCTGCACGGTCGTGAGCAGCGTCGCGGCGCTCGCCTGCACATACGCGCCCGGCGTGACCTGCGACAAGCCGGTGCGGCCGGTGATCGGCGAAACGACGTCGGTATAGCCGAGGTTGATTTGCGCGGTATCGACCGATGCCTTGCCCGCGGCGACATCCGCCACGGCCTGGCCTTGCGCGGCGACGGCGTTGTCGTAGTCCTGCTTCGACACCGCGTTGGCCGCGACGAGAATCTTGTAGCGCGCCACGAGCGCGTTCTGCGACGCGACGTTCGCCTGCGCCTTCGCCAGCGTCGCCTTCGCGTTGTTCAGCGCGGCGATGTACGGCGCCGGATCGATCTTGTAGAGCCGCTGGCCGGCCTTGACCTCGGAGCCTTCCGTGAATTCACGGCGCAGCACGATGCCATCCACCCGGGCGCGCACTTGCGCGACGAGGTAGGCATTGGTGCGGCCCGGCAAATCGACGACGACCGGCACGCTCGTGGGCTGCACGGTGACGATGCCCACTTCGGGCGTTTGCGGCGGAGGCGCTGATTGTTTTTGCCCGCACGCTGCCAGAAACACGGCAGCCGTCGCGGCGGTGATTAAGCGGAGTGGAACCCGTTCGACGCGCATGGAGCGACCTCTGTCTAAGACTGAGAGTGAAATAGGTGCGCGGCGGCCTTCCCCGGGCAATGCCGCGCACGAGCGTCCCTGAGGACGCTGCCAATAATCAAAACCTGTCCGACGAATGAGCGGCGCCGTGGCCAGTGGCCGGCGTTTCATGCCCGTGCGCGACGCTGTGAAGCGCCGCCTGTGGCCCAAGGACGGCCGGAACGGGGCAATGGAAACGAAGCTTAATTCGAAATCTGATCGTCGGCTGAATTTGTGAATATTGGTAAACGGGTGGTATTGTATATACATTCGTGGATGAATGTAAAAAACTGTACGTGTTTATCCCCATTGGAGTTGAGAAAAAATCGCTCAGGGGAATCGATTACGGTCGACCAATCTTCGACAAGGGCGCGCGGGCGCGCCCCTTCAACGGCAGAAAGCAGGAGCAGACGGCCCGAAAGGCCGCACGATATGGTCAGACGAACCAAGGAAGAAGCGCAGGCAACGCGCAACCGGGTGCTCGACGCGGCCGAGCGCGTCTTTTACGAAAAAGGCGTATCACGTACGACGCTGGCGGACATCGCGCAGGCGGCGGGCGTCACGCGCGGCGCGATCTACTGGCATTTCGCCAACAAGGGCGATCTCTTCAACGCGATGTTCGACCGCAGCCTGCTGCCGCTCGACGAACTCGTGGAAACCACGCTCGACGGCAAGGAAGAGGATCCGCTCGAGCGCCTTCGGGAGCTTTTCGTCTGGTGCATGCGCAACATCACGACCGACGAGCAGCGCCGGCGCGTCTTCGACATCCTCTTCATGAAATGCGAGTTCGTCGAGGAAATGGGCCCGGTGCGCGAGCGGCATCAGAACAACATGCGCGACGGCATGGAGCGCATCGAGCGTGCGCTGCGCAACGCCGTCGAAAAGAAGCAGCTTCCCGCAACGCTCGATACGAACCGCGCAACTACGATGCTTCACTGCCTCTTCACCGGCATCCTGCACGATTCGCTGATGCTGCCGGATATCGTCCATCCGGAGCGCGACGCCGAAGCGCTCATCGACGCGTGCTTCGACGCCCTGCGCTGCAGCCCGGCCCTGCTCTTACCGGCCAGCGCCTGAATTCGCGGCGCGCGCCCGCTGGTTCGACGCGTAGATGTTGTCGCGCGCGGGCGCGTCGCCGCTCTCCAATGCCCTGATCCAGTCGTCCGTGCCGAGAACGGCGGCGAAACGCGATTGCATCACCACCGTGAACACGCGGTGGATCTCCTCCGCAGTCGCACGGCCCGCGCTGTTTTCGTAGGGCACGGCGCCCGTTGCATCCGCGAGAAATTCCACGGCAAGGCCGGCATGCACCGCGTGCTTGACGGTCGAATCGTCACAGTTGTGCGTCATGTAGCCCGCGATCGCGATCGTGTCGATGTCGTGAGCCGTCAGCCAGTCGGCGAGACCGGTGCCGGCGAATGCGCTCGACAGCGATTTCTCGATGTAATGCGCGCGCGGCCGCGACGCCACCGTTTCGTGCAGCTCGGCCATTGCTGAGCCGCGCGCGAAGATCGGCGCGCCCGGCGGCGCGAAATTCTGCACGACGACGACCGGCACGCCGTGCTTCCCGGCGGCGTCCATCGCGCGCGCGATATTCGCGAGCGACACGTTCACATCGGGATATTCGATCAACAGGTTTCCGTCGATGTACTCGTTCTGCACATCGATGACGATCAGGGCGCGGCGCGGCATGGTCAGCTCCTTCGTGGATGGTCGAAGCATTGTCGCCGCGCCCGCGCGGTATCCAGAAGTGGCCCGATCGCCAACTTTCATCGGAATCGGGCCAAAATGTCGAGATCGACGTTTCGCCGGAGCCGCGCCATGACCCGCCATTCGATCGCCGTCGTCGCGTTCGACCGCATCAGCCCGTTTCATCTTGCGGTGCCTTGCATCGTGTTCGGCGAGGAGCGCAGCGGCATCGGCGTGCCGTCGTTCGACTTTCGTGTCTGCGCCGCCGAACCGGACGCGCTCGCAACCTCCGCCGGCTTTACGATCGCGGCCCGGCATTCGCTCGACGCCCTCGCCGGCGCCGATGTGATCATCGTGCCGTCGTGGCGCGATCCGGACGAGATGCCACCCGAAGCGCTCCTCGACGCGCTTCGCGCGGCGCATGCACGCGGCGCGCAAGTCGTCGGGCTGTGCCTCGGCTCGTATGTGCTCGCGGCGGCGGGCCTGCTCGACGGCCGCGCGGCCACGACGCACTGGGCGTGGGCCGACGATTTCGCGCGCCGCTATCCCAGGGTCCGGCTCGATCCGAATGTGCTCTATATCGACGACGAAAACATCACGACTTCAGCCGGCACCGCGGCCGGACTCGATTGCTGCCTGCACGTGCTGCGCAAGCTGGCCGGCTCGCACGCGGCGAATCAGGTCGCGCGGCGGCTCGTCGTGCCGCCGCATCGGCAGGGATCGCAGGCGCAATTCATCGACGAGCCGGTTCCCGAGCGCCCGAACGGCGAAAAGCTCGCCGGTCTGCTCGACTGGCTGCGCGCCAATCTCCAAACCGAACATTCACTCGATGCGCTCGCCGCGCGCATGGCGATGAGCCGCCGCAACTTCACGCGGCGCTTTCGCGAAACGACGGGCGCGACGGTGAGCACGTGGCTCGTCGGGCAACGCGTCGCGCTCGCGCAGCGCTTGCTCGAAGGCACGGATCTTCCGATCGATCGCATCGCGGAACAGAGCGGCTTTCGCACCGGCGCGACGCTGCGCCAGCAATTCGCGCAGACGCTGAAGACGTCGCCGTCGGCTTATCGACGGGCGTTTCGCGGCGTGTAACCGTCATTTGAGCGCGATATGCTGTGCGAGGTAGGCAAACAGCGCGACGCACACGAGCATCGCCGCCCACGCCCAGACGGGCAAGCCGAGCGGATGCGGATCGTGGGAGTGATCGCGCTCGTGATGCACGAAACCATGCCCGTTCAGCCGATGCCGCAGCACGCCGCTCGCGTGGGCATCGGCGGACGGCCCGCGCATCGCGCCCGAGCGACGCGAAAACGCCGCCGACATCGCGCTCGGCCGCAAGAAGACGTGCCGGCGCTCGGTGCGCTCGCCCGCGGCGCGCATCGACGGCAACGCGTGCTTCGCGCGCACCACTTCGCAGAACTCGGCGAAGAAATCATCGGCGCCTTCGCGCAGCGCGTTTTCGATCTGGCGGGCAGGCAAGCCGGCGAGCGGGCCCGATACCGTCGCCCAGACGGTGTATTCGATCCAGGTAGCGGCGCCGTCGTCGTCCGGGTTCAACGCGACCGCGATCTGCCCGCGCAAGGAGCCGACGCCTTCGCCGCGCGCCTTGAAGCTCAGCGTGCGGGCGTACACGGCATCGTCGGATTCGGTGGTTTCGGTGGTATCGCCTGGCGCGCGCGCCGCCTGACGCGTGCGCCCGGCGGCATGAGCGCGGATCTGGTAGCGCGCCCGCAGCGCGCCGAGCGGCACGATCAGCGTGAGGACATACTCGCCGCCGGGCGTGCGTGTGAACGATTCGCAATTGTCGAGGCTCGCGCGCAGCAGCGCGAGATCGCCCAAGGCTTCCCGGACATGCGCCGGGTCGAGCGGAACGCACAGGGCATCGGTGACTTCCATTCGAGCCTCCGCGAAAAGGATCGCATGCGTTCGTTATGGCCGAGCCGGCCTCGGCTGTCTGTTCGGATGCGCGCCTATGACGTTTCGTCGATACGATCGACGCGCGAACCGTAAAACGCGAGATAGCCCTTGATCTTTACGGCGGCGTCGAGCGGCGCTTCGTAGCTCCACGCGGCGTTCTCGACCGGGCCGTCCTCGGTCAGCAGGTGATAGTGCGTGGCCTCGCCCTTGCTCGGGCAATGCGTGGTGTGGATGGAGCGTTCCAGGCGCGCCATGTTTACGTCGGCGCGCGGGAAGTAGTGAACTTTCTCCACACCCGGCTCGATGAGCGTGAGGGACGCGTGCGTATCGGCGTAGGTCACGCCCTGATGGATCACGCGGCAGCGCCGTCCATTCAGCGTGATCTCGATGTGATGCGCCGTCTGGTGTCCGTCGTTCAGTTCCGTGCCCATCGTGCTGCCCCTCCCGCGTGAGAACCGACATCCCAAGAAAAAAGCCACGAGTCATCGAGACACCCGTGGCTTAATTATGAGACAAACTTCCGATACTGCGTGAGCGCTTTCGATGCCCGGGCGTATCCCCTTTCGACGCTCGCGCTTACTGAATGTTCCAGTGGAACGCCGCCTTGGCCTTGCCCGGTCCGGCAACGGTCACCGCCTGCTTTTTCTCCTGGTCCTTGTACTTCGCGTAGACCGTATAGCTGCCCGGCGGAAGTTTGACGAGCATGTACGGCCCCATCGACTCGGTGGAAAGCGTCTCGCCGCCCTTGCCGTCGACGATGCGAACCTGCACGCCCGAGAGATAGTCGGCGGTCGGGCCCGTGAAGCGCAGCGACAACGGCCAGTGCGCCTGTTCGCGCAACAATGCCCGCGATTCGTCGAGTCCCACGCCGCCCGATGTGTAGGAGACGTCGCCTTGCTGCTGGATCTGCGGCAGACCGCCGCCGTTGGTATTGCCGGCGCTCGACGTGTCGCTCGTCGTGCCACCCGCCGCTCCGCCCGCTTGCTGCGCCCAGGCGCCGCCCGTCATGCCGGCGCTCATCGCCGCAACGAGAATTGCGGCCGCCAGCTTGCCCGTGGTCTTGCTCGTCATGTTTCTGCTCCTTTGTCCGGTGCCGCCGCGCCCGGGAGCCGGCGGCGTCACGCCCGATGCGTCGATGTCACGCGATGGGGCACCAGGCAACCGCAGAGCATGGTTCGTGCCCGCATCGCGCAAGCCGACGGCCGCGCGTCAGCCGAGATCGACCGGCACGAAGATCTGGGCATCGTCACGCTGGATCAGAAGCGCGATGCTGTCGCCCGCGTGCTGGACCATCGACTTCAATTGCTGCACCGACGTGACCGGCTGGCCGTTCACGGCGAGAATCACATCGCCCGGCTGAATGCCCGCGTTCGCCGCCGCGCCGTTCGACTGCTGCACGAGCAGGCCGCGCGAAAGCGAATCGTTCTGCCGCTCTTCCGGCGTGAGCGGGCGCACCGCGACGCCGAGGCGCGCGTCCTGCGCCGACGCGCTGTCGGCGCCGCCGGTGTTCGCGCTCGCGGTCTTCGCATCCTTCAGCGCGCCGATTGTCACGGAAAGATCCTTCGCGCTCTTGTCGCGCCACACCGTCACTTTCGCGGACGTACCCGGCGAGAGGCCCGCGACCTGCGACGGCAGCGAAGTGGAATCCGTCACCGGCACGCCGTTGAGCGCGGTGATCACGTCGCCCGGCTGCAGCCCTCCCTTCGCGGCCGGTCCTCCCGGCTCGACCGAACTCACGAGCGCGCCTTGCGGCGACTTCATGCCGAACGAATTCGCGAGCGTCTGGTTCATGCCCTGCACCGTCACGCCGAGACGGCCGCGATCCACGTGTCCCGTCTTGATGAGCGCGTCCTTGACCTTGATTGCCTCATTGATCGGGATAGCGAACGAAAGCCCCTGGAAGCCGCCCGTTTGCGAATAGATCATCGAGTTGATGCCGATCACCTCGCCTTGCAGGTTGAAAAGCGGGCCGCCCGAATTGCCCGGATTCACCGGCACGTCGGTCTGGATGAACGGTGTGTAGTTTTCGTTGGGCAACGCGCGCGACTTCGCGCTGATGATGCCCGAGGTCACGGTGTTGTCGAATCCGTATGGCGAGCCGATCGCGACGACCCACTGGCCGACCTTGCTGCCGTTAGGATCGCCGATTTTCACCACCGGCAGGTCCTTCGCGTCGATCTTCAGCACGGCGACATCCGACTGCTTGTCCGCGCCGATGACCTTCGCGCGATATTCGCGCTTGTCCGTGAGCTTCACGGTGACGACATTCGCGTTGTCGACCACGTGTGCGTTCGTCAGGATGTAACCGTCGCTGCTCACGATGAAGCCCGAACCAAGACCTTCGCTCGGACGATCCGCACCGGGACCGCCGTCGCCGCCGCCGAAGCCGGGCATGCCGCCGAAGCGCTTGAAGAACTGATAGAAGGGATCGTCGGGGTCCATCGGCAGTTGACTCTGGCCGCGGCGATTCGACGTCTGCTTGACGACGTGCTTCGCGCTGATATTCACCACGGCCGGACCGTATGTCTCGACGAGGCCGGAGAAATCGGGAATGCCTGTTTTTGCCGCGGCTTCGGCGGGCATCAGCGCGGCTGCGGCGGGCGAGATGACCTGCGGCGCCGGGACGTTGTTGTGCCCAGCCACGTAGCCCGCCGACAAGGCAACGGCAACGGCCGCTGCGACGGCGCTGCGGGTGAGGATCTTCGCTTTCATCGTGTGCTCCTGACGAGGGGATGTGCGCTTGAGAAGCGCGCTATGTCGATGGAGCAAGATTACGGGGTGTCGCTTAAACCTTTCTTAAAAACGTAAAGGGGCGTCTGTTTCCGCGAACAGACGCCCCTGGTAGTGCGGCTTGCTTATACTGCACTGGGTCGAACTCATTGCATTACTTTCTGACACATTCAACTTAGTCGACTGCTGCTCGTTGTTTCAAGAACGGTCAACCAACGACCGCGGCATCAGAACGTCACAGTGACCTTGAGCCCGCCCGCTTCCGACTCCCCGAGCGACACCGCCGCGCCATGCTGAACCGCGATGCGGCGCACGATCGCGAGCCCGAGACCGCTGCCCGCGACATCCGTGCGTGCGCGATTCGCGCCCTCGCCGACGCGATAGAACCGGTCGAACACTCTTTCGCGTTCTTCTTGCGGAATGCCCGGCCCGGTGTCGGAGATTTCGACGACCGGACGTCCGTCGCGCACCTTCAGGCAGACATCCACGCGACCGCCTTTGGGCGTGTACTTCGTCGCGTTGTCGATGAGATTGTTGAACATCACGCGCAGCGAATCGGCATCGCCCTTCACGATCGCCGGCTCGCTCACTTCGATGCCGAGATCGACGCCGCGCTCCTGCGCGACCAGCACATAACCGCGCACGCAGCCTTCCAGCAGTTCGCGCAGATCGACTTGCGTCTCGACACCCTTGCCGTCCGGCTCCGATCGCGCGAGAGCCAGCAATTGTTCCGCAAGCCGCGTGGCGCGCGCGATGCCTTCATGCAGATCCCCGAGCGCCTCGCGGCGCGTTTCGTCGTCCTGCGCACGCGCGACGAGCTGCGCCTGGATCTGCACCGCCGCGAGCGGCGTGCGCAGTTCGTGCGCGGCGTCGGCGACGAAGGCCTTTTGCGTATCGAGCGCAGCCGACAGCCGCGAAAGCAGCGCATTCAGCGCGCGCACGACCGGCCGCACTTCCTGCGGCAGACGTTGATCGGAGAGCGGATCGAGCGCTTCGGGATGACGTGTGTCGAGCGCGCGCGTCACGCGCTGCAAGGGCGCGAGGCCGAGTCCCACGATCACCCAGATCGCAAGCCCGAGCAGCGGCAGCAGCAGCACGAGCGGCCACAGCGTGCGCCACGCGACGCCCGCCGCGACACGATTGCGGATCGACAGCGGCTGGGCGAGCTGCACGACGTTGTCGCCGACGATCGCGCTATACACGCGCCATTCGCCGCGCGGCGTCATTTCGGTGGAAAAGCCGAGCTCCGCGTGGGGCGCGAGCGGCACGCGCGGATGCGAGTAGTACATCAGCACGCCGTTGCGATTCCAGATCTGGATGACGACGCCCTCGTCGCTCTCGCTGCGCGAACTCAGCACCGACGAAAACGGCTCCGAAGGCAGCGCGGCCGCGATCTGCTGCAACTGGTAGTCGAAGAGTTCGTTGGCTTCCGCGAGCGCCTGCCGATAGATGAGCCATCCTGCAAACCCCACGCCGACGATGACGAGCGCGAGCAGCCAGATCAGCAATTGCCGGCGGATCGACCGCATCAGGCGTCCTTCGCGACCATGTAACCGAGGCCACGCACGTTGCGGATGAGATCGGCGCCGAGCTTCTTTCTCAGCGAATGGATATACACCTCGACGGTATTGCTGCCGATCTCCTCGCCCCAGCCATAGATCTTTTCCTCGAGCTGGCTTTTCGACAGCACCGCGCCGGGCCGCGCCATCAGCGCTTCGAGGAGCGCGAACTCGCGCGCCGACAGCGACACGGGCGCGCCCGCGAGCGTCACCTGATGACCGACCGGATCGAGCGTCAAATCACCGTGGCGCACGAGCGATTCGCCCCGCCCCGCGTGCCGGCGGATGAGCGCACGCATGCGCGCGCCGAGCTCGTCGAGATCGAAGGGCTTGACGAGGTAATCGTCCGCGCCGGCATCGAGTCCCTTCACGCGATCCGCAATCGCGTCGCGCGCCGTGACGATCAGCACCGGCAGGGCGTTGGCCCGCGCGCGCAAAGTTTTCAGCACATCGAGGCCGTCCCGTTTGGGTAGACCGAGGTCGAGCAGCATGAGGTCATAGGACTCGCCCGCGACGGCGGTGAGCGCAGCCTCGCCGTCCTGTACCCAGTCGACTGCGAAGCCGTCCGCGCGCAGCGCCTTGCGTACGCCTTCGGCAATCATCCGGTCATCTTCGACAAGCAGGATTCGCATGGCACATGTCTGTTCGTGGTTACATGGGCAGCCTCGTAGCCGCGACCCATTGTAGCCGCGCGGGCTTGCCACAGGCTTAAACGGGACTTAACCGCGCCGATCGTCCACGTTCGGAAGACAACGGCGTGCCGCGCCCGACGCCCATCGCCCGACGAAGATTTTCAGCCCGTACGATTTCCGCAAGCCAGCTTGTCTACAATAGCCGCTTCCCGCGCGGCGCACCCCTGCCCGGCCACGCGCCGCCGCCTGCCATCCAGTCCAAGAACAACGCTCGTCCATGCCGTCTGCATTTCGCTTCCTGCCCAGCCGTCTCTCTTCGTTCGCGCTCGCCGCAACCTTCGCCTGCGCAGCGCTCGGCCATATGCCCTACGCCGAGGCGCGCGGCGGCTCGAAGTCCGAATCGCAGGCGCAATCGCCGGAGCGCGCGGCGATCGGTGGAACCCGGTCGAAGCACGCGGCGAAAAACGAAGCGAAGCGCGCGAAGGCCGAGCGCGAGCGTGCCGAGAAGGCGAGCGTGCCCGCCGGACCGCTGCCCGCATCGGTGATGACGGCGCTCGCGCACGCGCACGTACCGCTTTCGTCGATGAGCGTCGTCGTGCAGCGCGTCGGCGCGCCGTTGCCTCTCGTCTCGGTCAACGCGAGCCAGCCGATGCTGCCCGCCTCGACGATGAAGCTCGTCACCACATACGCCGGCCTCTCGATGCTCGGCCCGGACTATCGCTGGAAGACGACCGCGTATGCCGACGGCGACGTCGATGCTCAGGGCGTCCTGCACGGCAATCTGTACATCCAGGGTACTGGCGATCCAAAGCTCGTGCCGGAGGAGCTGATCGATCTCGTCGAGCAGGTGCGCAAGAACGGCATCACGGGCA
This sequence comes from Caballeronia sp. INML2, assembly GCF_023631365.1. Classification (NCBI taxonomy): domain Bacteria; kingdom Pseudomonadati; phylum Pseudomonadota; class Betaproteobacteria; order Burkholderiales; family Burkholderiaceae; genus Caballeronia; species Caballeronia sp. INML2. The sequence continues at coordinate 31,232 of NZ_JALQDH010000007.1, read as the reverse complement.
TCGATGGCGCGCTCGTGCTCGACAAGCGCTACTTCGACGCTTCCACGCGCGATCTGCCCGCCTTCGACAACGATGACACCGCGCCCTACAACGTCGGCCCGGACCCGCTGCTGTACGCATTCAAGTCGCTGTCCTTCACGCTGACGCCGAGCCCCGACGGACAAGTCTCCATCGACGTGCTGCCGCAACTCGCGCAATTGCAGATCGACAACGAACTGCGCGTCACGCGCGGCGCCTGCACCGGCTCGCTCCAGGCGGCGTCGCCGAGCGTCGCGCAGACACAGGGCGGCTTCGTGCAGGCATCGTTCATCGGCGACTATCCGTTGCGTTGCGGCTCGCGCACGATCAACGTCGCGGCGCTCGATCACTCGACGTTCTTCGCGGGCGGCTTTCTCGCACTGTGGAAGCAGGCGGGCGGCACGTTCCAGGGCACGACGCGCGAAGGCCCGACGCCGTCGAACGCGCGGCTCGTCGGCACGCATCGCAGTCCGGTGCTGTCGGACGTCGTGCGCGACATCAACAAGTTCAGCAACAACGTGATGGCGCGCAACCTGTTCCTCACGATCGGCGCGGCGCAATCGAAGCCGCCGGCGACGACCGCGAAATCCTCCGCGGCGATCCAGGCGTTCCTGAAGCGCAGCGCCCTGCCGATGAGCGGCCTCACGCTCGACAACGGCTCGGGCCTTTCGCGCGACGAGCACATCTCGGCGAGCTCGCTCGCCGACCTGCTGATGGCGGCCAACGCGAGTCCGGTCGCGCAGGTGTTCGTCGAATCGCTGCCCGTCGCGGGCGTCGACGGCACGATGCGCAACCGCCTCACCAACGCGGGCGCGCTCGGCAACGCGCACATCAAGACCGGCACGCTGCGCGACGTACGGGCGATCGCGGGCTATGTCGGCGCGGCGAACGGCGAGAGCTATGTCGTCGTGAGCTTCATCAATGATCCGCGCGCCGAAGCCGCGCGCGCCGCGCACGATGCGCTGCTCGAATGGGTCTACGAAGGCGTGCGCAGGCCGGGCGCGGCGGATTGAACGGCTCGGCCATCGGCTGAATACGGCGCTCGCGGGCACGGAAAGCCGGCGGGACCGAAGATTTCTTCTACGAAGTGACGTCCGGTAACGTGCGCGCGGCGTGTACGCTGTCGGGCACGCCGCTGGCCCGGTGCAGGTGTGCACCGGAGCGGGCGGGCGGCATCGCTTAAACTCGCAGGTACGCGGCAGGCGGACCGCAACAAGGTCAGGCGCCGCAATCGAACTAGAAAACACCGAAGAAGGGAGACGAGGTCCATGAACAAGCAACGCTCGACGCGCGCCGCACTGGTGCGCTTTGCCCAAGTCGCGACGGCCAGCGCGGCCTTCGCTCTGCTCGCCGCGTGCGGTGGCGGCGGCGATGACAACAATTCCACGCCGGCGGGCGGCGTGAAACTGCAGGTGGTGTCGTTCGGCGACAGTCTTTCCGACGTCGGCACCTATTCGCCGGTCGCGGCGGCGAACTTCGGCGGCGGCCGGTTCACGACGAATCCGGGTCAGGTCTGGGTGCAGAATGTCGCGCAGTATTACGGCGATACGCTCACGCCGGCGATGACGGGCGGCTTCGGCACGCCGCCTGCCACGCAAGCGGGTCTCGGCTACGCGCAAGGTGGCGCGCTCGTGACGAATCCGATCGGGATCAATCACGTGTCGACCGATCCCGCGAATTACACGGGCGCGCTCACGGTGCCGATCGTTCAGCAGGTGCAGAACTATCTCAGCGCACACGGCAGCTTCAATTCGAACCAGCTCGTGATTGTGAACGGCGGCGGCAACGACATCCTCTATAACTTCCAGCGGGCCGTGGCCGGCGCGATCACGCCGGCACAGGCGAGCGCAGCGATCGGCAAGGCGGCGATCGACCTCGCCGGTCTGATCGGCAAGGTCGTGCAGAGCGGCGCGACGCACGTACTGGTGTCGAACGTGCCGGACATCGGCGCCACGCCGCAGGGCATGATGAGCTCGGCGGCCAATCGCGCGTTGCTCACACAGGCATCGCTCGGCTTCAATCAGGCGCTTGCGGCAGCGCTTACGCAGTCGGGACTGATGCCGAAGGTGATTTATCTGGACATCGTGCCGGTGCTCGCCAATGTCACGGCGAATTATCAGCAGCTTGGATTCGCGGTTTCGAACACCGGGACGGCCTGTAACCTGCAGGCGATGGCGGCGGCGGCGCAGAAGTTCGGCGAGCCCAATCCGCAAGCGTTCGCCACCTCGCTGTTCTGCTCGCCGGAGACGCTGACCGTCGCGGGCGCGGACCAGACGTACATGTACGCAGACACCGTGCATCCGACGACGCATCTGGGCGCGCTCTATGCGCAGGCGGCGGAGCAGGCGATTGCGAAGTCGGGGTTGGGGAAGTAAGCGGGTTCTTTCGGTTGCGAATGGAAAACCGCCCGGCGAGAGATCGCCGGGCGGTTTTGTTTTGAGGCTTGGAAGAGGTGTGCGCGGGCGCGGAGGAAACATCACGCCACCGCCGAGGCGATCTTCTGAAAGGTGTATCTCCGCACACGCGGAGGAAACTGGCAGAACTCGGGTATGGGTTCGCCTATCGGGGGTCTATCTCCGCACACGCGGAGGAAACGCGCCCATCGCCATCATCGATCCGGCATATGGGGGTCTATCTCCGCACACGCGGAGGAAACTACAAAGCTCAGACCCAGTACCTCGATCCTCAGGGTCTATCTCCGCACACGCGGAGGAAACGGCCAATCCTATCTTGATCCCGTCTACGACCAGGGTCTATCTCCGCACACGCGGAGGAAACTTTTTTGGAGGTCCATTGCAGTTGACTGACCACGGTCTATCTCCGCACACGCGGAGGAAACAAAGTCGTCGCGGTCATGGCTCAGGCCATCCACGGTCTATCTCCGCACACGCGGAGGAAACGGGCCGAACAGATCGTGCGGCGGCGGATGCAGGTGTCTATCTCCGCACACGCGGAGGAAACGCGAGGATTGCGCACAGCTCTTCCTGGATCATGGGTCTATCTCCGCACACGCGGAGGAAACTTGTGCTCTACGCTTGCGACTCGCCGCGCAATGGGTCTATCTCCGCACACGCGGAGGAAACGACGGCTTGCCGCTCACGCTGTCATGGTCGGACGGTCTATCTCCGCACACGCGGAGGAAACTAGATCCATCGCCGAGCCATCGCTCATCGCGAGGGTCTATCTCCGCACACGCGGAGGAAACCGCGGGTCCGAATCGATGACGAGGATGGGATCGGGTCTATCTCCGCACACGCGGAGGAAACCCTAGATGATAACCGCTTGATCCAAAACCGAAATCCCCGCAACCCATCTTCACAAATGAGGCCCCCGCGCGCCCTCACTCCTCCCGCTCGAACGCCGCCGCCGCCCTCCCAAGCCGATCATTCACCGCGATCCACTCGACCGTATCCGGCAGTTTCTCGATGAGAATCCGCTCGACATCCGCCCGATCCAGCGCACGCAACAAACCATACAAATCGCGCGCGTAACTCTGCGGATTTTCCGGCGCGGCCGCGAAATGCACATGCGCCGCATGCGCCCATTCCCCCGCGCTTGACGCCCTCGCGACCAGCGCGATCTTCCTTCCGCTCACCCGATCGTGAGCCGCGAGCAACGGCTCGATCGACGCGAACGGCAACAACGCAAGCGGCGTGCGCGGCGCGTAATGCGCCTTCAACGTCCCGGAAGCGCGCGGCGCCGTGGCATCCGCCCCATCCGGCAACCTCGGCGCAGTACCGATCACATCCGCGATCTGCTGCGGACTCACATGTCCCGGCCGCAGCAGCGCCGGAAACCCGCGCGACAAATCCAGAATCGTCGATTCGATGCCGACGTCCGCCGCGCCGCCATCGAGCACGTGCACCGCGCTGCCGAACTCGTCGCGCACGTGCTGCGCGGTCGTCGGACTGACATGACCAAACCGGTTGGCCGATGGCCCCGCGACGCCGCCCTGCTTCCCCGTGCCGATCCGCCGCGCGTGGAACGCCGACAACAGTTGCTGCGCCACCGGATGCGACGGACATCGCACGCCCACCGAATCCTGGCCGCCGCTGACCGCCGCCGGAATATGGGCCGCGCGCTTGAGGATCAACGTCAAAGGCCCCGGCCAGAACGCATCGATGAGCTTCTGCGCATCTGCGGGCAACTCCCGCACCCAGTAGCCCGGATCGGCTTCGGGCGCGAGATGCACGATCACCGGATGATTCGCCGGACGGCCCTTCGCCGCATAAATACGCGCGATGGCGTCCGGATTCTCGGCGTCGCCGCCGAGCCCGTAGACCGTCTCGGTCGGAAACGCGACGAGTTCGCCCGCATCGAGCAAAGCCGCGGCTTCAGCGATCTGCGCGGCGCTCGGAAAGTGAATGGTCATTGCCTGCTGCTTCGGTAAGTCTCAATCGAGCGGGATATGCAGCATCCGCGCGCAGTCACGCGCCGCCGTGCGCGCTTCCTCGAGCGTCGCCGCCGTGAAATTGATGTGGCCCATCTTGCGGCCCCGGCGCGCCTCTTCCTTGCCGTAGAGATGCAGCCGCGCGGCCGGCATCGCCGCAACCTCCGTCCATGCGGGCGCTCGCGCCTTGTCGCCATCGAACCAGATATCGCCGAGCAGGTTCAGCATCGCGGCGGGCGAATGCTGGCGCGTATCGCCGAGCGGCATGCCGGTCATCGCGCGGACCTGTTGCTCGAACTGGCTCGTCGCGCAGGCATCGACCGTGTAGTGGCCGGAATTGTGCGGACGCGGCGCCATTTCGTTGGCGATCAGCGTGCCATCTTCCAGCACGAAGAATTCGACGCACAGCACGCCGACATAACCGAGCTTCGCGGCAATGGTCAGCGCGGCGTCCTGCGCCTGCGCGACAAGCGATGCCGAAGCATCGGGCGCAGGCACGACCGTCTTCGCGAGAATGCCGTTCACATGCACGTTCTGCGCGAGCGGAAACACGGCCGACTTGCCGTCGCCGCCGCGCGCGATCAGCACGGACACTTCGTACTTGAGCGGCATGCGCTTCTCGAGCACGCACGGCACGCCCGACAGCGACGCATACGCGTTGCGCACGTCCGCGACATTGCGCACGCTGACCTGCCCCTTGCCGTCGTAGCCGAGACGCGCGGTCTTGAGAATGCCCGGCAGCACCGCCGCGATCTTCTCGTCGGGCAACGCGGCGAGCGCCTGCGGCGATTCGATCACGACATGCGGCGCGACCGGCACGCCCGATGCCGCAATGAAGCGCTTCTCCGCGACGCGGTCCTGCGCGATCGCCACGCAGCTCGCAGCCGGGCTGACGAACGTGCACGACGCGAGAAATTCGAGGCTCGCGGAAGGCACGTTCTCGAATTCCGTCGATACCGCCGCGCACAGGCGGCCGAGTTCGGTGAGCGCCGCGCGGTCGTCATAGGCGGCGCGGATGTGGCGATCCGCGACAGCGCCCGCGGGGCTCGTCTCGTCCGGATCGAGGACGGCGACGCGATAGCCCATCGATTGCGCGGCGAAGCAGAACATGCGGCCGAGCTGGCCACCGCCGACCATGCCGAGCCATGCGCCCGGCAGGATGGGGGAGATCGGAGAATTGTGTGGGTTCATCGTGGGGCTTGGGTGGCTGGCTGTGGGCATCAGCGATTGCGCGACGCGCGGTCCGCGCGCGGGGTCATCAAAGCGGCGGCAGCGCCATGTCCCGCGCCGCCTGATTCTGCTTCACACGGAAAGCGGCGAGCGCGTCGGCGTATGCGGCATCGGTGACGCTCAGCATCGATACGGCGAACAGCGCCGCGTTCGCCGCGCCCGCCTCGCCGATGGCGAAGGTCGCGACCGGCACGCCCTTGGGCATCTGCACGATCGAATGCAGCGAATCGACGCCCTTCAGATATTTGCTCGCCACCGGCACGCCGAGCACCGGCACGGTGGTCTTCGCGGCCAGCATGCCCGGCAGATGCGCCGCGCCGCCCGCGCCCGCGATGATCGCACGCACGCCGCGCTCACGCGCGCTTTCCGCGTAGGCGAACATCTCGTCCGGCATGCGATGCGCCGAGACCACTTTCGCCTCGTACGGCACGCCGAATTCCTGAAGCATCGCGACGGCGTGCTTCATCACGTCCCAGTCGGAGCTGGAACCCATCAACACGCCGACGAGCGGCGCTTCGTGTGTGTGCCCTTTTGCCAGATCCGGGGCCTTCACTTCGCTCATTCCAATTTCCCAGAGATATGCCCGCGCCGCTCTTTTCGTGAGCGGCGCGCGTGCCGAACCTTAAGACAGCGTCTTGCCAGTGAGACGCTGCAACGCTTCCTGATACTTTTCCGACGTCTTGGCGATCACCTCGTCCGGCAGCGCCGGCGCGGGCGGCTCTTTTTTCCACGGCTGCGTTTCGAGCCAGTCGCGCACGAACTGCTTGTCGAAGGACGGCGGATTCGTGCCGACCTGATAGCCATCGGCGGGCCAGAAGCGCGACGAATCGGCCGTCAGGACTTCGTCCATCAGATACAGCTCACCCTTGTTGTCGAGGCCGAACTCGAACTTCGTATCCGCGATGATGATGCCGCGCGTGGCCGCGTATTCGGCCGCTTCCTTGTACAACTGGATGGAGATGCGCTTGATCGTCGCCGACAGTTCGGTGCCGATGCGGCGCTCCATCTCATCGTAGGTGATGTTTTCGTCGTGATGACCCATTTCGGCTTTCGCCGCCGGCGTGAAAATCGGCTCGGGCAGCTTCTGCGCATTCTGCAGCCCCGGCGGCAACTCGACGCCGCACACCGCGCCCGTCGCCTGATAGTCCTTCCAGCCGCTGCCCGCGAGATAGCCGCGCACGACCGCTTCGACGAGGATCGGCTCGAGGCGCTTCACGACGACCGCGCGGCCCTTCACCTGCTCGACCTCGTCGGGCGCGACGACAGTCGAAGGATCGATGCCCGTGTTGTGATTCGGCACGATATGACCGAGCTTCTCGAACCAGAAATCGGCCATCGTGTTCAGCACGCGGCCCTTGTTCGGAATCGGCTCGCCCATGACGACATCGAATGCGGAAAGGCGGTCGGTCGTTACGATCAGGAGCTTGTCCTGACCGACTGCGTAGTTGTCGCGGACCTTGCCGCGGCCGAGCAGCGGCAGCGATCTGATCGTGGATTCGTATAGCGTGGACATCGTCATGTACCGGAAAGGGTGCTGAAATGGTTAACGCCGCGCTTCGGCATCCAGCGCGGCGAGAGAAAAAAAGCGAACGGGCTCCGAACCCGGAACCCGTTGATTTTACTTTACAAATAACGCCTGGCTCAGATCAGGCTTATTTCGCGCTCACTTGACGATCTGCGCGAGGGCGCCCGACTTGTACTTCTCGGCGATCTTGTCGAGCGAAACCGGCTTGATCTTGCCCGCCATGCCTTCGCAGCCGAACTGCATGTAGCGCTGGCGGCAGATTTCCTTCGCCGCTTCGCGCGCGGGCTTCAAATAGTCGCGCGGATCGAACTTCGACGGATTTTCGAACAGATAGCGGCGAATCGCGCCGGTGATCGCGAGGCGCAAATCGGTATCGATGTTCACCTTGCGCACGCCGTGCTTGATGCCTTCCTGAATCTCTTCGACCGGCACGCCGTAGGTTTCCTTCATGTCGCCGCCGAATTCGCGGATCTCGGCCAGCAATTCCTGCGGCACGGACGACGAACCGTGCATCACCAGGTGCGTGTTCGGAATGCGCTGGTGGATTTCCCGGATGCGGTCGATGGCGAGAATGTCGCCCGTCGGCTTCTTCGAAAACTTGTACGCGCCGTGCGACGTGCCGATCGCAATCGCCAGGGCATCGCACTGCGTCTGCTTCACGAAGTCGGCGGCCTGCTCGACGTCGGTCAGAAGCTGCTCGCGCGTCATCGTGCCTTCGGCGCCGTGGCCGTCTTCCTTGTCGCCCTTCATGGTTTCGAGCGAACCGAGCACGCCCAGCTCGGCTTCGACGGTGACGCCGATCGAATGCGAAAACTCCACGACCTGCTTCGACACCGCGACGTTGTATTCGTACGAAGCGACCGTCTTGCCGTCGGCTTCGAGCGAACCGTCCATCATCACGCTCGTGAAGCCGGAGCGGATTGCGGCCATGCACACGGCCGGCGACTGGCCGTGATCCTGATGCATCACGACCGGAATATGCGGATACGACTCGACGGCCGCTTCGATCAGATGGCGCAGGAACGCTTCGCCCGCGTACTTACGCGCGCCGGCGGACGCCTGCATGATGACGGGCGCGTTCACTTCGTTCGCGGCCGACATGATCGCCTGCACTTGTTCCAGATTGTTGACGTTGAATGCCGGGAGGCCGTAACCGTGTTCGGCTGCGTGATCCAGCAGTTGACGCATTGATACGAGAGGCATTGTGGTGAGACTCCATGATGTGAAACGAATTCTGCAGCGCGCTCGATTCCGCTCTCGGGCGGTTTTCGGCTTGATCGTCGCCTCGACTGACGCATTGCTCCGCGTCGTCTTGCGCGCTTGATTGGGCGCCCGCCGCTGCTGGACGGCGGGCGCTCCGGACCTGCGGCAATCGCGCGGCGTTTGACCGCGCAGATTTCTCAAAAATGCTTAGAAGTGGTCGCCCACACGCACGATCTTGAGCGTGTTGGTGCCGCCCGCCTGACCCATCGGCTCGCCGACGGTCAGCACGACCATGTCGCCGCGCGCCGCATAGCCCTTCGACACGACCACTTCGAGCGCCTGATTCAGCGCGGTGTCGCGATCCATGTTGGTGTCGACGTGCAGGGGCGTCACGTTGCGGTACAGCGACATCGTGCGCTCGCTCGACACGCGCGGCGTCAGCGCGAAGATCGGCACGTGCGTCCAGTGACGCGACATCCACAGCGCCGTCGAGCCGGATTCGGTCAACGCGACCACGGCCTTCGCGCCGAGATGAAAGGCGGTGAAGAGCGCGCCCATCGCGATCGACTGGTCGATGCGCGTGAACGTGCGGTCGAGGAAATCGCGGTCGAGCTGCGACTCTTCCGACTTCTCCGCCTCGACACACACGGCCGCCATCGTCTCGATGGTCGTCACCGGATACTTGCCGGCTGCCGTTTCGGCGGAGAGCATCACGGCGTCGGTGCCGTCGAGCACGGCGTTCGCGACGTCCGACACTTCCGCGCGCGTCGGCACGGGCGCGTGGATCATCGATTCCATCATTTGCGTGGCGGTGATCACGAGCTTGTTCGACTCGCGCGCCATGCGGATCATGCGCTTTTGCAGCGCCGGCACCGCCGCGTTGCCCACTTCCACAGCGAGATCGCCGCGCGCGACCATGATGCCGTCCGATGCGTCGAGAATGCCCTGCAATGCCGGAATCGCTTCGGCGCGCTCGATCTTCGCGATCATCTTCGGCTTGATGCCATACGGCGCGCCCGCGATGTTCGCGAGTTGACGCGCCATTTCCATGTCCGTCGCATTTTTCGGGAACGACACCGCGACGAAGTCCGCGCCGAGCGACATCGCCGTCTTGATGTCCTCCATGTCCTTCTCGGTCAGCGCGGGCGCGGTGAGACCGCCGCCCTGGCGGTTGATGCCCTTGTTGTTCGAGAGCTCGCCGCCGACTTTGACCGTCGTGTGAATTTCCTCGCCGATCACGCGCGTCACGTCGAGCACGATGAGGCCGTCGTTGAGCAGCAGCACGTCGCCTGCGCGCAGGTCGCGCGGCAGATCCTTGTAGTCGAGGCCGACGCGCTCGTTATTGCCGAGCGTGCAGTTGGCGTCGAGGATGAACGGGTTGCCCGCGACGAGCATCGTCTTGTTGTTCTCGAACTTGCCGACGCGGATCTTCGGGCCTTGCAGGTCCGCCATGATCGCGACTTCGCGGCCCACCTGACGCGCCGCCTCGCGGACGATTTCAGCGCGCTGGCGATGGTCGTCGGCGGTGCCGTGCGAAAAGTTGAAACGTACGACGTCGAGACCCGCCTGCAGCATTTGCAGCAGGATGTCCGGGCTAGTGGAAGCCGGGCCGATGGTGGCAACAATCTTTGTAGCGCGATGCATGGAATTCCTCGTCTCAGTAGGATCGCCCGTAACTACGCTGCGAGCACGTTGCGCTTGCAGTGAGGTGTTGCTCACCGGTTGCGCGCGCGCGCCGGTTCGTGCCGGCGTCGCTTTGTCGATTTCCTTCAGGGCATGGGCGGGCATGCCGCCAATGATGACCGGAGGCGGGGGCGGCACTGCGGCCGCGGCTTCGCCTTCGGATGCTGCCTGATCTGTTTGCGCCGCTTGCGCGATCGCCAGCGCTGCTTCAGGGGCGGCATCGGGCGCGCCGCTGTCGATCACGTCCTGCGTCACATCGTCTTGCGCGCCGCCGGCTGCTTGCGCGCCCTTCTTACCTGCTTTCGCCGGATTGCCTCGGGCCGCCAACGCCTCAGGCCCGCGACTCGAGCACTTCCACCGCGGGCAGCTTCTTGCCTTCCAGGAACTCCAGGAACGCGCCGCCGCCGGTCGAGATGTAGCTCACTTTGTCGTGGATGTTGTACTTCGCGATGGCCGCGAGCGTGTCGCCGCCGCCCGCGATCGAGAACGCCGACGAATTGGCGATCGCCTGCGCGAGCGTCTTCGTGCCGTTGCCGAACTGGTCGAACTCGAACACGCCGACCGGGCCGTTCCAGACGATCGTGCCGGCGGTTTCGAGCTGCGCCGCGAGCGCCTTCGCCGTATCCGGGCCGATGTCGAGGATCAGGTCGTCGTCGGCGACATCCGCGACGGGCTTGATCTGCGCCTTCGCGGTCGGGGCGAATTCCTTGGCCGTCACGACGTCGCTCGGAATCGGCACCGATGCGCCGCGCGTGCGCGCCTGCTCGATGATTTCCTTCGCTTCGTCGACGAGATCGGCCTCCGCGAGCGACTTGCCGATCTTGAGGCCCGACGCCAGCATGAACGTGTTCGCGATGCCGCCACCGACGATCAGTTGATCGACCTTCTCGGCGAGCGACTTCAGAATGGTGAGCTTGGTCGACACCTTCGAGCCCGCGACGATCGCGACGAGCGGTCGCTTCGGGTTGCCGAGCGCCTTGCCGAGCGCGTCGAGCTCGGCGGCGAGCAGCGGGCCCGCGCATGCCACCGGCGCGTACTTCGCGATGCCGTGCGTCGTGGCTTCGGCGCGGTGCGCGGTGCCGAACGCGTCATTCACGTAGACGTCGCAGAGCTTCGCCATTTTCTGCGCGAGGCCGTCGTCGTTCTTCTTCTCGCCCTTGTTGCAGCGGCAGTTTTCGAGCAGCACGACGTTGCCCGGCTGCACCTGGACGCCGTCGACCCAATCGGCGACGAGCGGCACGTCGCGGCCGAGCAGCTCCGACAGACGCTTCGCGACCGGGGCCAGCGAGTCTTCCGGCTTGAACTGGCCTTCGGTCGGGCGGCCCAGATGGGACGTGACCATCACGGCCGCGCCCGCGTCGAGGGCGGCCTTGATTGCCGGGACAGAGGCGCGCACGCGCGTGTCTTCGGTGATGTTGCCGTCATCGTCTTGCGGCACGTTGAGATCCGCGCGGATGAACACACGCTTGCCGGAGACTTTGCCTTCGGCGATCAGATCGGTGAAACGCAGTACTTTCGTCATGGGAGTCAACGTAGGTAAAGAAGCGGTTCGGGCGGGGACGGCCGTCGGGGCGGCCGGTTCGTGGAGTCGCCGCGCGCGGGCCGCCGGGCAGGACGGCTCGCGCGCGGATCAGGCTGGAGGCGAAGGGCGCGCGGTGAAGCCGAACGCGCGTGCAAGAAGCGGGAGAAAGGGATCGGACAGATGAATCCGGAGAGGCGCGCGAGCGGCGCTCGGGCGCGTGCACGCAGCCGGGAGCGGCGGGTTGGACAGCGGGTTGGACCATCCTGGCGCGGTGACTGCCGGAGACACTTTCGACCTCGCTCACTCGGGAAAGACCATCATTTTAACCGATCGCCCTGTCCGCTTTTAGCGGGCAATCGTTGATGACGCGTATTTGGCGCCGACGCATGCGACCCGGGCGTGGCGCGTTCACGCCGCGAGCCGCAGCAGCGTGAACACGAGCATGCCGACGGCGATCGTGCCCATCATGCCGCGCCGCCACAGGTAGTACGCGAGTCCGGCCGCCGACGCCCATAGCGCATGATTCGACAGCGCGAGCGAAATGCCCGCCGACGTCTCCAGCAGGTCGGGCACGACGACGCCCGCCAGCGCCGCGGCCGGCGCGTAGCGCAGCACGCGCTGCACGCGCGGCGGCAGCACCATGCGTTCGCCGCCGGCCAGAAACAGTGCCCGCGTCACCGCGGTGACGAGGCCCATGCCGACAATCGCGAGCCAGACATGCAGGGCGCTCATCGGAGTGGCCTCGTGGCGGCGGGTTTGTCGGCTTTCTTTTCGTCGGTGGCCTGCTTAGGGCCGGTGCGCTCCGCTATCACGTCCGCGAGCGTGCCCGCGAACAGCGCCGCGAATACCGCGAGCGGCAAGCCGAAGCGATACGGCAGATCGAACGCCAGCAGCGCGACCACGCTGGCGACGGCGACGGCCGCGAGCGTCGAGCGCGTGGCGATCGCAGAAACGATGAGCGGAATCAGCGCGAGCGTGCCCGCGAGCTCGAGGCCCCAGTTATCCGGAATCAGGCTCGCGAGCAGAATGCCGATCACCGACGAACTCTGCCAGGACAGCCAGCTCGACACCGCCAGTCCCCAGAAGAACGCCTCCTTGCCGGGCTGCCAGCCGACCGGAAAATTTCGCTTCGAGAACATCAGATAGATGATGTCGCCGTTGAAATAGCCGAGCAGCAAACGCCGCTTGAGCGGCAAGTAGGAGAAATGCGGCGCGAGGCCCGCGCTGAAGATGACGAAGCGCAGGTTGACCATCGCGGCGGTCAGGAGAATCGTCCAGAGCGGCAGCTTGGCGGCGAAGAGCGGCAGCACCGCGAGCTGCGACGAGCCCGCGTACACCGCGAACGACATGCCGAGCGCCTGCGGCACGGTGAGTACGGACTTCGTCATCGCGACGCCGGTCACGAGGCCCCAGGAGAACGTCGCCAGGACGGCGGGAGAGAAGGTGCGCACGCCCTCGAAAAACGCGCGGCGATTCGTGTCGGACAGCCGGTCGAGCATGAGCAAATGCGAGGCGAACAAGACAACCCGTGATGCCATTGCGCGGCCTCGATCGAATGCGCGATGGATCGGGAAAAACCGGGAAAATCGGGAATGGTGAGCTTCGCCGTTTCAGCCCGCGGTTTTTCAGCGGACGGCGAAAGGCAAATTATAGCGGCGTGAAAGGCGTGCCAAGGTCGGTTTCGTCGTGAAAAGACGCTAAAATGACGGTCTTTCGCCGCCTTTGCGCCCTCGACACGCGACTTCCCCTACGGAATCCGAGCAAGAAAGCGCGCCGGGCGCCGCCGCCCCTTCAGAACGCGGGCGGCCTGCCGAAACCCACTTGAACCGAGACAGCTAGGAGAACCGTATGTCAATGGCCGACCGCGACGGCAAGATCTGGATGGATGGCAAGCTGATCGACTGGCGTGATGCCAAGATCCACGTTCTGACCCACACGTTGCACTACGGCATGGGCGTTTTCGAAGGCGTGCGCGCGTACAAGACCGCGCAGGGCACGGCGATCTTCCGCCTGAAGGAACACACGAAGCGCCTGCTGAACTCCGCGAAGATTTTCCAGATGGAGGTCCCGTTCGACGCTGCCACGCTCGAAGCCGCGCAACTGGAAGTCGTCAAGGCGAACAATCTGGAAAGCTGCTACATCCGCCCGATCATCTGGGTCGGCTCGGAAAAGCTCGGCGTGTCGGCCAAGGGCAACACGATTCACGTGGCCATCGCCGCCTGGCCGTGGGGCGCGTATCTCGGTGAAGACGGACTCGCGAAGGGTATTCGCGTGAAGACGTCGTCGTTCACGCGCCATCACGTGAACGTGTCGATGGTCCGCGCGAAGGCATCCGGCTGGTACGTGAACTCGATTCTCGCGAATCAGGAAGCCGTCGCCGACGGCTACGACGAAGCCCTGCTGCTCGACGTGGACGGGTACGTGTCCGAGGGCTCCGGCGAGAACTTCTTCCTCGTGAACAACGGCAAGATCTACACGCCCGATCTCGCCTCGTGCCTCGACGGCATCACGCGCGATACCGTCATCACGCTCGCGCGCGATTTCGGCATCCCGGTGATCGAAAAGCGCATCACCCGCGACGAGGTGTACACCTGCGACGAAGCGTTCTTCACCGGCACCGCCGCCGAAGTCACGCCGATCCGCGAGCTCGACAACCGCACGATCGGCTCCGGCAAGCGCGGTCCGATCACGGAGAAGCTGCAAAGCGCGTTCTTCGACGTCGTCGGCGGCAAGAACGAGAAATACGCGAGCTGGCTCGCGAAGGTTTAACCGACCTCATGCGACGCGGCGAGCCTGACACTCGCCGCTAGCAGGACATCTGACAAGAGATAGCAATGAGCGACCTGAAGGAAATGCCGCTGGTGGAATTGTCGGCGAAAGATCTGCCCGCCTTCTGCCCGAACCCGAAGATGCAGCGCTGGAGCACGCATCCGCGCGTGTTCATCGACGTGACGCACGGCGAAGCGCGCTGCCCGTACTGCGGCACGCGCTACAAGCTGAAAGACGGCGAAGTGCTCAAGGGCGGTCACTGAAAACGCGCCGGGCGCCGCCGCCCTGTTTCCGCGCCGTAGCAAAAGGCGCACATCAGACCCACGACAATCGACGGCTCGCCCCAAGGCGGCGGGCCGCGTTCATTTTGAGATCGGATAACGACAGATGCGCCGTGCGCTGGTTATAGCACCGAACTGGATCGGTGACGCATTGATGGCGCAGCCGCTCTTTACGCTCTTGCGCAAACTGCATCCGCGCATCGCGATCGATGCCGTCGCGCCGGGCTGGGTCGCGCCCGTGCTCGAGCGCATGCCCGAGATCCGCGACGTCTACGCGACGGATCTCGCCCACGGCAAGCTGCAACTGCTGCGCCGCTGGCAGCTCGCGAGCGATTTGCGCGATGTCGGCTACGACGCCGCCTACGTGCTGCCCAACTCCGTCAAATCCGCGCTGATTCCGTGGATGGCTGGCATCAATTTGCGTATCGGCTACACGGGCGAGAGCCGCTACGGGCTCTTGAACGTGCGTCACGCGAATCCGCCGAAGACCGAGCGTCCGCCGATGACCGCGCATTACGCCGCGCTCGCCTACGCGCCGGGCGCGAAGCTGCCGTTCGTCGACAAATTCGCCCAGCCCGATGCCGCCGGAGAGCCCGAGGCGCAGACGCTTCCCGTGCCGCGTCTCGAATTCGATCCGAACGAAGCCGCGCGCGTCTCGACGCGCTTCAATCTCGACACGCGGGCGCCGCTCGTCGTGTTCTGCCCGGGCGCGGAGTACGGGCCCGCCAAGCGCTGGCCGCCGGAGCATTTCGCGTCGCTCGCGCAATTCATCGCGCAGTCGTTCCCGTATGCGCGCATCATCGCGCTCGGCTCGAAGAAGGATGCGCCGATCGCGCAGGCCATCGCGGAGCGTGCGCCGATGGTGCGCAACCTGTGCGGCCAGACGTCGCTCGGCGAAGCGTGCGCGCTCATTTCACGGGCGAGCGCGGTCGTCACCAACGATTCCGGCCTCATGCACGTCGCGGCCGCGTCGCGCCGGCCGCTCGTCGCGGTCTACGGCTCGACCGATCCGCGCCACACGCCGCCCTTGTCCGATCTCGCAAAGGTACAATGGCTGCATCTTGAATGCAGTCCGTGCTTTGCCCGCGAGTGTCCGCTCGGCCATCTGAACTGCTTGCGCGAACTCTCGGCCGAACAGGTCTTCGGCGATTTGCGCGGGATGCTGCTCGCGCATCGTTGATGTTGCGCTCACGCGTCGAAAACGCGTGTCCAACTCGACGGTTTCCAGCCGTGTGTGCGGGTGCGGACACGCGAATGTCTCCGAACGGGGGCATGCTTTGACCAATGACCGATGCAGCGCGCCGTTCCGTCGCCTGCCGCCATCAGCGGCTTCGCGCGGCGCCGAGCACCGAATGCCAGAGACCCACGAGCCATGCCACGTTTCGCCCGCCTCTTCGAAGCCGCAGCCGATACTCTCAACGCTTACTATCAGGCGGTCGCGGACAACAGCATCGACAGTGTCATGTCGTTGTGGATCGACGAGGAGTTCGCCACCTGCGTCTGCGCGGACGGCACGCATCTGCACGGGCTGGAAAGCATCCGCGCCGGTCTCGGCAAGCAATTCGAAACGCAGGCGGTGACCATCGAGCCGCTCGATATCCGCGTGTACGACAGCTTAGGCACGGTGGTCTATGCGATCGCCGAGGCGCACCAGCAGGCCGCGCCCGCGAGCGTACCGCGCATGATCTACACGACCTACGTGATGGTTCACGAGCGCGGCGAGTGGCGCATCGCGCACATTCACGCGAGCGAGATGCCGCCGGATACGGCGGGCCAGTTCGCGGCCAGGCTGCGTCACGGCCAGGGGCCGCTGCACTGAAGGTAGATTTGAAGCGCTGAAGAAGACGTCTGTCGGGGAGGGGCCATGAAGCGCGATCCGTTGATGAAACACGATTCGTCATTCGTGGACAAAGCGCCTGCCGTCGCGCTGAAGGCAACCGCGCGCGTTCCGGGGCTGCCGGGCTCGGAATGGCTGTACAACGCGCCGCGCTGGCTGCCGACGAGCCACGCACAGACCATCGTCCCTGCCCTGTTCGGTCGAAAACCCGATGTGGGCTATCGGCGCGAGCGCTGGAACACGCCCGATGGCGATTTCATCGATCTCGACTTCCTCGCGCACGAAACCGGCGACGAACCCGCCGCGAATGCCCCGCTCTTCGTGCTCTTTCACGGCCTCGAAGGCAATTCAGATTCGCACTACGCGCGCACGATGATGGCCGCCGCCCGCGCGCGCGGCTGGCGTGGTGTCGTGCCGCATTTTCGCAGTTGCAGCGGCCCGCTCAACCTGCTGCCGCGCTTCTACCATCTCGCGGATAGCGCAGAAGTCGACTGGATCCTGCGTCGGCTCGCGCAGACGCATCCCGGGCCGGTCGTCGCGGCGGGCGTCTCGCTCGGCGGCAATGTGCTTTTGCACTGGCTATGCCAAAGCGGCAAGGATGCGTCGATCGTCAGCGCGGCCGCGGCCATCTCCGCGCCGCTCGACGTCCACGCCGGCGGCCTCGCGATCTCGCAGGGCTTCGGCATGGTCTATACGCGCAGCTTCCTGAAATCGCTCAAGAAGAAGGCGCTCGCGAAGCTCGGCCAGTATCCTGGTCTTTACGATCGCAACGCCGTGCTCGCGGCGCGCACGCTGTACGAGTTCGACAACGTCGTCACGGCGCCGCTGCACGGCTTTCGCGACACCGATCACTATTGGTCGACGGCGACCACCCGCGCGCATCTGAAGCACATCGAAGTGCCCGCGCTGCTGCTGAACGCGCGCAACGATCCGTTCCTGCCCGAGTTCGCGCTGCCCTCGCTTGCTGAAGTGTCCGAGCGAGTCACGCTCGACCAGCCGAACCACGGCGGGCACGTCGGCTTCATGACGGGGCCGTTTCCCGGCCGGATCGACTGGCTGTCGCTGCGTGTGTTCGGCTATCTGGAGAACTTCGTTTCGTGAACGATCATGGATGAAATCGTCAAACAGGCGCTCGCCAAATGGCCCAACGTTCCGCACTGCACGGGCTGGCTGCTGCTCGACCGACGCGGCCAGTGGCGCATGCGCGACGACGCCGCCCAGGCTGCCGGCGAACTCGGGACGCCGATCCGGCATGAAGCGCTGCTGGGCTTCATCAACCGCAACTACGAAAGCGATGCAGACGGCCAGTGGTTCTTCCAGAACGGTCCGCAGCGCGTCTATGTGGAACTGGCCTACACGCCGTGGATCGTGCGCCTGCACGCGGCGGACGGCGTATTACGCCTGACGGATCAGGCCGGCGCGGCATTCGAGCCGGCGCAGGCGTACATCGACGACGAAGGCGGCATCCTCTTTTCCGACGACGCATCGCCGGCGCGCGTGGCCGCCATGCACGACCACGATCTCGAACTGTTCGCGAATCACGCGTCGCTCGACGATGCGGGCAAGGGCGGCATTTTCCATTGGCGCGATGGCGTCGATCTGCCCGTGCAGCCGATCGCACGCGCCGACGTCGCGACGCGTTTCGGCTTCGTCGCGAGTCCGGCAAACCGCGCCGCCGCGAAGAAAGACTGACCTAGCCGTTCTTCTCCAGCTCGCGCTCTTCCCTGTAGCGCATTTCAAAATCGCGCAGGCGCGCGGAAATCGTTGAAAGATCGTAGAAGCTCGCGGTCTTCACATCGCGCGCTTCCTTCAGTTGCCGGATCGCGGATAGCCACGCGCCGTCCAGCGCGAACTTCTCCGCCATCGCCTGATGTTGTTGCAGCGGATCGTTCAGACCCGCGCTCGCCTGCGCGAGATAGAACCACCAGTCGGGCCGCGTCGGCTCGGCGCGCGTTTCGCGGCGTGCGAGCGTCTGCGCTTCGGCGAAGCGGCGTGCGGAAAGCAGCGTCTGCAGATGCACGTCGATGGCCGCGTGGGACGCCGGCCAGCGTTTCTGCGCGATGTCCGCGAGGCGGATCGCGTCGTCGTTGCGGCCCGCGCGGCGGGCGATGTCAGCGGCGAGCACGTCGAGGCTCGGCGTGCTGCGTAATGCTTGCGGCGCGGGCTGCGGTTTTGGCGCCGGTGCCGTTCGGCCTTCGACGTGAACCGGCGCCAGCGCAATGTCGCTGCTCGCGCGAGGCGCCGTCGCCGGCGTCGAATCGGGCTGCGGTGCGTGGCCGAGATTCAGCGCCGCGCGTGCGTGATCGAGCGGCGTTGCGGTCATCGAAGGATCGGCGTTGCGCAGCGACTGCGCGCCGCCCTTTCGCGAAGGCACGGGCGGCGCGGTCGCGGCCACGTCCTGCGGCGCATGCGCGCGATCCTCCTGCTGAACCTGCGCCGATGCCGCCGCCGCGCTCGCCTCCTCGCCCTCGAACAGCTGGCGTGCTTTGGCGAGTGCGTCGTTGGCCGCATCGAAATTGCCCATCAACGATTGCGCGAGTGCAATTCCATACCAGTTCGATGCCGGATTGAGCGCCGTCTGATCCTCGATTTCCGATTTGAGCCGGCTCGCGACCTCGCGATAATCGCTCGCGTAATTCACCTGCAGCGCGCGCGCGCGGGCACGCACGAACGCATATTCCGCCGATTGGCGTGGCTGCCGGTACGGCACGCGCCGCGCGCGGCCTTCCATGTCGGCGATGCGATCGGTCGTGAGCGGATGCGTGCGCACGTAGGGCGGCACGCCGTTATCGGCCATCGACGCGCGGTCGAGGCGCTCGAAGAACGCCACCATCGCGTATGGATCGTATCCGGCGGCGGCGAGCATCTGGAACCCGACGCGATCGGCCTCGTGCTCGGCCGCGCGCGAGAAGCGCAGTTGATTGTCGACGGCGAACGCCTGTCCGCCCATCGCGATGCCCATGCCCAGATCTCCGCTGTGCGCGAGCAGCCCCGCGAGCATGCCGGCGACCATCGCCGCGAGCGCCGCGTAGGTGCTCTTTTCCTGCGTGCCGAGCATGCGCGCGATGTGGCGCTGAAGCACATGCCCCATTTCGTGGCCGATCACCGACGCCAGTTCCGACTCGGTCTGCGTCGCGGCGACCAAGCCCGTATTCACGCCGATGAAGCCGCCCGGCATCGAGAATGCGTTGATCTGCGGATCGCGCACGGCAAAAAGATCGAAATCCGGCCGATAGCCGCCGAGATACTGTGTCGCTGCGGCCGCGGAGAGCTTCGAGGAGATCGAATCGAGGTAATCCCGCAGCAGCCAGTCGTCGAGATAGTCGGGATCGGCGCGCACTTCACGCATCATCCGCTCGCCGACCTTGCGCTCGGCCTGTGGGGTGAGCGAGCCGCCAGAGCCATCGCCGAGATCCGGAAGCTGCACCGACGAGAGCGGTGCGCGCAGGCCCGACATCGTGCCCGGACGATTCGCGAAACGGCTTTGCGCGCCGCCGTATACGCCGAACACGCCATCCGCGACATTGGCTGGCACGTCGCTGACAGTGCTTTCCTGCGATGAACGCAGTTGCGAGGCCGCGAGCGTGCCGGTCGAACTCGCGGAAGGCGCACTCGATTGCGCCAGCGCCGCGGGCGGCATGGCGAGGGCAACACACAGCAGGGAGATGAGCACGCGGCTCGGACGTGTCGGATGCATGGCGCGAAACGGTCGAAGCGCCGATGGTCGGCTCGAAAACTGAAACGAGCTTATCGTATCAAGTGTTGCGCGGGGGGCGTCCCGCGTCGGCCCTGCGTCGCGCCGGAGCGCGACCTTTCGCGAAAAACCGCGCGAAATCACGCTGGTATGATAGGCGCCCATTCGAAGGAGACGCTATGTCCGGACTCACCCATTTCGATGCCGCCGGCGAGGCGCACATGGTCGATGTCGGCGCAAAGAACGAAACGCGGCGGGTCGCCGTGGCGCGCGGCTCGATCGCGATGCTCGACGGCACGCTCGCGCTGATCCGCGAAGGCCGCGCGAAAAAAGGCGACGTGCTCGGCGTCGCGCGCATCGCCGCGATTCAGGGGGCGAAGCGCACGGCCGATCTGATCCCGCTGTGTCATCCGTTGGCGCTGACGCGCGTCGCGGTGGATTTCACGATCGACGAGGCGCTGCCCGGCGTGCATTGCGAAGTGCGTGTGGAGACGGTCGGACGCACGGGTGTGGAGATGGAAGCGCTGACCGCCGTGCAGGTCGGGCTCCTGACCATTTACGACATGTGCAAGGCGGTGGATCGGGGGATGACCATCACGAACGTGCGCGTGATGGAGAAGCACGGAGGAAAATCCGGCGATTGGGTGGCGGACGATCACACATCGCCGACACCCTGATCCGCCTCACTCCTCGTCGTCGTCCGCCGAAGACTCCTGACTCTGCGCCGGCACCCCATACAGCTTCACCAGATCCGCCCTGAAGGAAGCGAGCGGCTTGCCCGCCTCGTCGACCAGATCGTAGACGGCGGCAAGTTGCTTCGGCCAGTCGTGTAACTGAGTGGCGAAGATCTTCAGGCGCGCCATCGTGTCGAGCGCTTCGGCGCGCTGTCCGGCAAGCGCCTGCAGCACCGCGTATCGGCGCAACACCGTCTCGCCCGGCAGCAGCGCGATTGCCTTCCGATGCGCGGCGAGCTTCTCCTCGACGTTCTGCGCGTTGATCGGCAACAGCGTCGCCGCACCGTATTCGCCCCACGCCGTGAACAGGAACGACGGATTGTCCCGATATTGCTCCGCCGGCCGCGATCCGTAATAGAGCACTTCGGCGCGGTTGTAGTCACGCATCGTCGGATAGAGCGCTGCGAGCCCGCCGAGCACGAGCACGACGTACACGCCATACGACAGCGGACGCGCGACGAGGCGCAGCGGCCGCGTCTCCAGCAGCCCGATGACGAGCATCGCCGGCATGAGAAAGAACATGTACTGCTGCGGATACTCGACGAGCGCGTGCATCATCAGCACGCCGAGCAGCGACAGGGCGAAAATGCGCGCCGGCGTCTGCGGCGCGCGCAGCACGCGAATCAGCCAGAACACGATGCCCGCGACGAGAATCGCCATCCCGAGCGCGCCCGTTTTTGCGAGCAGGTCGATGAAGATGTCGTGCGCATTATTCGCAACCTCGACACCGCCGAGATCGCGGACGAGATCGAACTGATAGCGCGGAAACTCGCCCCAGCCGACGCCCAGCAACGGATGCGTCTTGAACATCGTCCAGCCGTATTTCCAGAGCGCGAGGCGCGGCGCGATCTGACTGGCTTCCTGCATGCGCTCCGCCGCCGATTGCGCAAGACCGAAGTCGTAGCGCACGTTCGCCCAGCGCACCGCCGCGTTCACGGCGAAGAAGACGATTGCAAGCAGAATCGGGACGATCCACGCACGCACATCACGCCGGCCCGGGCCGTCGAAACCCTCCGACGCAACCGGACGCCCGATAACGAACGCCATCCAGAATCCGGCGACGACGATCACCGCCGTTTGCAGCCACGGACCGCGCGACACCGTGAGCGCGAGCCCGAGTGAGTAAGCCGCCGACAGAATCAGCCACAACACGATCGGCAGCCGCCGCGCCTGCACGAAATACAACGCCGCCGCCAGCGCGAACGCGATCACGGTCGCGAGGTGATTCGCCTGCGCCATATTGCCGAAGGGGCGCCTTTCGACCATCACGTTGTACGCGACCACGAATGGCGTGAACTTCACTTCGAGATGCAGCAACTGCACGATCTGGCAGAAGACTGCGAACAGTCCGCCGACCATCAGCGCCGCCGCGCCGATTCTCAGCGTCTTCTCGGCAAGCCCTGCCCGCACGAGTCCGAAGCCCGTATGCACCGCGACGAACGATGCAAGCAGATACGCGCCGCCGAGCCAGTTCATCGATGGCTGAGCGACCGGCAACAACAGCGTCTGCGCGACGAGCAGCACGCCGAACGCGAGCGGCATCAGCGCGACGACCGGCGACGCGAACGGCACCTTTGGCTCCGATACGCGCACGAGCAGCGCAACCGTCGCGCCGAGCGCCAGATAGAGCGCGAGCGCGCTGTATTCAGCGTAGAAAGTCGGAATCGGATACGTATGGTTGACGACCGCGAAAGGAATCGTCAACGCAAGACACAGGACAGCAAAACAAAGAAAGCGTGCGTAGTGGGAAGGCATGAGGGCAAGGAACGTCGGGTAGGGTAGCCCCCCCTCCTTGCGAAAGAGGAGCCCCCTAGGAACCGTACGTGCGAGTTTCCCCGCATACGGCTCGAGCCTACAGATTTCTTATACAAAGCCCCGTCATTGCAACGACGGGGCCGGCTTAGTTACGACAAGTTTACCAACGTGCACCTGCCGGTGGCAGTCCGGATGGAGCAAAACCCGGTTGGAGAGAGCGTCTGATCCGCCATGCATCCGGTATTCAAGATGATGATCGTGCCAGCCAGTCTCTTCCGTCAGGGCACTACCACAGTGCGCACACATCCCGCTCTGTGACATATACAGCGAAGCCCATTGCTTGCGATAGCGCATTGATTCCCACATGCGCATCTGTCGCAACTGCTCCCCGTATTGCTCCCACTGCGGATCAAAGGGATTGAAGTCACCCTTGACCTTCTTGTGTCGCCTGATTTCCATACCGCTGAGTTGGTACAGCTCAAGCAACCCCGTACTCCCATCGTCCCGAACTATCGGGACAGCGAACACCCAATTTCGACTACCGGTCGAGTGAAAGTACTTCTGCTTCACCCAATCGGTGTTCTTGTTCGGATGCCGCCGTTTCGACCACCGCCAGAGTCGGAAAAACACCAGCGACTCCATGCGGCTGTAGGCCTGCTTGGCAACCACCGAGCTGTGATACTGCGCCCAGCCCCGTAACATCGGGTTCAGCAGGCGGATCAGTTCCGCCTGTTTCACCGTCTTGTGACCGCTGATCGTATCCGCCACCTTTCGGTAGAACGTCTGCACATTCTTCCGGCTCGGCTTGATGAGCAGTGTCCCCGAGTACTTCCGGAAATTCCACCCAAGGAAATCGAAGCCTTCGTCAATGTGTGTGATACGCGTTTTCGCCTCGGACAGTCGCAAGCCTCGTACAGCAAGGAATGCTTCCACCCAAGGCCTGACCTCGTTTTCCAGAATCTCTTTCGAGTCGCCGGTGATCACGAAGTCATCCGCATATCGAACCACATTCACTTTCAGCTTCTTTGCCTTTGCGATCCCGAATTTCGCACCGAGGTGCGCAATCAGTTCACGCTCCAGCCCGTTCAGCGTCACGTTTGCCAGCGTCGGGGAGATGATGCCTCCCTGCGGCGTACCGGCCTCAGTCGCCTGTAGCTGTCCCTTGTAAATCAGGCCAGCCTTCAACCACTTCCGAAGGACTTCCCTATCCATCGGGACATGTCGTTCCAGCCAGTCGTGGTTGATGTGGTCAAAGCACCCCTTGATATCCGCTTCGAGCACCCATTGCGATGAACTGCGCCGGGCCATGACAACGAAAATCTGGGACATGGCGTCGGCCGTCGAGCGGTTTAACCTGAACCCATACGAGTTCGGATCGCTCGTCGACTCCGACGCCGGCTCCAAAGCCAGCAAATACAGGGCTTGCATCGCCCTGTCCCGCATGGTTGGGATGCCCAAAGGGCGCTCCTTTCCATTGGCTTTGGGGATAAAGACTCTCCGTAAAGGCAGAGGCCTGTATCCACGCCGCTTTAACCTGCCGACGGCACGCCATCGGCTTTCAGGCGAATCCCACAGTTCGCGATCGACTCCAGCCGTTCGCGCACCCTGGTTCTGCGTAACACGTCGTACCGCGTACAACTTTGCGGACAACGTGCGGGTAAGCATCCGTTGCAAGGCTTTCACCCTGCGCCAGTCGCCTTCCCGCGTCGCCTTCGCAATTCGGATCTGCATCCCTCTCACGTTCCGTTCAACCCGACGCCAATCGACGGCGTACCAGTTATCCGGCGCGTGGGAAAGCGCAGATCCGGTCTTTCGACTGGATACTTTCATGCTGCTCTCCTACCTTGGATTAGATCCCCGGCAGGAGGCGCATCTTCCCCAGCGGGAAGACACACCCCGCTGGGGAACAACAAACACCTCAATATGGGCGCATGCACCCATATCTCGATCAAACACCTCAGTACGAGCGCATGCGCCCGTACCTCACCAAGTTACAGAGGGTAGTCAGCCGTCTTACGACGGTAGACCAGACGGAAGTCTGCCCGCTTTCGCGTGGGGCGATGTCTAAGCCCCTATCCGAACCATTACAGCCCAGCATTCGCTTTTTCCGTCCTCCCATACCTGCACAATCAACAGCGTCCCTTACGGTTCGCCTGCCAGCAGTACAGCACTGGCAACCATACAGGCTTACCACGTTCCCGGCATGTCACACGACTGACGTAGGTTCTGCCTCTTCCCCGGTGGCTTGATGACGACGTAATCCGACGGTTGAGCGGATTAACCAGCCACGTACCTTTTGGTTAGAGCCCGATGTTCAAGCAGCTTTGGCTCCTCAGTGCTTACGAGGTTTATCAGCAGTTCACGTACGTTAACCTTATCAGCCAGCCTAGCTCCTCAACCCCCTTGCTGCTGGGAGTCTCCAGATCGTTCCTCGCGGAACCGGTCTGCCCGAAACGTCCAGGGGCTACGTTGTCAGAAGAGCTTCACACCCCACCGTTGCCAGTGACGCATGTCTTCCTAGGCTACTGCTGGTCGTACAGCAGGTTCACTTCCTCGCCCAGACTGCAGGTGAGGCAAAACAATGACACACCGAGCTTTCGCTCGTATCGGCTAGCGACTCCGTCGCCTAGTGGCGCAGGAAATGCACACATCATTCCGCCCTGTCGGCGGAGAGGAAGCCGCTGACTGGGCGGGACCTGACGGTAATCAGGTCAATGCAATGCGGTATCCGGCAAACTACTCCGGGTCCCGCTTTCACTAAAAGAAACCGTGCTCACAAACAGCACGTCTACTGCCTAAATTGCGGCCCACAAGGGGGCCGCCTGTGGAGGGCATGGTGATCCGGCCGAGGCCGATTCAATAACCCTCTAGTCGATGCCCCGTAACGTGGGGCATACGGACACGAGCGTGCGTGTCGCACCAACCGGCGCACTATACAAAACTTTGCCCCCGCTGTCCGTCGAACGGCCGGAATTGCAACGAAATCGCTGCTTATCGTGCAAAAACGACGTCGCAAAGACGCGGCGGCGCCGTAAATCCTGCCGCCGCGCTTACCTCTCGTGCCGAACTTTCGCACCGCTTACGCGCGGCACTCCGGCGGTGCGAGGTTCGCCCGGAGCGTCGGCGCCTGCGCCGGCAACGGACCGGCGCCCGGCGCGGGCAGCGACGAGTCCGTCTTTGCGGCCGCGAAGCATTCCCATGTCACCGAGCCTGCCTGCACGACGCCGCGGCTCAACGCGACGCGCGCGGTCGGGGTATCGGCGTTATCGGGCGTCGAGGGTACGAGCACGAGCGTGTTCGAACCCGCGGGCGCGACGCGCGTCGTGTAGGCGATCGTAATCTGCCCGGTGTCGCTGTCGACGTGAATGGACTCGACGTTGCGCGTGCCCGGCGGCGACGAAAACCCGCCCGCGAGATCCGCGCCGCTCGCCGCGTTCTCAGCGACCGCGAGCCGCGCGGCCGCCGCGAGCGTGATGCCCTCGCCCACGCGGCTTCGCGCCAGATAATCCTGGTAAGCGGGTATCGCATACGCCGCGACCACGCCGACGATCGCGAGCACGATCATCAGTTCGATCAACGTGAAGCCGCGCGTCAGCACTTCTTGCGCGCGCCTCCCGAACCACCCTGCGCGCCGTTCGCACGGCGCGCCCAAACTACAAGCCATCGTCGTCATTGCTGCTCCAAGAAAACAAGAAAGCGCCCTGCCGCGCGATGCGGTCAGGACGCTTCGATCGTATTGAGGGAGCGCAACGGGCGACAGTCGGCCGAACGGCCTAGGCAATTTCGCGGACGTGTGCTCAGCCAGCCGCGCGATTGCCCTCGGCGAGCGCGCGGCGCTTGAGCAGCCAGCCCAGCGCAAGGACGAACAACGCGCCGGCGGCGCGTGCCGTATAGCCGGCGAGTTCGGTGTTGAGCGCGGGCCATCGGTCGATGAACGGATCGTCGATGATGAGCCCGCCCGCGATCCATCCGAGCAGGCCCGCTCCGAGCAGCACGACGACCGGGAAGCGGTCGAGCAGCTTCAACACCAGCGTGCTGCCCCACACGATGAGCGGAATGCTCACGATCAGCCCGAAGATCACCAATGCGAGCCGATGACGCGGATCGGCGGCTTCGGCCGCGCCGGCGATCGCGATCACGTTGTCGAGGCTCATCACGGCATCCGCGATGATGATCGTCTTCACCGCCGCCCACAGACGGTCCGATGCGGTGATCTGATGCTCGTCGTGATCCGGCTGCATCAACTTCACGCCGATCCACAAAAGCAGCATGCCGCCCACGAACTTGAGGAACGGAACGTCGAGCAACATCACGGCGAACGCAATCAGCACGACGCGCAGGATGATCGCGCCGAGCGTACCGAGCACGATGCCGCGCGTGCGCTGCTGATCGGGGAGGTTGCGGCAAGCGAGCGCGATCACGACGGCGTTATCGCCGCCGAGCAGAATGTCGATCACGATGATCTGAACGACCGCGCCCCAATGAAGCGTTGAGAAGAATTCGAGCATGTAGCAAAGAGAAAGCAGGCGCCGAAATGAAAAAGCGAGGAAGCAACGCTCCCTCGCTTTTGATCGGCTTTATACGAAAGGAATCAGTAAGAGTACCAAACCCTCGCGTAATTTGCCCGCTCGATGTCAGAGAACCGACTTCAGCAGACGCGCCATCTCCGACGGATTCTTCGTGACCTTGATGCCGCACGCGTCCATGATTTCCAGCTTGGCGTCCGCCGTGTCCGCCCCGCCCGAGATCAGCGCGCCAGCGTGGCCCATGCGCTTGCCCGGGGGCGCCGTCACGCCCGCGATGAAGCCGACGACCGGCTTCTTCATGTTGTCTTTGATCCAGTAAGCGGCATTCGCTTCGTCCGGACCGCCGATCTCGCCGATCATGATGACGGCGTCCGTCTCCGGATCGTCGTTGAACATCTTCATCACGTCGATGTGCTTGAGACCGTTGATCGGATCGCCGCCGATACCGACCGCCGACGACTGGCCGAGGCCGAGCGCCGTCAACTGACCGACCGCTTCATACGTCAGCGTGCCCGAACGCGACACCACGCCGATGCGGCCCTTCTTGTGGATGTGACCCGGCATGATGCCGATCTTCAGCTCGTCCGGCGTGATCGTGCCGGGGCAGTTCGGTCCGAGCAGCAGCGTCTTGCGGTTTTCGCGGCGCATGCGGTCCTTGATTTCGAGCATGTCGCGAACCGGAATGCCTTCCGTGATGCAGATCGCGAGATCGAGATCGGCCTCGACGGCTTCCCAGATCGCAGCGGCTGCGCCTGCGGGCGGCACGTAGATCACCGAAACGGTGGCGCCCGTTTCAGCCTTCGCTTCCTTGACGGACGCATAGATAGGAATGCCTTCGAAGTCCTCTCCGGCCTTCTTCGGGTTCACGCCCGCGACGTACGCTTCGCGGCCGTTCGCGTATTCGCGGCACGCCCGCGTGTGGAACTGGCCGGTCTTGCCGGTGATGCCCTGCGTGATGACCTTCGTGTCTTTGTTGATCAGAATCGACATGTAGTGACCTCTGTTCGTTTGGCGTCGCTCAGGCTCGCGCCCGGCGCCGCCATTCGTATCTGGTGGAACGCTCTCTTAGGCTCGGTAAGCGAAAACGCGCTTACTTGCCTTCGGCTGCCGCGACGACCTTCTGCGCGGCTTCTTCCATGCTGTCCGCCGAGATGATCGGCAAGCCCGAATCAGCCAGCATCTTCTTGCCGAGGTCTTCGTTCGTGCCCTTCATGCGCACGACGAGCGGCACTTGCAGATGCACTGCCTTCGACGCCGCGATCACGCCTTCCGCGATCACGTCGCAGCGCATGATGCCGCCGAAGATGTTCACGAGAATCGCCTTCAGGTTCGGATTCTTCAGCATCAGCTTGAACGCTTCGGTCACCTTCTCCGTCGTCGCGCCGCCGCCGACGTCGAGGAAGTTGGCCGGCTCGCCGCCGAACAGCTTGATGGTGTCCATCGTCGCCATCGCCAGACCCGCGCCGTTCACGAGGCAGCCGATGTTGCCGTCGAGCGAGATGTACGCAAGGTCGAACTTCGACGCTTCGACTTCAGCCGGATCTTCTTCGTCCAGATCGCGGTACGCGACGATTTCCGGGTGACGGAAGAGCGCATTCGAATCGAAGTTGAACTTGGCGTCGAGCGCGATGACCTTGCCTTCGCCGGTCACGATCAGCGGGTTGATTTCCGCGAGCGATGCATCAGTTTCGTAGAACGCCTTGTACAGGCCTTGCAGGATCGCGCGCGCTTGCGGGATCGATGCGTCGGGGATGCCGATCTTGCGTGCGAGGTCATCCGCGTCTGCGTCCTGCAGACCCGTCGACGGCTCGACGGCGAACTTGTGCAGCAGCTCGGGCGTCTTTTCCGCGACTTCTTCGATGTCCATGCCGCCTTCGCTCGACGCCATCACGACGACCTTCTGCGAAACGCGGTCGAGCACGAGGCCGACGTACAGTTCCTTCTTGATGTCCGCGCCTTCTTCGATCAGGAGGCGATTCACCTTCTGGCCTTCGGGGCCGGTCTGGTGGGTGACGAGCTGCATGCCGAGGATCTGGTTCGCGTACTCGCGGACCTGCTCGATCGACTTCGCGACCTTCACGCCGCCGCCCTTACCGCGGCCGCCGGCGTGAATCTGCGCCTTGACGACCCAAACCGGGCCGCCCAGCTCTTCCGCGGCCTTGACCGCATCATCCACCGAGAACACGGGTTTGCCGCGCGGGACCGCGACGCCGAATTTCCGCAGGATTTCCTTACCCTGGTACTCGTGAATCTTCATGCGTGATTCCTTCAGTCTGAGAGTTGGAGTGAACTTCTATGTGTTTGAACCGCTGATCTTCTTCGATTCTTGTTTGAATTCCGTGCGTACGCGCAAGCGCAGCCTGCGCGCTACGAGGCGGACTTTGTCTCCGGCCTGTCCTGTACCGTTGTGCCGGTATCCGTTTGCCCGGCGGGTGCGTGACCGAACCAGCGCGGGTAATACTCCTTGACTGCGGGACCGTCGAAGCGCAATGCGTGGCATCGGCCGAGCTGAAACGGCGGCTCGTCCCGCGCTGCGGTCGTGGAGGAATGAACTGCGTCGGATTGATTGAACGGATTGCCGTTCTCGATCTTCCAGACGTCGCCGGCGAATGCCTGAATGGCTGCGGTCGGCAAAACGCCGCACAATTCGGTGAGATGCGTGCAGCCGGCCGCGCCGCGCAGCAGCTTGTTGGCTTCGCGGCGAAAACTTTGGAGGAGATTGAGCCCGATGAGCTTGCGATAAACCGGATTGGACTCGGCGCACAGACCGCCATAGGGCGACCAGTCCGACGATGCTTCGACGTCGACGATGGTGAGCTTGCGGTCGATGGTGATGCGCAGCCAGAGTTCATGGATCGGCAGGCCGTGTGGCCGGACGCCCGTCGCGAGGCGAAAGTCGCGCGGCTTCTCATCGGTTAGACAGGCTTCGATATCCCACAGGCCATCGTCACGCTCGAACGCTTCCAGCCGAATCGCGCGACGATGGCGCAATTGTCGGGGAGCGGGAGGCGAGAGAGGCATGCTGAAAGTGAGCCGGTACGGGGAAAACCGTGGAATTTTAGCATATTGGGTATTTGGAGCCGGGCATACGCGTGACGAATGAAACGCGCGTGCGGTTCGCAGGAGATGGACGGCGCTCAGTCGTCGACGATCTCTTCGCTCCAGTCTTCCTCGCCGCCTTTCAGGATCTTGCCGATCGTGCCGCTCGAAAAACCCCGCGCGGCCAGGAAACGGGCCTGCTTGGCGCGCTCGGCAGGCGTCTCGGGCGGCATGCCGTATTTCTTCTCCCAAACGGCCCGGGCGCGCGCGGTCTCGGATTGCGCGAGCTTGTCGGCGGTTTCGCTGATGAGCGCATCGCCGACGGCGTGACGCTTCAACTCGTCGATGATCCTGCTGCCGCCCATGCGCGACGCCCGCCGATGCACGACGCTTTCGACAAAGCGCTCATTCGACAGCCAGCCGTCGCGCTCGAGGCCGTCGAGAAGGGATTCGAGCGAATCGGCCTCGTCGACGTACGGGCGCAGTTTGCGCGACAACTCCGCGCGGCTGTATTCGCGCCGCGAGAGAAACGCGAGCGCGCGCCCCTTCAGGGAGCGTTGCGGGCGTTTGGAATTGCCGACTTCGGTAGCCGAAGTCTTTCGAGTGCGCTGACTGGAGCGGCTGTAGACCGGCTCGGCCGATTCGGCGTGCGGTCCTTCGCAAGGCACGCACTGTTCGAAGGGCTCGAAAGGATCGGCGTCTTCGAACGGATCCGTGAAGGGAATGGGCTCGGGTTCGGACGGTTTGCTTGCAGGCTCGGCGGGCTGCGGCGCGCGATCAGTGGGACGCGCCTTCGGCTGCTCGGTTGCCTGTTTCAGCAGAGCGCGCGCTTGCGCCAGACGCGCCGCGCGATCACTCTGGTCCGCGCCACTTTCACCGTCTTTAGCGCGGTCAAAAACGCGACGCGGGGGGGCGGGGGGGGGCGGGGGGGGGGGGGGGGGGGGGGTGGGTGTGTTTACGCGGCGGCTCGTCGTATCCACCCCCCCCCCCCCGCCCCGGCGCTACGGGATCGGGGCGTCGGCCGCC
>NZ_JALQDH010000006.1:0-15349 GCF_023631365.1 Caballeronia sp. INML2 | reverse complement strand
CCCCCCCCCCCCCCCCCCCCCCCCCCCCCCCCCCCCCCCCCCCCCCCCCCCCCCCCCCCCCCCCCCCCCCCCCCCCCCCCCCCCCCCCCCCCCCCCCCCCCCCCCCCCCCCCCCCCCCCGCTGCTTGTTACTGCGTTTGAAGCCGCTGGACTTCGACGATGCACCCCGTCGCTCGCTGCTTCGTTCGTAGCGATCGGCGGATTCGGAACCGTTATCGGTTCCGTCATCCGCCGTGTCAGCCTTCGCTCCGAACCGACGCTTCTGCATCGCCCTTCAGGCCCGATGCTTACTCGTCGTCGGCCGTTGCGGCGCCTGCGACAACAGCCTCGCCCAACGCGGCCACACCCAGCGATTCGCGGATCTTGTTCTCGATCTCGCGTGCGATGTCCGGATTCTCGCGCAGGAATTCACGCGCGTTGTCCTTGCCCTGACCGATGCGATCGCCGTTGTAGCTGTACCAGGCGCCAGCCTTGTCGACCAGCTTCGCCTGCACGCCGAGATCGATGATTTCGCCCTGACGCGAAATGCCTTCGCCGTACAGGATGTCGAAAATGGCTTCGCGGAACGGCGGCGACACCTTGTTCTTCACGACCTTCACGCGCGTCTCGTTACCGATGACTTCGTCGTTCTTTTTGATCGAGCCGATACGGCGGATATCCAGACGCACCGACGAATAGAACTTGAGCGCGTTACCGCCCGTAGTGGTTTCCGGGTTGCCGAACATCACGCCGATCTTCATGCGAATCTGGTTGATGAAGATCACGAGGCAGTTCGTGCGCTTGATCGTACCGGTGAGTTTGCGCAGCGCCTGCGACATCAGACGCGCTTGCAGACCCGGAAGCGAATCGCCCATTTCGCCTTCGATTTCCGCCTTCGGCACGAGTGCCGCGACCGAGTCGATGACGATCATGTCGATGGAGCCGGAGCGCACCAGCGCATCCGCGATTTCCAGCGCCTGCTCGCCCGTGTCCGGCTGCGAGATCAGCAGATCCTGCGCGTTCACGCCGAGCTTTTGCGCGTATTGCACGTCCAGCGCGTGTTCCGCGTCGATGAACGCCGCCGTGCCGCCGAGCTTCTGCATCTCCGCGATCACCTGCAGCGTGAGCGTCGTTTTACCCGAGGACTCCGGGCCGTAGATTTCCACGACACGGCCGCGCGGCAGACCGCCGACGCCGAGCGCGATGTCCAGTCCGAGCGAACCGGTGGAGACCACCTGAATGTCTTCGACCGCCTCACCTGCGCCGAGCCGCATGATCGACCCTTTGCCGAATTGCTTTTCGATCTGCGAGAGCGCGGCGGCCAGGGCTTTGCTCTTTTCCGCAGTCATTCCAGCCGGGCCTTTCTTGCTTTCTTCCATGAATCGTCCTTTGCTATGATGAACGGCGTCTGAGGCAGTGTTCACGGGCTTTTCCGCTGCTCGATCGAGCATACGAAACCGCGCTTCCACTCACGCAGACACTGTATAAAAAAACAGTAGTTTTTGCAAGCACAGATCGGCGTGACGCAACTTTTTTCCACGCCGCGCGAGACGCGCAAAGACTATGAAACACCTGGAGACCGCCGCGCCGGGCGACACACGGTGCCGGCAATGCCGATGCGCTTCATCGCGCATGCACGGCGTAAAAAAGGCGCACACGACGATGCGAATCCTCATTGCCGAAGACGACAGCATACTCGCGGACGGCCTCGTCCGATCACTCCGCCAATCGGGATACGCCGTCGACCATGTGAAGCATGGCGTCGAGGCGGACACCGCTCTTTCCTTGCAGACGTTCGACCTGCTGATACTCGATCTGGGCCTGCCGCTCATGCCCGGTCTCGAAGTCCTGCGCCGCCTGCGCGCGCGCAACTCGCAGATGCCCGTGCTGATTCTGACCGCCGCCGACAGCGTCGATGAACGCGTCAAGGGCCTCGATCTCGGCGCGGACGACTATATGGCCAAGCCTTTCGCGCTGAACGAGCTCGAAGCGCGCGTGCGCGCGCTCACACGGCGCGGCGCGGGCGGCGGCCCGACGGTCGTGAAGCACGGCTCGCTTTCTTTCGATCAGGTCGGACGAATTGCGACGATCGGCGATCAGGTCATCGATCTGTCCGCGCGCGAGCTCGGTGTGCTCGAAGTGTTATTGCAAAGAACCGGCCGGCTCGTGTCGAAGGAACAGCTCGTCAATCATCTGTGCGAGTGGGGCGAGGAAGTCAGCAATAACGCGATCGAGGTCTATGTGCATCGGCTTAGAAAAAAGATCGAGCCGAGCGGCGCGAAGATCATTACGGTACGCGGCCTGGGTTACACGCTCGAGAAAGCGGGCGCGGCGACACCTGGCGCAAGCGGCACGAGCGGCACAAGCGGTACGAGCGGTACCAGCGGCACACACGGCGCGAACGGCGCGGGCCCGCAACCGTCGGGCGTCGCCACCGGCCATCACTATAAGTAGAGTGCATGGCGTCGCCCGTTTCCACCGAACCGCCCGAGTCGAAAAGCCAGGCACAGGCGAACGCCGACGATTCCGACGCCCTGCGCGACGCGCGCTACGCCAATCCCTTCGCGCCGCCCGACGAACTCGAGCCCGACAACGAGACGCATCCGCGCTCGCTCTTCGGTGAAATTCTCGACTGGATGCTCGCGCCGCTTCTGCTGCTCTGGCCGATGAGCATCGCGGTGACGTATCTCGTCGCAAAATCGATCGCGAACGGGCCGTTCGACCGCGCGCTCGAAGCCGACGCCTACGTGCTCGCGCGCCAGATTCAGCCGGTCAATGGCGTCGCCGAATTGCGCCTGCCCGATGCGACGCGCGATTTCCTGCGCGCCGATAACGTCGACAGCGTGTTTTTCCAGGTGCTCGGCACGCGCGGCGAGCTGGTCGGCGGCGACCGCGACATGCCCTTGCCGCATGACGACGATCGTCCGCAGCCGGGCATCGTCGAGTTTCGCGACGACGTGCTGCGCGGCAACGACATTCGCGTCGCCTATACGACCGTCTATCTGCCCGGACTCGCGCCCGGACGCGATCCTGACAGCGCGCAGCCGGTGCTCGTGCAGGTGGCCGAAACGCTCGACAAGCGCAGCCAGCTCGCCAACGACATCATCAAGGGCGTGATCCTGCCGCAGTTCGTGATCCTGCCGCTCGCCATCATCCTCGTATGGTTCGGACTGTCGCGCGGGCTCGCGCCGCTGCATGCGTTGCAGTCGAACATCCGCGCACGCCGCCCCGACGATCTCTCGCCGCTTCAGGCGGGCAGCGCGCCGCCGGAGATCGCGCCGCTCGTCGCGTCGTTCAACGATCTGCTCACGCGCCTCGAGCAGAACATGGAGTTCCAGAAGCGCTTCATCGCCGATGCCGCGCACCAGATGAAGACGCCGCTCGCGGGCCTGCGCATGCAGGCGGAACTGGCGATGCGCCAGGACGTGTCGACGGAAGTGCAGCGCTCGCTCGAACAGATTGCCATGAGCTCCGAGCACGCGGCGCGCCTCGTGACGCAACTGCTCGCGCTCGCACGCGCCGAGAATCGCGCGACGGGGCAGATATTCACCCCCGTCGTGCTGACGGACCTCGCGCGGCTCGCCGTGCGCGACTGGGTGCAAGCCGCGCTCGCCAAGCGCATGGACCTCGGTTATGAGGAGCCGCCGTTTCCGGTCGAAGTGGAAGGCAACGTCGTGATGTTGCGGGAGATGCTGTCGAACCTGATCGACAACGCGATCCGCTACACACCGGCGGACGGGCGCATCACCGTGCGCGTGCGGATCGACGACCACGATCTCGATCTCGTTCATCTCGAAGTGGAAGACACGGGCCTCGGCATTCCGGTAGCGGAGCGCGAGCGCGTGGTCGAGCGCTTCTATCGGATACTCGGGCGCGAGGGCGACGGCAGCGGACTCGGCCTTGCGATCGTCAAGGAGATCGCGACGATGCATGGCGGCACGCTCGCCATCGAGGATCACGTCTATCAGGAAAGCCCGAGGCTCGCCGGAACGCTTGTAAGGGTCACTCTTCCGCGGGTTTTTCCTGCCCGGGACAAACCCTGAGCGCAAGCGTCGCATAGCCGTTCTGCGCACGTGAGAAGAACGAAGTTAGAAGAAATTAAACGACCGTTCGAATAACATGCCCGACAATGGCGTACAGATACTCGTTCAGTCTTTGTGTGGCGCGTCATCCACCGCGTCAGAACGCCGTAAGTTTTCGTTCCAATAATCGTTGCACCGGAGCCGCCTAATCGCGGACCGATGTATTCGAAAATCAAATCAGGAGACGATACATGGCTACGGTTGAGGGGCGCGTGTCACACGCACCGATGACGGCGGAGGAGAAGAAAGTCATCTTCGCCTCATCGCTCGGCACGGTGTTCGAATGGTATGACTTCTATCTGGCGGGCTCGCTCGCCGTCTATATCAGCAAGACTTTCTTCTCTGGCGTCAATCCGACGGCCGGCTTCATCTTTACTTTGCTGGGCTTCGCCGCGGGCTTCGCGGTGCGTCCCTTCGGCGCGATCGTGTTCGGCCGTCTCGGCGACATGGTCGGGCGCAAGTACACGTTCCTCGTGACCATTGTGATCATGGGTCTGTCGACGTTTCTGATCGGCTTCCTGCCGGGATACGCGACGATCGGCATCGCGGCGCCGGTCATCTTCATCGCGATGCGGCTGTTGCAAGGTCTCGCGCTCGGCGGCGAGTACGGCGGCGCGGCGACGTATGTTGCGGAGCACGCGCCATCGAACAAGCGCGGCGCGTGGACGGCGTGGATCCAGACGACGGCGACGCTCGGCCTCTTCATCTCGCTGATCGTGATTCTCGCGGTGCGCACGATCATGGGCGAAGAGCAGTTCGGCGCGTGGGGCTGGCGCATTCCGTTCCTCGTGTCGATCCTGCTGCTCGCCGTGTCCGTGTGGATTCGGATGAAGCTGCACGAGTCGCCCGTGTTCGAGCGCATCAAGGCGGAAGGCAAGACCTCGAAGGCGCCGCTCACGGAAGCGTTCGGCGAGTGGAAAAACCTGAAGATCGTGTTGCTCGCGCTCTTCGGTCTGACGGCGGGCCAGGCGGTCGTGTGGTACACGGGCCAGTTCTATTCGCTCTTCTTCCTTACGCAGACGCTCAAGGTCGATGGCACCAGCGCGAACATCATGGTCGCGATTGCGCTCCTGATCGGCACGCCGTTCTTCGTGTTCTTCGGTTCGCTCTCGGACCGCATCGGGCGCAAGCCGATCATCATGGCCGGCTGTCTGATCGCCGCATTGAGCTTCTTCCCGCTCTTCAAGGCGCTCGCGCACTATACGAACCCGACGCTCGAAGCCGCGACGCAGAAATCGCCGATCGTCGTCATCGCCAATCCGGACGAGTGCTCGTTCCAGTTCAACCCGGTCGGCACGTCGAAGTTCACGACGTCGTGCGACATTGCGAAGAGCGCGCTGTCCAAGGCGGGCTTGAACTATGAGAACGTGGCGGCGCCCGCGGGCACGCTCGCGCAGATCAAGGTCGGCGAGACGGTGGTGAACACGTACGACGGCAAAGCCGCCGATGCCAAGGCGCAAGGCGCGGCCTTCGACAAGACGCTGGCGGGCACGCTGAAGAGCGCGGGCTATCCGGCGAAGGCCGATCCGGCGCTGATCAACTGGCCGATGGCGATCGTGGTTCTGACGATCCTCGTGATCTTCGTGACGATGGTGTATGGACCGATCGCGGCGATGCTGGTCGAGATGTTCCCGGCGCGGATCCGCTATACGTCGATGTCGCTGCCGTATCACATCGGCAATGGCTGGTTCGGCGGCTTCCTGCCGGCGACGGCCTTCGCGATCGTCGCGGCCCGTGGCGACATCTACTCGGGCCTGTGGTATCCGATCGTGATCGCGCTTGCGACCTTCGTGATCGGCATGCTGTTCGTGAAGGACACGCGCAAGTCGAATGTCTATCACGAGGATTGATTGTGGCTTCACCTGCCCTTCCATACGGTTCTTAAGAATTTGCGTGGAAGGGCTTGACAGTCTGTACGACGCTCGCCATAATCTCGTCTTCTTTCGGCGAATTAGCTCAGTCGGTTAGAGCGACGGAATCATAATCCGCAGGTCCGGGGTTCGAGTCCCTGATTCGCCACCAGCTTCAAGAAAAAGCCGCTGTCTCAAAAGGACAGCGGCTTTTTGCTTTTCTCCTCACGCGCCCGTTCCGCAACGCGCTCATGCTTAAATAGCGCATCCGCTTCCTCAAGCATTCAGAACGTGCCCACCTTCGACCAACTCGCCGCGACCATCCGCGACCGTTTCCCCGATCTGAGCCCGCAATTCCAGGCCGGCGCCGCATTCCTTCTCGACTATCCCGATGAGGTCGCCGTCCTCTCGATGCGCAAGGTCGCCGAACGCGCGAAGGTGCAGCCCGCCGCGATGGTCCGTCTTTCGCAACAACTCGGCTTTCCCGGCTGGAACGAGCTGCGCGAAATCTTCGTGAGCCGCGTACGTACGCGTCCCGAACCGCTGACGACGCGCGCCCGCTCGCTGGTCAAAAGCGGCGCCGACAATCACCTGAGCCGCGATCTCGCAGAAGCGCAATCGCACAACCTCGATCTCACGCTCGCGCAAAACGCCGAGCGCGTCGTCGATGCAGCGAAGACTTTGAAGAAAGCGCCGCATGTCCACGTCGCGGGCTTTCGGTCGTGCTATCCCGTCGCGTTCAGCCTGCTCTATGGATATCGCCTGTTCCGCCCGTCCGTGAGCCTCGTCAGCGGCGAAGCCGGCACGCTCGAAATGCAGTTGCGCGGCATCGAGAAACGGCATGCGGTGGTCGTCGTCAGCTTCGCGCCGTATTCCGTCGAAGCGGTGCGCGTCGCGCAAGCGGCAATCGAGCGCGGCGCGAAACTCATTGCGCTCACGGACAGTGCCGTATCGCCCATCGCGTTGAATGCGGATCACACGCTGATCTTCTCGCACGAATCGCCATCATTTTTTCCGTCGCTCGTCGCGGCATCGGCGCTGGCGGAAATGCTCGTCGCGCAACTGCTCGCCCTCGAAGGCAAGGACGCCGTCGCGAATCTGGAGCAGGCCGAAGCCGCGCTGCACTCGCAAGGCGCCTACGCGGCGAGCTAGCCGAACGACGGCATCATCGTGGGCTGAGTGCGTCATTGACAACATATGTTGTTATTTGGTTAGAATGACACATCGCGTGTTGTGAACGCACTCAACAGGCAGAAACCATGACCACGGTATTTCATCGCGCGCCGCGCGCCAAACTTCCCGTCGCCGTGCGCGGCGACGGCATCGAGATCGTCGATTCGACCGGCAAGCGCTATATCGACGCATGCGGCGGCGCGGCCGTCTCGTGTCTCGGTCACAGCCATCCGCGCGTGATCGACGCCATCCAGCGCCAGGTGCAGCAATTGCCCTACGCGCACACGTCGTTCTTCACGACGGAGCCGGCCGAAGCGCTCGCGGACCGGCTCGTCGAAGCCGCGCCAAAGCATCTCGGTCACGTCTATTTCGTCTCCGGCGGTTCGGAAGCGATGGAAGCCGCGCTCAAACTCGCGCGCCAGTATTTCGTCGAGAAACGGCAGCCGCAACGGCGGCATTTCATCGCGCGCCGGCAGAGCTATCACGGCAACACGCTCGGCGCGCTGGCCATCGGCGGCAACGCGTGGCGGCGCGAGCCGTTCCTGCCGATCCTGATCGAGGCGCATCACGTCACACCCTGCTTCGCGTATCGCGAGCAGCAGGCGGGCGAAAGCGATGAAGCCTTTGCGCAACGCCTGGCCGACGAGCTCGAAGCGAAGATCCTCGAACTCGGCGCGGAATCGGTGGCGGCGTTCGTCGCGGAAACGGTCGTCGGTGCGACGGCGGGCGCGGTGCCGCCGGTGCGTGAGTACTTCCGCAAGATCCGCGCGGTCTGTGACAAATACGGTGTGCTGCTGATCCTGGACGAAGTGATGTCCGGCATGGGCCGCACCGGCTATCTGTTCGCGTGCGAGGAAGACGGCGTGTCGCCCGATATTCTCGCGATCGCGAAGGGTCTCGGCGCGGGTTATCAGCCGATCGGCGCGACACTCGTCAGCAACGAGATCTTTGACACGATCGTCGGCGGCTCGGGCTTCTTCCAGCACGGGCATACGTATATCGGTCACGCGACGGCGTGCGCGGCGGCGCTCGAGGTGCAGAAGGTCATCGCCGAAGACAAGCTGCTCGACAACGTGATGGCGCGCGGCGAACAACTGCGCGCACTGCTGCGCGAACGGCAGGCGAATCACCCGTTCATCGGCGATGTGCGCGGGCGCGGTCTCTTTACCGGCGTGGAACTGGTGCAGGATCGCGCAAGCAAGACGCCGTTCGACCCGAAACACAAACTGCACGCCGTCATCAAGAGCGAGGCGATGAAGCGCGGCCTCATGGTCTATCCGATGGGCGGTACCGTCGATGGCCGGATCGGCGATCACGTGCTTATCGCGCCGCCGTTCATCACGACGAGCGAACAGATCGAGACGATTGTCGAGCGTCTTTCCGACGCCATCGACGGTGCGCTTTGCGCTATCGCATGAGAACAAACATGAGCAAACGACTTCCCGACTTCCAGCCCGCGACCGCATCCGACGAGCAGAAAGCCGTCTTGCACGACATCCTGAGCGGCCCGCGCGGCAATCTCAACGGCCCGTTTCTCGGCTGGATCTTCAGTCCCGAACTCGCGCAGAACGCGCAGAAACTCGGCGCGTTCTGCCGCTACAAGACGGGCCTGCCGCTGCGTCTTTCGGAACTCGCGATTCTGGTGACCGCGGCGCGCTGGCGCTCGCAGGCGGAATGGCACATTCATCATCCAATCGCGCTCGATGCCGGCCTGCCCGCCGATATCGCCGAAGCCCTGCGCACCGGTGAGACACCAACTTTCGCCGACGCCGACGACGAACTCATCTTCGATTTCGCCACCGAACTTTACGAAACGAAGCGCGTGAGCGATGCGACGTACGAGGCCGCCGTCGCGCGCTTCGGTCATACGGTCGTGGTGAATCTCGTCGGCTTGCTGGGCTATTACGCGCTCGTCGCGATGACGCTCAACGCCTTCGGCATGCGCGCCGAAGGGCAGACCGACCTGCCCTTCGCCGAGTAAGCCGCGCCGGTCACATCGTCATTCGAACGCCTTGTCGTTCGGCTGCGCGTAGAGCTTCTGCATCGTCTCGCTCATCGGAAAATCGAAGTTGATGTTCTTCGGCGGGACGGGCTTCATGAACCACTTGTCGTACATCGTCCTGATCTCGGGGCCCTTCATCACCTGGCTCATTGCGTCATCGACGAGCTTTTTGAATTCGGGATCGTCCTTGCGCATCATGAAGCCGTACGCCTCCGACGACTGCGGCGTGCCGACGAGCACCCAGTCCGAAGGCTTCGAGGTCAGCGAGCGCGTGCCCGCGAGCAGCACGTCGTCCATCATGTAGGCGACCGCGCGGCCCGTTTCGAGCGTCGCGCGCCCTTCGCCGTAATCCTTCGCGCTGATGATGCTCATGTTCATCTTCTTCTCTTCGTTCATCTTGCGAAGAATGCGCTCGGACGTCGTGCCCTGATTCGTCACGACGGTCTTGCCCGCGAGATCGGGAAAATCCTTGATGCCCGAATCCTTCTTCGTGAGCAGGCGCGTCGTCGCGATGAAGAAGGTGTCGGAAAACGCGACCTGATTCTGCCGCGACGTGAGATTGGTCGTCACGCCGCATTCGAGATCGACCGTGCCGTTCTGCACGAGCGAGATACGGTTCTGCGACGTCACCGGAATGAAGCGCACGCGCAAATCCGGATGCTTCGTCTTCGCCTTCACCGCGTCGATCACCTTGTTGCACAAGTCCTGCGAAAACCCGACGACATCGTTGTTCGCATCGACATACGAGAACGGCACCGACGTTTCACGATGGCCGATCGCGATCAGGTTGACGCTCTGGATCTTGGCGAGCGTCGGCTGTCCGTTCTGGCCGTAGCTCGGCCCCGTAAAGAGCGATAGCGCGGAGAGCACGACAGACGATGCAAGCAGCGACGTGGATTTCATGACGACCTCGTTTTCTCGTGTGGAATGATACATATGTTGCCATTAACAATATTTATGCAACATATGTATTCGCCCTAGGCCGACGTAAAACCGTCCGCGATGCGACGTTTGCTTACAAATGTCACAGCAATCGCGTGCACCGTCTGCGTCGCACGGCGTTATAGCTGGCAGGCATCTACAGGAGTCGCTGCCATGAACGCCGTTCCCGAGATTCAAACGAAGCCGTCCCGCATTCATCCGCTCGTCGCGGCAGCCGCCGTGTCGATCATCCTCGCGTGCGGCACCGGCGTCGCCGCGATGACGGGCCTTCTGCCGTCGTCCAAAGCGACTGCCACGACGGTCACGGCTTCGCCGCTCGTCGATGCCCAGACCGCCCGGCCCGCAGCCGCCGAGCAGGCGTCGCCGGCGGCGGCTCGGCAACCCGCATCGCTGCCGCGCGCGGTGCGCGGACATCATCCGACGCCTGTGCGCAAGCCCGCGCCGGCTCAGGAAAGCGCGGCTTACGCGCCGAACCCCGCGCCCGCCTACGATCCCTATGCCGGCGAAGTGACCGCCGTCAGCGCCGTCCAGACCGCGCAGCCGACGACCGGCATCGGCGCGATTGGCGGCGCTGTGGTCGGCGGGCTCGCGGGCACGCAGATCGGCAACGGCCGGGGACGCACGGCGGCGACGATCATCGGCGCGATCGGCGGCGGGCTCGCGGGCAACCAGATCGAACACGTGGTTCACAAGGCGACGACTTATCAGGTGCAGGTCCGCATGAACGACGGCAGCGTGCGCAGCTTCACCTACGAAGCGGCGCCGGGCGTGGCGGTCGGCCAGAAAGTGCACGTGTCCGGCGAAACGCTGACGCCCGCCTGAGCAAGCGGCGCGCGCCTTAAGAAACAGCTAATTTTCCGGTGCGATGATGCTTCCCACGTCCAGCGCATCCAGCGATACAGCGTCCCGGCGCGACAGACCGCCCCGGCCCGCGAACACCTCTTTCGGGAGTACTGCCGTGAAGAAGAAATCGACGAACATGAAATCCGCCCGTCCCGCGATGTCGCCGCTGCTGCGCGCGTTGACATACAGCCGCGCGGCGCGCGAACCGATGATCGACGCGATGCTGCTGCATTGCTATGCGGCGCTCGACGCGTTTCATCGGGGGCACGGCTCGCAGCCGCTTTTCATGACGCTGTGCCGTCACATGCTCGTTGCCGAGGAGTTGTGTCAGCTCGGCCACGCGCCGGAATTCGAAGACGACATCACGCTCGCGCACGAGGCGCTGGTCGAACTGGATGCGCGTCATTCGGCCAACGCCGTCTGGACGCTCGACGCCGGCGAACACGCGCGTCTGTGCACGGCGCTCGCCGTGTTCTCGGCGCAACTGGAGGACGCGACGCTCGAGCACATTGCGCAAGCCGAAGCGCGCATGGTCACGCAATCGCTCGTCGCGGCGAACATGCGCTCGGGCATCGGGCGCGCACACGCGGTCTCGTCAGCCGGCTGAACATCGAGCCGGGCTCAGTGCTTTCCCTCAATGGGCTTATCAATTGCGGATGTGTTTGCGAGCGTACATTCTTAGGAATGGCCTTTCGCAATACTTATTCCAGCGCACGGGGGGAAGTAGTAAAACGCGCCGAGAGACCGACGAACAGGATGGGCGGCACTCAACCGGGTGGCGGGTGAAAGCAAAGCGCGACAAAAAAACCAAAGCGCGAGTTTTTGCCAACGACGCGGCGAGTCGCAGGCGAAGAAGGCCAGCGCCCCGACAAAGAAGCTCAAAAGCCGGCAGCCGCCGGCTTTTCTTTTGCTGTGGCCGGGGCGTCGCACGATTTCGGATGCCTGCCACGACCCGCGCGTAACATGAGACGGCGCGCGTTCACGCGCTTTTCATTGTTGCGAGCGGAGACAGACGATGAGCGCCTATCCGAAGGACCGC
Organism: Caballeronia sp. INML2; assembly: GCF_023631365.1. Taxonomy (NCBI): domain Bacteria; kingdom Pseudomonadati; phylum Pseudomonadota; class Betaproteobacteria; order Burkholderiales; family Burkholderiaceae; genus Caballeronia; species Caballeronia sp. INML2. The sequence goes on along the minus strand of NZ_JALQDH010000006.1, from coordinate 3,440 downwards.
ACGGCTCTGCTGTTCGTGGACCCCTACAACGACTTTCTCGCCGAAGGTGGCAAGCTCTGGCCGCGCGTCGCGCAGACGCGCAATGCGGCGCATCTGCATGAAAACCTGAAGCGCGTGACCTCGGCCGTGCGCGCGCTCGGGCTACCGGTGTTCATCGTGCCGCATCGCCGCTTCGAGCCGGGCGACGTCGATAGGTGGGCGCATCCGTCGCCGTATCTGCAGACGGCGGCGAAATCGCTCGTGTTCGGCAAAGGGACGTGGGGTGGCGAGTGGTTTCCCGACTTCGCGCCGCATCCTGGCGACACGATCGTCAAGGAGCACTGGATGAGCAGCGGCTTCGCCAACACCGACCTCGATTTCCTGCTGAAACAGCGCGGCGTATCGCACGTAATTCTGATCGGGCTCGTCGCGAACACATGCATCGAGGCGACGGGACGCTTCGCCGCCGAACTCGGCTATCACGTAACGCTCGTGCGCGACGCGACCGCCGCTTTCTCCGATGAAGCGCTGCACGCCGCGCATGAAATCAACGCGCGCACCTACGCGCACGCACTGCTGACGACGGACGAACTGGTGACGGCTCTGAACGGCGCTTGACGAAGGATCAGGGAAAGGCGGTCAGCAAGGTCCGCGCGCAATCGACACACCAGTGGCGCGACACCTTCTCAGGAAGCGCGTCCCACACGTGGCCATGGGCGCATTGCCAGCGCAGCGGCGTCGCGGCATCCACATAGCGGCGCGAGAGCAACGCGCCGCCGCGCACCTGCGCCACGTCGCGCAGGCGCTTCGTTTCCAGTTCGAGCCGTTCGGCCGCGCATTTCATGCAGCGCACGTTCTGCGCGACGCCCAGCGCCTTGTCCCAACGATGGCCGCGGTCGCACTCCCAGCGAGCGATCGCCTGCTCGTCGGCGTCGTGCCGCATCTGATCGCGATAACGCGACGCCTCCTCCAGCAGGCGAAGGCGCGTCTCGCAGATAGCGGAATCGCTTATCGATCTCATGCTCGGGCGTCAGCGCTGACCACCGCGAATCGCTTCGGAGCGCGAGGTCGTCACGACGATGCCGTCAGGCCCGAAATGCGCGTTGAACATCGCGTCCTGATTCACGCCGTCTTCCAGCCAGTGCCAGCTCCAGACGCGCTCCTTCTTCAGGCGGTACTCGGCGATCTCGGTCGGCTTGCCGAGCAATCTGCGCACTTCATCTATCGTCATGCCGGGCCGCACCTTCGCGAAATTTTCCGCGGTCAGCACTTGCGTCACGGAGACGAAGAGGCCGTTCGCATCGAGATCGACCATGTACGTATTGGTTCCCGCCGGACCGCGCGGATACTCGAGACGCTTGCTTCCGTCGGTAAAGGTGCGCTCGGTCTCCGGCTCGCCCATTTGTTCGCGGATCTGCGCCTCGGTCGTGACGCCGGGCTGCAGGTTCTTGAGCAGCAGGTTATCCGGCTTCACTGCATTGAAGAACGCCTTGAGCTTGTTCAACCCTTCCTCGCTCTGCTGTTGATCGCATCCGGTAAGCAGCGATGTCAACGAAGCCGCGGCCAGCGCGGCGATCACGATCTTTTTCACCTTCCTTCCCCTTCCTGCACGCACCGCATCAGCCGCCCGCCGCGCTGAGCAGCGGCACCGGGTCGACTGCGGCACCCGACTTTCTCACTTCGAAATGCAAGGTCGGCGCGCCGCCCGGCCCGGTGCCCATGTCCGCGATGGTGGCGCCCTGCTTGACGGTGTCGCCTTCCTTCACGAGCAGCTTTTCGTTGTATGCGTAGGCGGTCAGATAGTCGTTGCCATGCCTGACGATGATCATGCGCCCGTAGGAACGCAAGCCGCTGCCCGCGTACACCACCTTGCCCGACGCCGCCGCCTTCACGGGCTGTCCGACCTTGCCCTCGATATCGATGCCCTTGTTGCCGCTCACGCCGAACTTGCGCACGACTTCGCCGTGGGCCGGCCAGACGAACGTGCCCTTGGGCGCGGTCGCGGTGACTGCCGATGGACGCTCCTCGTTCGCTGCGACGGGCTTGTCGGCCGAGGGCTTCTGCGCCGCCGATTTCTCGGGCGTCGGCAAAAGCGGAGGCTGCGCCGTCTTCGATGTAGCCGCCGATGTGCTCGCCGTCGTCGAATCCGGCACCGATGCGCCAGGCGGCGCGACACGCAGCACCTGCCCGACGTTCACCTGCTTGCTTTCCGGCAGCGCGTTCCACCTGGCCAGATCGGCGGGCTTCTGCTTGAAGGTGCGCGAAATGGCATAGAGCGTGTCGCCCGGCTTCACGCGATAAAAGCCCGGCTCGACCGGCGCGGCAATGGCCGGCCCGAGCGGCACGACCGGTGCGGGCGTCACGCCCGGAGACGTGCCTTGCACGACCGGCGGCGCGCTCAACGCCGAATTTTCGATGATCGGCGCGGGCGTGCGCGGCGTCGACGTGCAGCCCGCCAGTCCTGCCGCCATCGCCGCCACGAGCGCCATGCCCGCGATCGCCCCGCGCGAGTCGGATCTGAAATCTTCCTTGTGCCCCACCAGCTTTCCCATGCTTGTCGTCTTGAACTTTTTCAACTCGCCGGCCGCGTTCGTCCGCGGCGTTTTGATTACGCGCAGACGCTTATCGCTACGCCGTACACCGCCGTTCCACCGCATCGGAGAATGCCACAGCCGGACGCCAACGCGATGAATGCCAGCGCGATCAATACTCCGGACACCGCGCGCACCCGCTCGCCCCACACAAATCTCAAATTCTGAAAAAACACGATTCCGCCAGCATAAAACATTACAGAAACAAATTCGCCTCAGTGACCTAAACGACACACCTCGTTAAACAGTCGACAAATCCTTTGGCATTCTAAATTTTTGACGTAAACCGCCGCACCCACGCGTCGTCTGCCGTACGGCACATCGCGGGCTGGCCGCCTTGACAATCTTTGACGGTTGACGGACCCCCGCCACGGTCATTTCCGATACATTGCCCGCGCCCGGATGCAGGTTTTGCCTGCGTCCCGCAACTCTCAATTCGACAGGAGCCTCACCCCATGCAAATCATGCAACACGGCATCATCCTCAGTCTGATCATCGGCGGCGTGGCCGGCTGGCTCGCCGGTCTCATCATGAACGGCAGCGGCTTCGGCGTGATCGTGGACATCCTCGTCGGTATCGTCGGCGGCGTGATCGGCGGATGGATCTTCGGCACGCTCGGCCTCTCGTTCGGCGGCGGCATCCTCGGCACACTGCTTACGGCCGTGATCGGCGCGGTGGTGCTGCTTTTCATCATCCGCCTGTTCCGCCGCGCCTGACGCGGCTGCGCAGCGCCCGCGAGGCCGGCGTTCGGCGGCCGCGCGGGGCGGCCCCATATAAAAACATACAAATTTGGCGGGGCAAAATAAATATCGCGGCGATATCCGAATGGCACAAAACCCGAGACCAAAACAAAAAAAAAAAAAAAAAAAA
>NZ_JALQDH010000005.1:0-194190 GCF_023631365.1 Caballeronia sp. INML2 | reverse complement strand
GGGGTGGGGGGGGGGGGTGTTGTTTTTAAACGCGGGCGGGGGGGGCGCGGGGGGGGCGGGGGGGGGCGGCGCCGGGGGGGGGGGGGGGGCGGCCCCCCCCCCCCCCCGCCCCTATCTCAAGCCTTCGAATTGCGGCGGCTCATCTTCCAGAGCGCGCCGATCGCGATCGGCACGATCGCGGCACCGATTCCCACCAGCACGATCACGTTCAGATACTGCTTGATGAACGGAATGTTGCCGAAGAAAAAACCGAGCAGCACCAGCAACAGCACCCAGACGAGCGCGCCCAGAATATTGAACAACTGAAAGCGCGCGTGACTCATCGACGATACCCCCGCGACGAACGGCGCGAAGGTCCGTACCACCGGCACGAAACGCGCGATCACGATCGTCTTGCCGCCGTGCCTCTCATAGAAGTTATGCGTCTTCTGCAACGCGGCCCGGTCGAGAAAGCGCTCCAGCACGGGAATGTTCGTGTCGAAGACTTTCGGTCCGATGGCGCGGCCGATCCAGTAATTCACCGTGTTGCCGGTCACCGCCGCGATGAGCAGCAACGCGATCAGCGCGAGGAGATCCATCTCGTGCGACGCGGCGAAGGCTCCGCCGATGAACAGCAGCGAATCGCCCGGCAAGAACGGGAACACGACGAGTCCGGTTTCGCAGAACACGATCAGGAACAGCACCGCGTAGACCCAGGCGCCGTAATTCTGGATGAAGACACCGAGCGACTTGTCGATGTGAAGAATGAGTCCCAGGAATTGCAGCAACGTGTCCAAAAATCTTTCCTCGAAAAGTTGCGCCGGCGCCGGAAAAGCGGCGCATCGGCATCGAAAGCGGGAGTCGCGCCATGATACCGAAGTGGTACATCGAGCCGGTTAAAAAAACCGTATCCAGGCGTCATTGTGCGGCGCGTTGGCGGGCATGGACGGATGCGCCCGGTCGAGCCAGAGGCGAAACGGGCGAAACGTTGCGAATCGTTATAATTTCGGCATGTCCGACCTCAACGAACCCTCCGCTGGCGATTTGACCGCCGACAGCGTGCGCCGTTCGCGCGCGATCGCCCCGCTGCCCGACCAGCTCATCAGCCAGATCGCCGCGGGCGAGGTGGTGGAACGGCCGGCGTCGGTCGTCAAGGAACTGCTGGAAAACGCGCTCGACGCGGGCGCGACGACCTTGCGCATCACGCTCGACGAAGGCGGCGTGAAACGCATCGTGGTCGCCGACGACGGCTGCGGCATTCCGCCGAACGAACTTCCCCTCGCGCTGATGCGCCACGCCACGAGCAAGATCCGCTCGCTCGCCGAGCTCGAAGCCGTCGCAACACTGGGGTTCCGCGGAGAGGCGATCGCGTCGATCGCATCAGTGGCCGAGCTGTTCATCACGAGCCGCACGGAAAGCTGCCCGCACGCCACGCGCATCGACGCGCAGACCGGCGCGATCTCGCCGGCGGCCGGCACCGTCGGCACGACGATGGAAGTGCGCGAGCTGTACTTCAACACGCCCGCGCGCCGCAAGTTCCTGAAGAGCGAGCAGACCGAGCTCGGACATTGCCTCGACGTGATCCGCCGCACCGCGCTCGCGCGGCCCGACGTCGCGATTTCGGTGATGCATAACGGCAAGGCCGTGGAGCACTGGAACGCGAGCGATCCGCAAACGCGCGTCGCGAAGATTCTCGGCGAGGTGTTCGAAACCGCGCATCTGCCGCTCGACGAACGCGCCGGGCCGCTCGCCGTCTACGGCTGCGCGGGCCTGCCCACCGCGAGCCGCGGCCGCGCCGACCAGCAGTATTTCTTCGTGAACGGCCGCTTCGTGCGCGACAAGCTGCTCACGCACGCGGTGCGCGCCGCGTATGAAGACGTGTTGCACGGAAATCGCTATCCGGCGTACGTGCTGTTTCTCGATCTGCCGCCCGAATCCGTCGATGTGAACGTGCATCCGTCGAAGATCGAGGTACGCTTTCGCGATTCGCGCTCGATCCACCAATATGTCTTCCATGCCGTGCAGCGCGCGCTCGCCCGGCATGCGGGCGCTTCGCCGGAGACGACATCGGGCGGCCACGCGGCGCAGTTGCAGCCGACCGGCCCGGCGTCGTTCAGTGCGAAGCCATTTGCCGGTGCGCCCGACACACTGCATCTCAAAAGCGAGAACGGCACGAACTGGATGCGCCAGTCGCGCATGACGCAGGGCACGCTGCCGGTCGCGCAGCCGCTCGCGCTGTATGACGCGCTGTTCGGGCGCAAGGACACCGGCGCGGGCACGCCGAACGCGACGACTTCCATCGACACGCCTTACCCGAGCGCGGACGAGCGGCCCGCGGCGCCGGTCATGGCAAACGACAGCGCACTCGATCACGCCGGCGAACAGCCGCTCGGATTCGCCGTCGGCCAGATTCACGGCATCTACGTGCTGGCGCAAAACGCGCGCGGCCTCGTGATCGTCGACATGCACGCCGCGCACGAGCGCATTCTCTATGAGCAGTTCAAGCACGCGCTCGCCGACCGGGCGATCGCGGTGCAGCCGCTTTTGATTCCCGTGTCGATGACGGCCGAACCGGTCGAGATCGGCACCGTCGAGGAAGAGCGCGACACGCTCGATGCGCTCGGTTTCGATCTCGCGGTGCTGTCGCCGACATCGATCGCGATCCGCGCCGTGCCCGCGCTGCTGAAGGACGCCGATCTGCAATCGCTCGCACGCGCCGTCCTTGCCGACCTGCACGCCTACGGCGGATCGCGCGTGCTCACCGAGCGTCAACACGAATTGCTGGGCACGCTCGCGTGTCACAACGCGGTGCGCGCGAATCGCCGGCTCACGCTCGACGAGATGAACGCGCTCCTGCGCCAGATGGAAGCGACCGAGCGCGCCGATCAATGCAATCACGGCCGGCCGACGTGGTATCAGCTCACGCTCGCCGATCTCGACCGCCTTTTCATGCGCGGACAATGAGCGATACCGCTTTGCGTGTGGCGTGTCTGCTCGGGCCGACGGCCTCGGGGAAAACGGCGGCGGCGCTCGCGTTCGCGGCGCGGCATCCGGTCGAGATCGTCAGTGTGGATTCGGCGCTCGTCTATCGCGAGATGGACATCGGCACGGCCAAGCCGAGCGCTGAGGAGCGCGCGGCGGCGCCGCATCATCTGATCGACATCATCGATCCTGCCGAGAGCTATTCCGCCGCGCAGTTTCGCGCGGATGCGCTGCGGCTGGTCGGCGAGATCATCGCGCGGGGCAATGTGCCGTTGCTGGTCGGCGGCACGATGCTGTACTACAAGGCGCTGACGCAAGGCCTGAACGATCTCCCCACCGCCGACGCCGACGTGCGCGCGACGCTCGACGCCGACGCCGCACGCGACGGCTGGCCCGCACTGCACGCGCGGCTCGCGGCGGTCGATCCGAAAACGGCCGCGCGGCTCGCACCGAACGACTCGCAGCGTATCCAGCGCGCGCTCGAAATCTTCATGCTGACGGGACAACCGATGTCCACGCTCCTCGCCGCACCGCGTACCCAGCACGTGGATGCGCCGTATCGCTTCGTGCCGGTCGCGCTGGAGCCGTCGGATCGCGCGGTGCTGCATGCACGCATCGCCGCGCGCTTCGATGCGATGCTCGCGCACGGTTTCATCGACGAAGTGAAGCGGCTGCGCGAGCGCGGCGATCTCGATCTGTCGATGCCGTCGATGCGCTGCGTCGGTTATCGGCAAGCGTGGGAATACCTCGACGGCGCAACGCGCTACGACGAGATGCGCGACAAGGGCATCTTTGCGACGCGGCAGTTATGCAAGCGGCAGTTGACGTGGTTGAGAGCGATGCCGGAGCGCGTCGTGGTGGATTGCTGCGCGGGGGATGCGACCGAGCGGGCAATGGAAGCACTCGTTCGCGTTCCGAAAGTCTGAAAAAGCAGACTGAAATATTGCGTGTAATCGTTTCAAAAAGCTAGCATCTTCCAATCCGCCTGATAGTGCAAAAAATGCACTATCAGGCGGAAACGCTACACGGCTCAAACCGAATTCCTTCGCGTCGATCTTTCGAAAGTTCTATTCGACGGAACCATGCAAGACTTAAGAAAAAGAGCGCCGGCCGTCCCATATATGACGTCAAAACGCTCGGCGGGTACCAAATCTCGAGACCAGCAGGCGGGGGCGCTGACAGCGGCCGATTCCTGACTGCCGATGACATGTATGTCGAGTATCAAGGTAAAGTTTATCTAGGCGACCTAATCTCTTCCGGAACGCGTTTGACCGCACCCGTTTCCGAATCCTCGACAACATTCCACTATCATCTGACGGCTCCGCGCCCGGCCTTCAACAAAATCGCCGCCGCGTTCCTCACAAGACAACTTGGATCTACTCCCGAGCATGACGTTATGTACATTCCTGGTAGTTGTTATTCAGACGATGTATTTAGATGGGGATTCGGCATACCAAAGTCGCTGCGGCTATTGAACCAATTGATAGGCCAAGGCAACCGTAACCGCCCCACCCAAAAAACAAAAACCCTCGCGCAAAGCGAGGGTTTTTGCCTTCAAATCAGCCCAATCGCGCGGCGCTCATACCACCACCGTCTGCGCCTCCCCTTCCTTGCTCTCGCGCACGACGCCAATCTTCCACACCTGCTCGCCCGCAGCCGACAGCAAACCGGTAGCCGCATCGGCATCTTCCGCCGCGACGATCACCGCCATCCCGATGCCGCAATTGAACACGCGATGCATCTCCGCATCCGCGACGCCGCCGTGCTTCCGCAGCCAAGCGAAGAGCGGCGGCAGCGGCCACGCGCGATGATCCAGCTCGGCCGTGAGCCCTTCGCGCAGCACGCGCGGAATGTTTTCGACGAGACCGCCGCCCGTGATATGCGCCATGCCCTTCACGGTCACGCTTTGCATCGTCGAAAGCAGCGGCTTCACGTAGATGCGCGTCGGCGCCATCAGCGCGTCGGCAAGCGAGCGGCCGTCGAAGTCGGCGTTCAGATCGGGATTCGCGCGCTCGATGATCTTGCGCACCAGCGAATAACCGTTCGAATGAATCCCGCTCGAAGCCAGCCCGAGCACCACGTCGCCCGGCTTGATCGTGCTGCCGTCGATGATCTTGCTCTTTTCCACCGCGCCGACCGCGAAGCCCGCGAGGTCGTATTCGCCATCGGGATACATGCCCGGCATTTCCGCCGTCTCGCCGCCGATCAGCGCGCAGCCCGCCAGTTCGCAACCCGTCGCGATGCCCTTCACGACGTCGGCGGCGGTGTCCACGTCGAGCTTGCCGCACGCGAAGTAATCGAGGAAGAAGAGCGGCTCGGCGCCCTGCACGAGGATGTCGTTCACGCTCATCGCGACGAGATCCTGGCCGACGGTGTCATGACGGTTCAGCGTGAACGCGAGGCGCAGCTTCGTGCCTACGCCGTCCGTGCCCGACACGAGCACCGGCTCCTTGTACTTCTTCGGCACTTCGAAGAGCGCGCCGAATCCGCCGATGCCGCCCAGCACGCCGTCGCGCAAGGTTTTCTTGGCAAACGGCTTGATCCGGTCGACGAGCGCGTCGCCCGCGTCGATGTCCACGCCCGCGTCGCGATACGACAAACCTTGGGCGTCTGGAGCGGATTTCGGTTGATTCATGGGGAGGGAAGCAAGAAGGTCGGTAAAATGCGATTTTACCCGATGATGACCCGACGACGGTCGGCAGGCCGGATTTTCCCGCGTTCGCCAGAAATCGCGAAGGCGCTCTTTTCGAGATCGAAGCCGGTCTGAAAAGCGCCCGAGCCACGGCCGCACAGGGCGCTCCGCTGCGGCTTTGCGCGTACACCCGTGGCTCATCCGGCAGTTTTCAAGATATGCCCGACTCAAGGCCCGACGACACCGATCTCCCGTGCAACGCCAACTGACGCTCGATCTGGGCACGCCGCCGCCCGCCACCTTCGACAATTTTTTCGCCGCCGGCAATCACGAACTGATCGCGCGGTTGCGCGAGCTCGAAGGCGCACTCGCGGCCGGGCCGGTCGCCGACCGCACGTTCTACGTGTGGGGCGAGCCGGGCAGCGGCCGCAGCCATCTGCTGCAGGCGCTCACGCACGAGGCGAACGGCCATGCGCGCTACCTGAGCCCGCAAAGCGCGCTCAACGCGTTCGGCTTCGATCCGCGCGTGACGCTTTACGCCGTCGACGATTGCGACCGCCTGTCCGCCGCGCAGCAGATCGCCCTCTTCAATCTCTTCAACGAAGTGCGCGCGTATCCGTCGAGCGCGCTCGTCGCCACCGGCAACGACGCGCCGCTCGCGCTCACCGTGCGCGAAGATCTGCGCACACGGCTCGGCTGGGGCCTCGTGTTCCATCTGCAGCCGCTTTCCGACGAAGCGAAGGCGTCGGTGCTGAAGCACGCGGCGCGCGAACGCGGCATCGTGCTCGCCGAGGACGTGCCCGGCTATCTGCTCACGCACTTCAGGCGCGACATGCCGAGCCTCATGGCCCTGCTCGACGAGCTCGACCGCTTCTCGCTGGAGCAAAAGCGCGCGGTGACGCGCCCGCTCCTGCGCACGATGCTCCAGCAAACGGGCCGCGCCGCGCCGCTCGTTCCCGTGTCGGCGCAAGAACGGCCGTCCGGCGCGCCGTCCGATCTCCCCGGCGATCCGCTCGACCCCGATCCCCGCGCGGCCGCGCCGGACAACGCCCCGACCCGCTTCAAGTAAAATGCGCACCCATGAACCTCGCCCTCTTTGATCTCGACCACACGCTCATTCCCACCGACAGCGACCATGAATGGGGCCGCTTCATGGTGAAGCTCGGCATCGTCGACGGGGAATCCTTCGCGCGTCAGAACGACGCCTTCTACGCCGATTACAAGGCGGGCGTGCTCGACATCAACGCGTATCTGCACGCGATGCTCGCGCCGCTCGCGAAATACTCGCGCGAGCAGCTCACCGACTGGCACGCGCAGTTCATGCGCGAGGTGATCAATCCGCGCATCGTGCCGGCCGCCGTCACGCTGGTGCGCGAGCATCAGGACAACGGCGACCTTTGCTGTCTCGTCACGGCGACCAACGCGTTCATCACCGCGCCGATCGCGGAAGCCTTCGGCATCGAAACGTTGATCGCATGCGAAGTGGAAACCGTGGACGACCATCCGCACGGCGCGCTCACCGGCCGGCCGACCGGCACGCCGAGCTATCGCGAAGGCAAGATCGTGCGGGTCGAGCAATGGCTCGCATCGATCGGCAAGACGCTGTCCGACTTCAGGCACAGCTATTTCTACAGCGACTCGCACAATGACATCCCGCTGCTGGAGCGCGTCACCGATCCAGTCGCGACCAACCCCGACGACACCCTGCGCGCGCATGCGCAAGCCAAAGGCTGGCGCATCCTGAACCTGTTCGACACACGTGATTAAAAAACTCATCCGCAAGCTGTTCGGGCAAGAAAGCGCCGACTCCAACGAAAGCGCAGCGAACGACACGACGGCGGCTTCGCCCGACGCCAAGCCCGCTCGCAAGAGCACGCGCAAGAAAGCCGCCGCGCCCGTGAAGCGCGACCCGAATGTGCCGGTGATCCTGTCGTCGGACATTCACGGCATCGATCCGTCGCTGATCTCGAAGAACGCGGTCCGCGTGACCGACGGCTTGCAGCACGCGGGGCATCGCGCGTTCATCGTCGGCGGCGCGGTGCGCGATCTGCTGCTCGGCGTCGCGCCGAAAGACTTCGACGTCGCGACCGACGCCACACCCGATCAGGTGCAGAAGCTCTTTCGCCGCGCGCGCATCATCGGGCGGCGCTTTCAGATCGTGCACGTGCAGTTCGGGCAGGAGATCATCGAGACATCGACGTTTCGCGCGTTGATGGACGCCCCGCCCGAGCCGGTGTCGGAGCCGCCGCGCCGCCTTAAACGCGGCGAGCTCGATGGCCGCACGCATGCCGTCGATGCGAGCGGCCGCGTGTTGCGCGACAACGTCTGGGGCGAGCAGCACGAAGACGCCACGCGCCGCGACTTCACTATCAACGCGATGTACTACGATCCGGCCACGCAAACCGTGCTGGACTATCACGACGGCATGGCCGATATCCGCGCGCGCCTGTTGCGCATGATCGGCGATCCGGCCACGCGTTATCGCGAAGATCCGGTGCGCATGCTGCGCGTCGTGCGCTTCGCGGCGAAGCTCGGCTTCGAAATCGACGAGGCCACGCGCGCGCCGATCAAGGATCTCGCCGACCTGATGAACAACGTGCCGGCCGCGCGTCTCTTCGATGAAATGCTGAAGCTGCTGCTCTCGGGTCATGCGCTCGCGTGTCTCACACGGCTGCGTCAGGAAGGCTTGCATCATGGCGTGCTGCCGCTGCTCGACGTCGTGCTCGAACAGCCGCACGGCGAGAAGTTCGTCACGCTCGCGCTCACGAGCACCGACGAGCGCGTGCGCGCCGGCAAGCCGGTTTCGCCGGGCTTTCTCTTCGCCACGCTCTTGTGGCACGACGTGCAGACGCGCTGGCAGCAATACACCGCGAACGGCGAGTATCCGGTGCCTGCCTTGCATCGCGCGATGGACGATGTCCTCGACATGCAGACCGAGAAGCTCGCGATCCACAAGCGCTACTCGTCGGATATGCGCGAGATCTGGAGTCTTCAGCATCGGCTGGAAAAGCGCGGCCGCAGCGCGCTGAAGCTGCTGGAACACCAAAGATTCAGAGCGGGGTATGATTTCCTGCTACTGCGTTGCGAATCGGGCGAACTCGATGCGGCCATCGGCCAGTGGTGGAGCGACTTCATCGACGGCGATCATGCCGAGCGCGAAGCACTGTTGTCGCAAGGCGGCAAGGAGCGCAACGGCCCGAAGAAGCGCAGGCGCCGCAGCAACGCGAAACGCCGCTCGGGCGAGCCGGGTGCGCCGGTCGAGCAGGCTGAACAAGGAAACGATGGCGACACGATCTCGAGTGCGGCGAACAAGCGCGAAGACGCCGACAACGAGTAACGCCGGTTTTGGTTACAGTAGCGAAGAGCGACGTTGCTTTCCTCGCTTTTCGCTGTGACCCACGCGTAGGACTTCTGCCATGACGATTGCTTATCTGGGCCTGGGGGCGAATCTCGGCGATGCGCGCCAGACCCTGAAAGACGCAGTCGTGTGTCTCGCTCAGCAACACACGATCACCGTGCTCGCGAAATCGAGCCTCTATCGCACCGCCCCGATCGATGCATCGGGCGACGACTATTTCAATTGCGTCGTCAAGCTCGAAACGAGCCTGCCGGCGCGATCGCTTCTGCGCCTGTGTCATCACATCGAAGAGCAGTTCGGGCGCGAGCGGCCGTATCGCAATGCGCCGCGCACGCTCGATCTCGACATCCTGCTGTACGGTGCATCGAGCATCGACGAAGCGGATCTCGTCGTGCCGCACCCGCGCATGACCGAGCGCGCCTTCGTGCTCGTGCCGCTCATCGAACTCGAGCCGGATCTCATTCTTCCCCAACGCGGCCGCGCGGATGCGTTCATCGCGGGCGTCGCCGATCAGCGCATCGAAAAAGTCGCGACATGCCAGTGCATGGTCGGAACGAACCCGCGCGACGCCGACGCAACCGCCGTCTCATCCAACCACAAGACAGACTGCCGATGAGCGCTCCACCACTCACCGTGACCGCGCCGCAACTGCGGCCGCCGCATCGTTACATCGCGATCGAAGGGCCGATCGGCGTCGGCAAGACGACGCTCGCGACGCTGCTCGCCGAACGCTGGTCGATGCGCACGCTCTTCGAGCGTCCGCAGGACAATCCGTTTCTCGAACGCTTCTATCGCGACACCACGCGACACGCGCTCGCCACGCAATTGAGTTTCGCGTTACAGCGCGCATCGCAGACGCAGGAAGCCGCCGATATCGTGACGAGCGGCGCCGCGTTGATGACCGACTTCCTCACGCAGAAGAGCGATCTCTTCGCGCGCCTCACGCTCCCCGACGACGAGTTCCAGCTCTACAAGGAGGTCGCCTCGCGCATACGCTCGAGCGGCCCCGCGCCCGATCTCGTCGTCTATCTGCAGGCGAGCCCTGAAGTGCTCTTCTCGCGCATCCAGAAACGCGCGCTGCCGATGGAGCTGCAAATCTCCGATTCGTATCTGCGCGCGCTCTGCGATGCTTATAACGACTTCTTCTATCACTATGACGCGACGCCGTTGCTCACCGTGAATGCGGAGCACCTGAACCCGCTCGAATCGGACGACGATCTCGCGCTCCTGATCGAACGCATCGAATCAATGCGCGGACGCAAGGAATTCTTTGTCAAAGGCGTATCGGTTTGAGCGCGTCGCGCGGCCCCGCCCTCTTTAGCGACTCTTTAGTGAAACGATCATGACGTATCTGCAGGAAACGAATCGCTCGACGATCACCGTACCCAAGCTTCAATCCATGCGCGAGGCCGGCGAGCGCATCGCGATGCTCACGTGCTACGACGCGAGCTTCGGCGCGCTGCTCGACCGCGCGGGCGTCGATGTCATGTTGATCGGCGATTCGCTCGGCAATGTGCTGCAAGGGCACAGCACGACGCTGCCCGTCACGCTCGCCGACATTGCCTATCACACGGCATCCGTCGCGCGCGGCAACCGGAGCGCGCTCATCGTCGCGGACATGCCGTTCGGCACGATCGGCTCGAAGGAAGATGCCTATGCGAACGCCGTGCAACTGATGCGCGCGGGCGCCCAGATGGTGAAGATCGAAGGCGGCGAATGGCTCGCGGACACCGTGCGCTTCCTCGTCGAGCGGTCGATTCCGGTATGCGGGCACGTCGGGCTCACGCCGCAATCGGTGCACGCGTTCGGCGGCTTCAAGGTGCAGGGCAAGTCCGAAGCGGCGGCCGAACAGATGAAGCGCGACGCCATCGCGCTGCAGGAGGCGGGCGCCCAGCTGCTCGTGATCGAAGCGGTGCCGACGCTGCTCGCGCGCGATGTCACGCAGGCGCTTGCGATTCCGACTATCGGCATCGGCGCGGGCATCGACTGCTCGGGACAAGTGCTCGTGCTGCACGACATGCTCGGCATCTTTCACGGCAAGCGGCCTCGCTTCGTCAAGGACTTCATGCAAGGCCAGCCGAGCATTTTCGCGGCCGTCGAAGCGTATGTGCGCGCCGTGAAGGACGGCAGCTTCCCGGGTCCCGAGCACACGTTCTGAGCGATGCCGTGAACGCGGGCCACGCCTTTCGATGTCTGCGCCCACGAACTGAGTTTTTTCGTACATACTGCCGAGCTTCCTGCGCGTACCCTTGCCCATAGTCACTAAAAAGAGCGAGAACGATCATGTGGCACGTCCTTCCCGATGAATATGTCCGAGCCCAACTGGCCGTGGGCTCGCTCGTCGCGCTGGGCGTGGCGCGTGTGGTGGCGGCGGGAATCGGTGCGCAGCATCACTGGCGCATTGCGGCGGTGACGCGCTGGTTCATCGGCGCGGCGTTCGTATTCTGCCTGCCACAATTGCTCGAAGTGCTGTTCGTCGTGGATTCACATACCGCGTTCGTCGAACTGCAGGGCAAGATCATCGGCTGCGCAGTGGCGCTCTTTTGCGCGCCGATCGTCTCTCACAAACTCGGCTACGAATAAGCGCGCGCTCAGCCCGCCAGCGCCGATCCCGGCACGCTGTGCGACAGCACGGCCGCTGCCACGAACACGCCGGCCATCATCACTGCTTCCATGCGCATGACGTTGATGACCGTGTGAGCGTCCATCGTCGATGCAGAGCGTTGCAGACGCGGCAACGCCGACCATCGATTCAGCGCGCCGAACGCGAGCGCCGCCGCGACCAGCGCGATCTTCACGATCAACGCGTGGCCCCAGGTGCTCGCAGTGAGCGTCGCGAGAGAGCCGGCGGCGCCGCGCCACGCATTGAACACGCCCGTCAGGACGACGAGCACGACCGCCAGCGACGCCGCTCGCGACATGCGCGCAACCGTGCGGATCAAAGCCGCGCGCGCCACCGAGGTATCGAGCGCCGGCAACACGAACGCGCCCGCGATGACGATGCCACCCCACGCCGCGGTCGCGAGCAGATGCAGCGTTTGCACACCTTCGGCGAAGGAGAACGCGCCCGCGTCGGCTGCGTGGCCGATCGCCGACTTTCCCGCAGCGACGATCAGCGCGGCGAGCACCGTCGATACGATCCGCGAAATCGATAGCGGCGCGCCGCTCGCCGCGAGCAACAAAAGCACGCTGCCCGCGAGCGCGACCGACCAGCCGATGCCCACGTGCGTGCCCGTCGCGACGAGCCACAACGACGCGCCCGCTTGCAGGATGGGCACGCCGCTCATTGCCGCCGACTGCAGCCACAAAGAAACGAAGTTGCACGAAACCAGCACGATTGCAGCGATCAGACCCCCGCGCGCGGCACGCCGACATCCCTGCCGCGCGGGCAAAACGGCCGAAGGTGGCGCGAACGCCTGTTCGCGCGACAGCCAGCCGGCCAAGAGCAACGCGCCGAGCGTGCAGGCAAAGGCGAGATCGGCGAGCGCCGCGAATGCCGTCTGCGCAAGCCAGAGAGGATCGTCGTTCATCATGCGGGACCGGTCGCGGCGCGAACGTGCATGGCAGAAGGGAAGCTCATCGAAGGAAATCTGCGGAGTCTAAACGAACGTCCAGGTTGCAGCACAGCATCGAACGTCGACGAAACGCCTTGAATTTTTGTCGGCCGCTTCCGAAACTGCATGAAGCGCATCGATCGGGCGTCTTTGCGTCGAGTCGATTATTTGTCGAAAGGCAATGGACGACTCGTGCCTATTAAGTTCGTCGCGGGTGGTCAATAGCCACGCGGCAAATTGTCGCGAATGCGCTGCAGCGGGACTTAGAGCGAGATTGTGTCAAATAGTCATCATCATGCATCGATGATAGAATGCCGCGTCGCATCAGAGGCTCGTCGAGCCGCTGTGGCCGTGGTCCGCCACCCACCGCCCCCTGCGTGGCCGTGGTTCGCCACCTTCGCACCGAGCCGCACGAAGCTCGGCAGGTCCCCGAATTTCATGGAGTGTCGCGTGTTTTCAAGACGCATTTTTCGTCCGCTGCTCGCTATGGCTTTTGCCTCGGCTCTGGTAGGCAGCGCGGGCGTTTTCAGCTCCGCCGCGCAGGCGCAAAACCAGCCGATCGCACCGGACACGATGGCCGCGCGCGTGCAAGGCTGTACGGCGTGCCACGGCGTTCATGGTGAAGGCACGGACAACGACTACTTCCCGCGTCTTGCCGGCAAGCCGGCCGACTATCTGTACAACCAGCTCCAGAATTTCCGCGAAGGCCGGCGCAAGTACCCGCCGATGAACTACCTCGTCACGTATCTCTCGGACGATTATCTTCATCAAATCGCGACGTACTTCTCGAATCAGCGGCCGCCGTATCCGCCGCCTGCCAAGTCGAACGTCTCCGCAACGACGCTCGCGCGCGGCCAACAGATCGTCCTGAACGGCGATGCATCGAAGAACATTCCCGCGTGCGCGGCCTGCCACGGCAAGGGTCTGACCGGCATGCAACCGGCCATTCCGGGCCTCGTCGGTCTGCATTCCGACTACATCAGCGCGCAAGTCGGCGCATGGAAGTCGGGCACGCGTCACGCGAAGGCGCCCGATTGCATGCAGCAGATCGCCTCGCGCCTGACGGATGACGACGTGACCGCCGTCGCCGCCTGGCTGTCCACGCAACAAGCACCCGCCAACCCGGTGCCCGCGCCCGCTGGCTCGTTGAAGATGCCGCTCAAGTGCGGCAGCGAACCGCAATAAGGCGTCTGGAGCGACAACAAAATGAAACGCAAGTCCCTGTTCGCACTTTCCTCGGCTGTCGTGGTGGCAGCCGTCGCAGCCGGCGCCGTTCTCTGGTCGGGCGGCGACAACCTGCATTCGGGCGGCGCCATCGCGGCGACGCCGGCCGACAAGGCCGCGCTCATCAAGCAAGGTGAATATCTCGCGCGCGCCGGCGACTGTATCGCGTGCCACACGGTGCGCGGCGGCAAGCAATTCGCGGGCGGCCTGCCGATGGCCACGCCTTTCGGCACGATGTTCACGCCGAATATCACGCCTGACGATCAATACGGCATCGGCAAGTGGACCTCCGACGACTTCTATCGCGCCATGCACACGGGCCGTTCGAAGGACGGCAGCCTGCTCTACCCCGGCTTCCCGTTCACGAGCTACACGAAGGTCACGCGCGCCGACTCCGACGCGATCTACGCGTACCTGCGTTCCGTGCCGCCCGTTTCCGAGCCCAGCCGTCCGCATGAACTGCGCTTCCCGTTCAACAACCGCAACCTGCTGATCGGCTGGCGCACCCTCTTCTTCAGCGAAGGCGAATACAAGCCGGATCCGACCAAATCGGTCGAGTGGAATCGCGGCGCGTATCTGGTCGAAGGCCTCGGCCATTGCGCCATGTGCCACACGTCGATCAACGCGATGGGCGGCCCTGTCAGCTCTGCAGCCTTCGCCGGCGGCCTGATTCCGTTGCAGAACTGGTACGCGCCGTCGCTCACGTCGAACAAGGAAGCGGGCCTCGGTGACTGGGACCTGAAGGACATCAACGATCTGTTGAAGACCGGTGTGTCGCAGCGCGGCGCGGTGTTCGGCCCGATGGCCGAAGTGGTTCACAACAGCCTGCAGTACATGACCGACGCGGACGTCAACGCGATTTCGACGTATCTCAAGTCGATCCCGCAGAAGAAGGAAGCGCCGGAAGTCATGCAGCTCGAGACGTCCGAGAAATTCGGCGGCGAACTGCTCACGCTCGGCAAGAAGGTCTACACCGAGAACTGCGCGAAGTGCCACCAGGAAAACGGTCTTGGCAAGCCGCCGGCTTATCCGCCGCTCGCCAACAACCAGTCGATCCAGATGCCGTCGGCCGTCAACCCGATCCGCATGACCTTGAACGGCGGCTATCCGCCGAGCACGGAAGGTAATCCGATGCCGCACGGCATGCCGCCTTTCGCGCAGTCGCTGTCGGACACGGAAGTTGCTGCAGTCGTGACATACATCCGTATGTCGTGGGGCAACCACGGCACGCCGGTGTCGCCGCAACAGGTGAGTAATCTGCGTTCGGCGCCGCTCGACTGAGGTCCGCGGCGGCCTTCCGCCAATAGAGCGTACAATACGCATTTGGGGCGCAGCCTTCGTAGTTGGGGCCGCGCCCCTTGTTTTTTGGCGGATCGATCATGCACACAGGCGAGCGTTTCAACAGCATCAGCCATCTGATCGGCGCGCTGCTGTCGGTGGCAGGCCTGGCCGCGCTCGTCACGATGGGCGCGCTCGACGGAGACGCGTACAAGGTCGTCAGTTTCGCGGTGTATGGCGCGATGCTGTGCGCGCTCTACATCATCTCGACGCTGTATCACTGCGTGCGCACGCCGCGCATCAAGGCGATACTGCAGAAGTGCGATCACTCGGCCATCTACTTGTTGATAGCCGGCAGCTATACGCCGTATACACTGGTGACCTTGCGTGGTCCCTGGGGCTGGTCCCTCTTCGGCGTGAGTTGGGGGCTTGCGGTGCTCGGCATTACGCAGGAACTGACGCTCGGGCGCCGAACCCGCAGCGTATCGATGGTGCTGTACGTGTTGATGGGATGGCTCGCGCTCGTAGCCATTCATCCGCTCGTGACGGCGCTACCACCCGCGGGAACCGCGTGGCTGGTGGCGGGCGGCGTCGTGTACACCGCGGGCATCTGGTTTTTCATCAACGACGAGCGTATTCGGCACGGACACGGAATCTGGCATCTGTTCGTGCTCGCAGGCAGCCTGTGTCAGTTTGTGAGCGTCGCGCGCTACGTCGCGTGAGCGTCGGCTGAAACGGGCGCCGCCGCGTCGAAGTGTCCTTCGATGCAACTTGGCGCCAGATGACGTGTCTTGATAGCACGTCGACCCTCGCGGCAACGTCCGGCAATCGCTGATCGCCGAATGACCCGCCGCCCGATTTTTCTTCGAGCGATGCACATGCGCTCTGCCGGCCGAACCATGATTCGCCGCAGCCTGATTCGCATGCGCGCCGTTCGACACAACGAACAAGTATCCAATCTATGTCTTTTGATTCACTCGGTCTGTCGGAACCTCTGCTTCGCGCCGTCAACGAACTCGGCTATTCCAGTCCCACTCCCATCCAGCTTCAGGCGATTCCCGCCGTTCTGAAAGGCGGCGACCTGCTCGCGGGCGCGCAGACCGGCACGGGCAAGACCGCCGGCTTCACGCTGCCGATCCTGCAACGCCTGTCGCAACTGGCACCCGCCACGGGCGGCGCGAAACGCCCGGTGCGCGCACTGATCCTCACGCCGACGCGCGAACTCGCCGCGCAGGTCGAGGAAAGCGTCCGCGCGTACGGCAAGTACCTCAAGCTCAAGTCGACGGTGATGTTCGGCGGCGTTGGCATCAATCCGCAGATCGACGCGCTGCGCCGTGGCGTCGATATCGTCGTCGCGACGCCGGGACGTCTGCTCGACCACATGCAGCAAAAGACGATCGACGTTTCGCAGCTCGAAATTCTCGTGCTCGACGAAGCCGATCGCATGCTCGACATGGGCTTCATCCACGATATCAAGCGCGTGCTCGCGCGCCTGCCGGCGAAGCGCCAGAATCTGCTGTTCTCGGCCACGTTCTCCGACGAGATCAAGGCGCTCGCCGACAACCTGCTCGATTCGCCCGCGCTGATCGAAGTCGCGCGTCGCAATACGACGGCCGAGAAGGTCGAGCAGAAGATTTACCCCGTCGATCGCGATCGCAAGCGCGAACTGCTCACGCATCTCATCCGCGGCAACAACTGGTTCCAGGTACTCGTCTTTACGCGCACGAAGCACGGCGCGAATCGTCTCGCCGAGCAATTGACGCGCGACGGCATCAGCGCGCTCGCGATTCACGGCAACAAAAGCCAGTCGGCGCGCACGCGCGCGCTCGCCGAATTCAAGGATCAGACGCTGCAAGTGCTGGTCGCGACGGATATCGCGGCGCGCGGCATCGACATCGATCAACTGCCGCATGTCGTGAACTTCGACTTGCCGAACGTGCCGGAAGATTACGTCCATCGCATCGGCCGCACGGGGCGCGCGGGCGCGGAAGGCGAAGCGGTATCGCTGGTATGCGTGGACGAGCATCAACTGCTGAAGGACATCGAGCGCCTCATCAAGCGGCCGATTCCGTGCGAGGTGATTCCGGGCTTCGAACCGGATCCGAATGCCAAGCCGGAGCCGATCCAGCGCCGCAGTCAAGGGCGCGGCCAGGGACAAGGTCAGGGGCGCCAGAATCCGCGCAACGGCGAAGGACGTCCGAATGGCGAATCGCGTCCGAAGGGCGATGCACGCCCGAGCGGTGAAGCGCGCCGCAACGGCGAGCCGCGCCGCGAAGGCAGCCGTCCGAGCGGTGAGGCCCGCGGCGCGCGGCCGGCGAAAGCAAACAATGGCGGCGCTCAGCCTTCGCGTGAAACTCGCAATCACAGCAAGCCGAACGTCAACACGACTTCGGCGCCGCGACGTCAGGAGCCGGCGCAGACGGGTCACGCCGCGAACGCGCGCAAACCGGGACCGGGGGGCAACCCTGGCGCGCTGCTTAGTGGCCGGCGTGATGCGTTGCGATCGGGCGATCGCAGTCGCTAATACGTTCGATGCAAGCTGGCGCGACGCTCGAATGCGTCGCGTCGAGGTTTCAGGCGGCGGCGCTCGCCGCCCGCTTCAGCCATTCGAGTTGCTCGCGCCAGCGTGCGAGCGCCGGTTGCGCGTCAGTCAATTCGAAGACGATTCCATTCGTGAGTCGCGCATATCCCACCCGCTGTATTTCACCGCTCTCAATAGTCCCGACGAAGCACGCCAGCGGCACATCGTCGAGCGGCACGCGGCGCGCGTCCAGATGCACCTGATAGAACGCGTCGTCGAATACGAAGGCGAGAGTCGCGCGTCCGGTCGCGGTGACCGCCTGCGCAGTCCGTGACGACGGCCATAGTGCGAAGGCGAGTGTGCGCGCATCGGGCGCAAGCAGTTCGCCGGCGCCGAGCAGCGCCGTTCGCACGCGATGGGCGCGATCGGCAGCGCATAGCGATGCGGTAAAACCAGCATCGGCGTCGGCGAGCGTGCCGTCGAAAAGCGCGCGCAACTCGGGCGGCCACTCGTCGAAAACGGTGTGCGATGACAGCGATGGCTGCGGCGTGTCGTGATCGGACATAGAAAAATGCCGGCTTTGAACCGGCATCGTCGAGAAAGATTAACGGAAGAACAACTGCGTCATCTTCGAGAGCGGATAGTGCACGCCCGGCTGAATGCGCGCGGGCAAGTCGAGCGGCTTGAGCAGCATCTTGATGGCCTGATCCGCGGACAGATTGCGCCGCACGAGCGCATTCACGCGCGCGGACAGTTCGCGGTTGTACTCGGCATCCTGCGCACGCTCCGGGTAACGAATGGCGAACACGTGCCGCAACGCGATTTCCGAATCTTCGCTCTTCAATTCGATCACGCGCCGCACAAGAGCGCCGAGCACGGCGATGCGGCCATTGCCTTCGATCTTGTTCCACTTCTTGAAGAAGTGAAAGAAGTGCTTATAGTGCCGCACTTCGTCCGTACGGATATTGTCGGTGATCTCCTTCAGCACCGGTTCATCCGAACAATCGTTGATCGCGCGGTAGAGCGTGGCCGTCCCCGTCTCGACGACACAGCGCGCCACCATTTCGAGCGCGCGCTTCTTCTCGAACTCCTCGTAAGAGCACGTCAGCGAATATTCATCGAAGAAATTCCTGAACGCGGTGTCCCAGTCGAACTCGGGCCACACATGATTGATGTATCTCTTGAGCGCCCGGCCGTGCTGCATCTCTTCGGGCTCCCACTCGTTATTCAGCCACGCCGATATCTCGGGGTCGTCATGAAAATACTTGCTGAGGTTGCTCGTATAAAGATCGGTGCCGCTCTCGATGAACGAGCAGGCACACAACAACAAAAGAAGATGCTCGTTGGATGCCGCCTTCTGGCGATCGATCCGCGTGAGATCGATATCTTCGATGCGCCAAGGCATCACGTGTGTACTGTCTGTATGCATATATCGCGCTCCCAGGCTGGACCGAACGCGCCATCGGCCAACGAGAGACGGCCGACGTTCAGGCGACGCCGTGAACGGTTCGATCCTGGCGTCCTTAAATTCAAGTGTTAGCGGCTGCTTTTTCATCTTAGCCGCCCTGCAACGAGTTTGCAGACATGGGGACAGACTCACGTGCGGCGCGCCGGTTCCGTGCGTGCCGATTTCTTACAACGTCAGGCGAGCGGCAGCCGGTGCGCGAGCATGAAACGCGCCGATATTTGAGTGCTGTGTGCTGGAAATGAAAAAAGGCGGCCGAGGCCGCCGATTCTTACGCGTTCGAGGTATTAGTGTGCGGTTCTTACGCAGCAAGACGTGCCACACGCATGCGCCAGGCGACGATAGCCAGCGAAACCCCGGACAGCGCGGCGGCCAGCAACACGTAGTAACTCGGCGCGAGTTTGTCGCCGGTGACGTGAATGAACGCTTCGACGATCGTCGGCGCGAAACCGCCGAACAGCGTGACACCGAGCGCATAGCCGATCGACAGGCCTGTTGAGCGCACCCGCGTCGGAAAGATCTCGGACATAAGCGCCGGCATCGGACCGGAGTATGCCGCCTTCAGAATGCCCGCCGCCGATTGCAGCACGACGAGCGACGCGACCGTCGGATGCGCCTGAAGCCACGCAAACATCGGATAAATCGTTACGCCCATGAAGATCGAGGTGCCGAGCATGATGCGGATGCGCCCGAGCCGATCGGAGAGCGCGCCCATCAACGGGGAAAAAATGAACTGAAGTCCGCCATTGAGCACCACGACGGCGAACGATGCCGTCGCCGGAAGATGCAACTGCTTGACCGCGTACATCGGCATATAGAGTTGCAAGACATAGACGCCGACAGTCGATTGCGCCACGATGCCCACGGCAAGCAGCAGGTTCAGCCATTGATTCGCGAACGAGATGCCGGGGTCGCTTGCCTTCGCGCTGGCACGCGTCGCGAGAAACTCCGGCGTTTCGTCCAGGTGCGAACGGATGTAATAGCCGACCGGCCCGACAAGTAGACCGAAGACGAACGGGATGCGCCAGCCCCAGCTTTCGAGTTGCGCTGGCGGCAGCCAGGCGCTCAGAACCGAGCCGAACGCCGCAGCCATGATCGCGGCGAGCCCTTGGCTCGCGAACTGCCAGCTCGCGTAATAGCCACGCCGCGCTTCGCTGTGCTCGACCATGAACGCGGTCGCGCTGCCGAACTCGCCGCCGACCGCGAAACCTTGAACAAGGCGCGCGAGCAGGATCAGCAGCGGCGCCGCGATGCCGATGTGCTGATACGAAGGCATCACGGCCATGGTGAGCGTGCCGATCATCATCAGCAGAATGGCGAGCGTGAGCGCGGCTTTGCGCCCTTTGCGGTCGCCGTAGATACCGAGCACGATCGCGCCCAGTGGCCGCATCAGGAACGAAATGCCGAACGTGCCGATGGCCAGCATCGTCGAGAGCCATTCGTCGTTCGACGGAAAGAACGCCTTCGCGATGACCGTTGCGAAATAGCCGTAGACGAGAAAGTCGAACCACTCGAGTGCGTTGCCGATCGACGACGAGAACACGATGCGGCGGATCATCGCCTTCGATGGCGCTGCTTTCGGGGCCAGCGTTTCGGCGTTCGTGGCCGCCGCACTCGGAGCATCGGGCGCTCCATATATTCGTTCGTTCATGAATTCTCCTCCCCTTCCCTGATCCTGGTTTCGTGCCGGATGCGGCTGGAACAAGCGTGCACATCCCGCTCGCTACCGAAACTCAGCGATCGTTGCGCATTTTTTGGAAACGGAGACCGCCGCGTGGCCGGTCTCCGAAAGTGGCTTTAGAAGCCTGCTGCGAGCCCGTCGCGCCGGCTGTCACTCGCCGCGACATATCCACGCTCGGGATCGTTGGGGTCGAGCTTCCAGATGTATTGGCCCGAGCCGAAGTCCATATACGGATCGTCGACGGACTTGATCGTATGGCCGAGGCCTTCGAGCGCACGCGCGGTTTCGAGATCGAGCGTGGCTTCGATATCGATGGTGAAATCGCGATTCACCTTCCAGCGGGGCGCGTCGCACGCCGCTTGCGGCTGCTGGCCGTAGTCGAGCATCCGCACGATCGATTGCAGATGACCTTGTGGCTGCATGTCACCGCCCATCACGCCGAAGCTCATGACGGCTTGGCGGTTGCCATCGATTTCCTGCGTGAGGAACGCCGGAATGATCGTGTGGAACGGGCGTTTGCCGCCTTCGACCACGTTTGCGGACTTCGGATCCATCGAGAAGCCACAGCCACGATTCTGCAGCGCGATGCCCGTGTCAGGCACGACCACGCCCGAGCCGAAGCCCATGTAGTTCGACTGGATGAAGCTCACCATCATGCCGCGCTCGTCGGCGACCGACATGTAGATGGTCCCGCCCGCCTTCGGCATGCCGAAGTCGAACTGCGTCGCCTTCGACGGATCGATGAGCTTCGCGCGTTCCGCCAGGTACGCGTCGTCGAGCATCTGCTCGGGCGTCACCTCCATCGAGCGAGGATCGGCGACGTAGCGATAAACGTCGGCGAAGGCGAGCTTCATCGCCTCGATTTGCAGATGTTGCGACTCGATGCGATCGACGCTCAGGGCGCTCACATCGAATTTGTCCAGAATACCGAGCGCGATCAGCGCCGCAATGCCTTGACCGTTCGGCGGGATCTCGTGCACCGTGTAGCCGCGATAGTCCTTGCTGATCGGCTCGACCCAGTCGGCGCGATAACCGCGCAAGTCGTTCATGGTCAGCGCTGCGCCGCCCTCGCGCGCGAACGCGGCAATGCGCTCGGCGATCTCGCCTTCGTAAAACGCGCGCGGACCATGCTGCGCGAGCATGCGCAGCGTTTTAGCGTGGCCGGGAAAGCGCACGAGCTCGCTCACATCAGGCGCGCGGCCGTGCGGCATGAACACATTCGCGAAGCCCGGCTGATCCTTGAGCTCGGGCACCGCCGCCGCCCACTTGTAAGCGACGATGCTCGCCACCGCATGACCGCGTTCGGCGATCTCGATGGCGGGTTCCATCAGGTCCGCGAAGGGCAGCGAGCCGAACTTCGTATGCAGCGCCTCCCATCCGGCAATGACGCCCGGCACGGTGACCGCGTCCCAGCCGCGCTTGGGCTGCCGTGCGAGTCCGTTCTCCTCGCCGTACTTGCGGCGGAAATAGTCGACGTTCCAAGCCGCCGGCGACACGCCCGACGCGTTGAGGCCGTGCAACTTCTCGCCGTCCCATACGAGTGCGAAAGCGTCGCCGCCCAGGCCGCACGACACCGGTTCGACCACGGTGATGGCGGCCGCCGCTGCGATCGCTGCGTCGACGGCATTGCCGCCCTTCCACAGCATGCGCAGGCCAGCTTGCGCGGCCAACGGATGGGACGTCGAAACGATGTTACGGGCGAACACCGGCAGGCGCGGCGTGGGATAGGGGTTTTGCCAGTTGAAGCGAGTCATTGAATGAAGTCCGAAATACGAGGAGGCAGCATGCCGGGCAATTCTGTAGGCCAGCGGGAAAAGGGGGATATTGCATTGTCCACTTAATCCAAAACAAATTCATTTATCGTATAAATTAATGATTAATCTGCATGAATACGTCGTGCACGTCCGCCCGTTTGCGCGTACTTGGGCGCCCTCGTGTTTGTGTGCGCCGCCGCACGCACTTCAAGTCGAATCTCCGAATTCCCGTAAGCGATGGACCGCTTCCTCGAGTAAAAAAAGTCAAAGCCAAAATTTTCAACGCGAATTTGGCACTTGTCAGACGCTTGCCTACAATCCCAATTCCCGGCATCCGCAATACAAAACTCCACGCGTTTGCCCGGCGGTTTTTCAGTTTCCCCGTACAACGTTTCGAAGCAAAAAGATCCGGCTTACAAAGCCGGCTGCTTATGCCGTTCGGTCGTCATGGAGAACACACAATGCTGAGTCCGCACGAATTTGCCACGCTGCTACTGGTACAGGAAGCGCCCAATCAGGTCGACATGGAACGCCAGGAACTCGACGCTCTGCTCGAACGTCAGTTGGTCCAACTCGAAAATCTCGCATCAGGACGCCAGCAATGGCGCCTCACCGCCACCGGCGATTCCACCGTCAAAGCTTTCAAGCGTTACTCGTAGCACGCGTAGCAGGACTCGGGGCGCGGCCCGCGGCCGCGTCCCTCTCCGCCTCTCCCTCGTATCAAATCATTCAGCCGGCACGCAGTGTCGGGTCGACTGCGGCGCGCCAGCTCAGTGCCTGTGCTCGCTGATCCAGGAAGAAGCTCGCCCATGCGCTCTGCGCCTCAGGGCTGGGATTCGACCGGTACATGCGATAACGCTCCGCGATCGCCGTCTGGAAAGCGCAAAAACGCTCCCTCGTCAGCCCGCCTCGCCGCTCGGCCACATAGGCGTCGTAGAAGGCCGAATAAACCGATTGCGCGTCCGCCCCGTAATCGACCGGAGACGACGTCCCGCACATGCCCTGCAGCGCATTGAACGAGGGCGCGCCCATCGTTCCGTTCAGATTGGGTGTTCCCACGCAGCCCGCCAGCAACGCCGCACTCAAAACGCCTGAAACACACAGCACTCGCATCGCACTCACCTTCGATCGATTTCGTGACGCCAGTATCGGACGAACGGAACTGCCGCGCCACTCGGCCGAATGGCATAGGCCGATCGACGTTCGAGCGCGACATGTCACGCGGCTTATGCCGTTTGGCCAGGTTGTCCGCGGCGCCTTGCTCCGATAGATTGCGCAGAAGGACATCGCGTCACGGCTCGACGCGTCGATGTCAGCTCTAATCGGAGAAGACCATGCAGGATCAGTACATTCTCGCGCTCGACCAGGGCACGACCAGTTCGCGCGCCATGCTGTTCGACAGAAACGGCAACGTCGTGTCCGTGGCGCAGAAGGAATTCCAGCAGATTTATCCGGAAGCGGGCTGGGTGGAGCACGATCCGCAGGAGATCTGGTCGACGCAGGCCGGCGTCGCCGCAGAAGCCGTCACGCGCGCCGGCGCAAGCGCCTCATCGATTGCGGCGGTCGGCATTACGAATCAGCGCGAGACCACGATCGTCTGGGACCGCGAGACGGGCAAGCCGATCTACAACGCAATCGTCTGGCAAGACCGTCGCACGGCCGGCTTCTGCGACGAGCTCAAGGCGCGCGGCCTCGAAGCCATGGTGCGCAGTAAGACCGGCCTGCCCATCGACGCGTATTTCTCCGCGACGAAAATCCGGTGGATTCTCGACAATGTCGAGGGCGCCCGCGACAAGGCGAAACAAGGACGGCTCGCCTTCGGCACGGTCGATAGCTGGCTCGTCTGGAATTTCACGCGGCACGGCCTGCATGTCACGGACATCACGAACGCATCGCGCACCATGCTCTTCGACATCCACGAGCGGCGCTGGGACGACGAGTTGCTCGACGCGCTCGGCATACCGCGCAACATGCTGCCCGAAGTGCGCACATCGTCCGAGGTGTATGCCGCCACGCAAGGCACGGTGTTCGCCGCGGACGTCCCGCTCGCCTCGCTTGCCGGCGACCAGCACGCCGCGCTCTTCGGACAGATGTGCACGGATCCCGGCATGGTGAAGAATACGTACGGCACCGGCTGCTTTCTCGTCATGAACACGGGCGACAAGCCGATCGAGTCGCGCAATAACCTCGTCACGACAATCGCCTGGCAGATCGGCGATCAGGTCAATTACGCGCTTGAAGGCAGCATCTTCATCGCGGGCGCGGTGGTGCAATGGCTGCGCGACGGGCTCGGCCTCATTCGCCAGGCAAGCGAAGTCGAGACGCTCGCGCGCGGCGTGCCGCATACCGATGGCGTCTATCTCGTCCCCGCGTTCGCCGGGCTCGGCGCGCCGCACTGGGACGCGCGCGCACGCGGCACGCTCTTCGGCGTCACACGCGGCACGACATCGAGTCATATCGCGCGCGCGGCGCTCGATTCGATCGCGTATCAATCCCTCGACGTGCTCAAAGCAATGGAAGCGGACTCGGGCATGCGCATCGGCGAATTGCGCGTCGATGGCGGCGCCTGCGCGAACAATCTGCTGATGCAGTTTCAGGCCGACATCCTCGGCGTCGATGTCGCGCGGCCGCGCATCGCTGAAACCACGGCGCTCGGCGCGGCGTATCTCGCGGGGCTCGCGGTCGGCTATTGGAAGGATGTCGACGAACTCAAGGCGCAATGGCAACTGGAGCGCCGGTTCAGTCCGTCGATGCCGCAACCGGAGATCGCGTCCTGTCTCGCCGGATGGCAACGCGCGGTCAATGCGGCGAAGGCATGGGCCGACAGCTAGCTGTACCGATCCGCCGATGTCATTTTCCGGAACGCGGCGCCATGCGGCGGTGCAAAAACCGGCGGCGTGCTGTATCCTAAAAAACCTGTCGAGCTTTTGGCTCGGCGGTATTCAGTACGTCTTCAGGGCGGGGTGCAATTCCCCACCGGCGGTAAGTGGCGAGGCCTCGTGGCCAGACCACGAGCCCGCGAGCGCCCGCGCCGGCAACGTGCGCGGGGTCAGCAGATCTGGTGAAACGCCAGAGCCGACGGTCACAGTCCGGATGAGAGAAGATGTGCAGATGGTCATGTCCGTTCCCCTTGGCGATCCTTGCGTCGCGCCGAACCGGACGACGCCGCGCCTTCGGGCGTGTCGCCGCGGGGTGTCGTTCTGTCTGTTTGCAATGCCCTGAAACGTTTTTCGCTTAATTTTCTCGCGAGAGCGTTTCACATGTCCCAGACCCAAGCTACCAGCCTTTCGTTCGCCGCACCCGCCGTCATCGCCGACGACGCCTTTGCCGACCTTCCCCAACTCGCTTCCTTCGACGTTCCGCCGCGCATTGCCGCTGCGCTCGACGCCATGCGCGAAGGCCGCCCGGTCGTCCTGCAGGACGATGACGATCGCGAGAACGAGGCCGATCTGATCGTCGCCGCCGAGAAACTCACCGACGCCACCATGGCCCTTCTGATCCGTGAGTGCAGCGGCATCGTGTGCCTTTGCCTGCCCGACGATAAAGTGCGCGCGCTCGAGCTTGCGCCGATGGCCCCAGCCAATGGCAGCCGCTACGGCACCGCGTTCACGGTGTCGATCGAAGCGCGCGAAGGCGTGACCACGGGCGTATCGGCGGCGGATCGGGTGACGACGATCCGCGCGGCCATCGCAGATCATGCGAAGCCGGGCGATATCGTCCGGCCGGGCCACGTCTTCCCGCTGCGCGCGATGCCGGGCGGTGTGCTCGCGCGGCGCGGCCACACGGAGGGCACCGTCGATCTGGCGATTCTCGCGGGACTCAAGCCCGCAGGCGTGCTGTGTGAACTGATGAACCCGGACGGCACGATGACGCGCGGCGAACAAGTGGCGCGCTTCGCACAGGAACACCGTCTGCCGATGCTGACCATCGCGGAACTCGTCGAATTCCGCACGGCGCTCGCAGCGGCGCGTGAGACCGTCGAAGAAACGGCCTGAGTCGCAAGACGCTCAGGACAGCACGTCGCCGAAATCCCCTCGCACGCCCGCGGCAACCAGCGCGGGGAGTTCGTCCATGTGCTCCATGATCCGTGTGATGCCGGTTTCGCGCAGCACCTGCGCGTAGCCCGACGGAATATGGCTCGCGCCGACGAACGCGATGGTCTTCATGCCCGCCGCGCGCGCCGCCGTGAGTCCGGCGACGCTGTCTTCCACGACGAGGCAGCGCTCGGGCGCGACATCGAGCGTGCGCGCCGCGAGCAGGTAGACATCGGGATAAGGCTTCGGCCGCTCGACCTGCTGCGCACTGAATACGCGCGCGCCCACGACTTCGTCCAGACCCGCGCGCCGCACCGAGGCACGCACGCGCTCGAGACGGCTGTTCGACACAACCGCGACCGGCAAGCCGCAACCTTCCAGCGCGGCGCGCACGCCGGCAATCGGTCCGACCGAGCGCGCGAGTTCCACCGCGACGCGCGCCTCGATCGTGTTGACGAAATCCGGCGGCATCACGATGCCGAAGTTCGTCTCCAGATGCGTCAGGAAGCGCGAGGTCTGCTGCCCGAAAGCCGTCTTGACGGCCGGTTTGAAGTCGATGCCGGGAAACGTCTCGGTCAGGACGTCCAGCATCACGCGATCCGCGATGACTTCGCTATCGACGAGCACGCCGTCGCAATCGCAGATGAGATGATCGATCATGTTGGCTCGAATTACGTTGAGCCAACATCATAAGCGTTCAGCAAGCGTCGGCTGCTTTTACTTCGGATGTAACGCGCGGCGCGTCCAGCCGCGCCGCGAACCATGTCACCGCGAGGGCTGCGAGCGCGACCGCCGCGGCGGCCCACGGCAGCGCATCGGGTCCGTGACCGTGCGTCAGCACCGCGCCGCCGAGCCACGCGCCGCCCGCATTGCCGACGTTGAACGCGCCGATATTGAGCGTCGATGCAAGATTCGGCGCATCCTTCGCCTTCTCGACAACGCGCGCCTGCAGCGGCGGCACCGTCGCGAACGCCGCGATACCCCACACGAAAATCGTGACGATCGCGCCGATCTGACTGTGGCTCGTCTTTGCAAACACGGCCATGACGATCGCGAGCGCGAACAGAATGCCCATCAGCGAGGGCATCAGCGCGCGGTCGGCGAGCTTGCCGCCGATCGTATTGCCGACGGTGAGACCGAGGCCGAACAACACCAGGATCAGCGTGACGGCGCGCGGCGAGAAACCGCCGACCTGTTCGAGAATCGGCGCGATATAGGTGAACACGACGAACACGCCGCCGAAACCGAGCACGGTCATCGTGAGCGCGAGCCAGACCTGGCCGTCGCGCAGCACGCGCACTTCGCGTGCGAGTCCGCTCGGCGCGGCATCGTGGCGATTCGGCACGAGCGCGGTCACGCCGAGTGCGGAGAGCACGCCCAGCCCCGCGACGATCCAGAACGTCGCGCGCCAGCCCAGTTCCTGGCCGATGAACGTCCCAAACGGCACGCCCAGCACGTTCGCGAGCGTGAGGCCAGTGAACAT
Organism: Caballeronia sp. INML2; assembly: GCF_023631365.1. Classification (NCBI taxonomy): domain Bacteria; kingdom Pseudomonadati; phylum Pseudomonadota; class Betaproteobacteria; order Burkholderiales; family Burkholderiaceae; genus Caballeronia; species Caballeronia sp. INML2. The sequence goes on along the minus strand of NZ_JALQDH010000005.1, from coordinate 166,245 downwards.
CAGCGCGATGGCGCTCGCGCGCTTGTCCGCCGGCACGAGCGACGCGGCCACGACCGCGCCGATGCCGAAGAACGAGCCGTGTGCGAACGACGTGACGACGCGCGCGGCCATCAAGAGTCCATAGCCCGGCGCGACCGCGCACAGCACGTTGCCGACGATGAACACGAGCATCAGCCCTTGCAGCGCAAGCTTGCGCGGCAGCTTGCTCGTCAGCACGGCGAGCAGTGGTGCACCGACCGCCACGCCGAGCGCGTAGCCGGTGACGAGCAGGCCCGCTGATGGAATCGACACGGAAAGATCGTGCGCGACGTTGGGCAGCAGGCCCATGATGACGAACTCCGTCGTGCCGATGGCGAAAGCGCTGATCGCCAGCGCGAGAAGCGGGAGAGGCATGGTGGCTCCGAATCAGAATTGAGCGGTCACGAATTCGACGACGACACCTGGCGCCAGCCGCACGAAGAGCTGAAGCTCGCGGGCGAGCGGCACTTCGGCGAGCTGGTGGGCATAGCCGTGGCAATCGAGACGTTCGAGCAAAGCACGCCACTCGGCCTTGTCGTCGATGCGCAGCGCCAGATGGTCGATGCGCGTCGCGCCTGGCCGCTCGGCGGGACGCGAATCCGCGGCACCCGAGGCAATCAGATGCACCGCCGGCCGCGCGCCGAGATAGAGCCAGTAACCGCCGACGCCGAACGGCGGCCGCGGCCCGACACGCATACCGGCGATATCGACGAAAAAGCGCATGAACGCATCGCAGTCGGGTGCGACGAGGGTGACGTGGTCGAGTTGCATGACGTGGATGCTCCTCAAGGGTTAACGCTAGCCGGCATTGTGCGAGGTATGCATTGCTTTGAGAATGGGTCTACGCTTTGAATCATTATCAAACCGGATTTGAAAATGACGATGGATCGACTCGGGGACATGCGCCTTTTCGTTGAAGCGGCGGCGGCGGGCAGCCTGTCGGCGGCGGGGCGCAAGATCGGACTATCACCGGCCGCGGCGAGCGCGCGGCTCATCAAGCTGGAAAAAGCGCTGCACACGCGGCTTTTCGAGCGCACGACGCGCCAGCTGCGTGTCACCGACGAAGGCCGCATGTATCTGCAGCACTGCCGGATCGCGCTGCAGGCAATCGACGACGCCGAAGCCGCGCTGCAAGCCGGCCAGAACGTCGTGCGCGGCAAGGTGCGCATTTCAGCGACGTCGAATTTCGGCCGCTCGATGCTGCGGGGCTGGATCGACGAATTCAGCGCGCTGCATCCGGACGTGAGATTCGCGCTGACGCTGTCGGACTCCGTGTCGAATCTGCTGCAGGAGGAGATCGATCTCGCGATTCGCTTCGGCGCGCCGCCGGACAGCGGACTGGCCGCCCGCGCGCTCGCGCCGAATCGACGCGTGCTGTGCGCATCGCCCGACTATCTCGCGCGCAAGGGCGAGCCCACAACGCCCGCGGAGTTGGTGGGTCACGATTTCGTCGTCGTGGTCACGGCAGGCGGGCCGCTCAACGAACTCGCTTTCGTGCGCGGCGACGAGCGCTACGCGTACACGATTCCGCTCGCGGACGCGTGGGAAACCAACGACGGCGCGATGACCCGCGCGTGGGCGCTCGCGGGCCACGGCATCGCGCATAAATCGATCTGGGATATCGCCGCCGACGTGCGCGCCGGCACGCTGAAGATGGTGTTGCCCGACTGGTGCACGCACGAGGCGGCCGTTCACGCCCTCTTCCACGCGAACCGCCACATGGCGCCGCGCGTGCGCGTGCTGCTGGATTTTCTGGTCGAGCGTTTCGAGAAAACGACGCACGAACTGCTCGGCGATCTGGCGTATCCGCCCGACAGGCGCCCGTCGCGTCAGGAATGGTCGTCGGCGCTATAATATCGGGCTAAATTACAGCAGAAAGCGGGCAGATCGCTGTAGAAGTCCGCGAAAACTCCGTCAATCCTCTTACCTGCGCCCCCAGATCAACCACTGCGACCGGCGACGATTCATGACCAAGAAAGTTTATGTAAAGACCTTCGGCTGCCAGATGAACGAGTACGACTCCGACAAGATGGTCGACGTGCTCGGCGCGGCGGAAGGACTCGTCAAGACGGACACGCCCGAAGACGCGGACGTCATCCTGTTCAACACGTGCTCGGTGCGCGAAAAGGCCCAGGAGAAAGTGTTCTCCGATCTCGGCCGCGTGCGCGAGCTGAAGGAGGCGAATCCGAATCTGCTGATCGGCGTCGGCGGTTGCGTCGCGAGCCAGGAAGGCGCGTCGATCGTCGCGCGGGCGCCGTATGTCGATCTCGTGTTCGGCCCGCAGACGCTGCATCGCCTGCCCGCGATGATCGATCAGCGCCGCGCCACCGGCCGCGCGCAGGTCGACATCACGTTCCCCGAAATCGAGAAGTTCGATCATCTGCCGCCCGCACGCGTCGACGGCCCGAGCGCGTTCGTGTCGATCATGGAAGGTTGCAGCAAGTACTGCAGCTACTGCGTCGTGCCCTACACGCGCGGCGAGGAAGTCTCCCGCCCACTCGACGACGTGCTCACCGAAATCGCCGGCCTCGCCGATCAGGGCGTGCGCGAAGTCACGCTGCTCGGCCAGAACGTGAACGCCTATCGCGGCGCGCTCACGCTCGGCTCGCACGACATCGCGGATTTCGCGACGCTCATCGAGTACGTCGCGGATGTGCCCGGCATCGAACGCATTCGCTATACCACATCGCATCCGAAGGAATTCACGCAGCGCCTCATCGACACTTACGCGAAAGTGCCGAAGCTCGTCTCGCATCTGCATTTGCCGGTGCAGCACGGCTCGGATCGCATTCTGATGGCGATGAAGCGCGGCTACTCCGTGCTCGAGTACAAGTCGGTCATCCGCAAACTCCGCGCGATTCGCCCGGATCTGTCGCTATCGACGGACTTCATCGTGGGTTTCCCCGGAGAGACCGAGGACGATTTCAACAAGATGATGGCCCTCGTCGACGAGATGAGCTATGACACGAGCTTTTCGTTCATCTACAGTCCGCGCCCCGGCACGCCGGCCGCGAACCTCCATGACGACACGCCACGCGAAGTGAAGCTGAAGCGTCTGCAACATCTGCAGGCGACCATCGAGGAAAACGTGCAGCGCATCAGCGCGTCGATGGTCGGCAAGGTCGAGCGTATTCTGGTCGAGCGGCCCGCGCGCAAGGACCCGAACGAGCTCGCCGGGCGCACGCAGAACAACCGCGTCGTCAATTTCCCCGCGCCGGCCGAGTCGCACGCGCGTTTGATCGGCCAGATGATCGACGTGAAGATCGTGCATGCGTATCCGCATTCGCTGCGCGGCGAACTGGTCATGGCGCCCGAGCTGACGCACTAAAGAAAGGAACCCAGGTTCATCTTGAAGAACGCTCCTACGCAGCATCTGGAATTCACCGCGCCGCGCGACGACAACGCGCGGCTCGCCAACCTCTGCGGCCCGCTCGACGAAAACCTGCGGCAGATCGAGCAGGCGCTCGATGTGACGCTTTCGCGTCGCGGCCACAAGATCGCGATTCGCGGCCGTGGCGCGAAAGTCGCGCTCGCGGCGCTCGAGAACTTCTACAACCGCGCGCGCGATCCGATTTCCGTCGACGACATTCAACTCGCGCTCGTCGAGGCGAGCCATGCGACGCGCCGCGCGAAGGATGCGCGCGAAGCCAACGGTGAAGAAGGCGAGATCGATCCGCGTTTTCGTGGCGATCCGGATCATCCGTTCGATGAACCGAGCGCGACGATCGACCTCGGCGAAGACGAAGACCACGGTCCGAAGCTCTACACGCGCCGGGCCGATCTGCGCGGCCGCACTCCGGCGCAGCGCGAGTATCTGAAGCAGATCATCGCGCACGACGTGACGTTCGGCATCGGGCCGGCGGGCACGGGCAAGACTTATCTCGCGGTCGCGTGCGCGGTCGATGCACTCGAACGCGATCAGGTGAAGCGCATCGTGCTGACGCGTCCGGCCGTCGAGGCGGGCGAGCGGCTCGGCTTCCTGCCGGGTGATCTCGCGCAGAAGGTCGATCCGTATCTGCGTCCGCTCTATGACGCGCTTTACGATCTGCTCGGCTTCGACAAGACGGCGAAGATGTTCGAACGTCAGATGATCGAGATCGCGCCGCTCGCGTACATGCGCGGGCGCACGCTGAATCACGCGTTCATCATTCTCGACGAGGCGCAGAACACTACGCCCGAGCAGATGAAGATGTTCCTCACGCGTATCGGCTTCGGCTCGAAGGCGGTCGTCACCGGCGATACCACGCAGGTCGACCTGCCGCGCGGCCACAAGAGCGGGCTGATCGAGGCGCAGCACGTGCTCTCGGAAGTGCGCGGCATCGCGATCACGCACTTCACGTCGGCGGATGTGGTGCGGCATCCGCTCGTCGCGCGCATCGTCGAGGCTTACGACGCGCAATCGCAGAAAGATGCGGCGCTCGCCGAGGCCGCGCGCGTCGCTCAGCAGTCGCAGCAAAAGCCCGAATGAAGCCGCGCCTCGCATTGACGATGCAGTTCCCCGCCGCAAAAGCGTACCCGTCGCACAAGGCGATCTTGCCGCGCGCGACGGTCGCGCGCTGGATCAAGGGCTCGCTTTTCGCCGACGCCGAGCTGACCGTGCGCTTCGTCGACGAGGAAGAAGGCCGGATGCTCAATCGCACGTATCGCCAGAAGGATTACGCGACGAACGTGCTCACGTTCGCCTACGCGGAATCCGAGGACGATCCCGTCGCGGGCGATCTGATTCTGTGCTGCCCCGTCGTCGAGCGCGAAGCCGACGAACAGGGCAAGCCGCTCGCCGCGCACTATGCGCATCTGATCGTCCACGGCACGCTCCATGCGCAGGGCTACGACCATGAAGTCGAAAGCGAAGCGCAAGAGATGGAATCCATTGAGACGGATATCATGCAGTCTCTGGGATTTTCCGATCCTTACGTGCCTTTGACCTGAAGCCGGTCCGATGTCCTCGATGTGTTGAAAGCGCCGTGAACGACAAGACGCCCGAACCCGCGCAAGCCGCACCTTCCGAAGCCGATCCGCCGCCCGCGCCCTGCCCGGACTATCCGCCCGCGCTCGGCGAATCCGCGCTGCTGACGGACGAGGAACTGGCCGCGTCGCGCGACGCGGCGCTCGCTCACTGGGACCGGAAGTCGGATTTGTGGCTGTTCGGGTACGGCTCGCTGATCTGGAACCCCGGCTTGCCGACGCTCGAAGCCGTGCGCGGCAAGGTGCATGGCTACCATCGCGGGCTTTATTTGTGGTCGCGCGTGAATCGCGGCACGCCGGAACAGCCTGGCCTCGTGCTGGCGCTGGATCGCGGCGGCTCGTGCACCGGCATGGCGTTCAGGCTCGCGGGCGCCGATGCGATCGAGCATCTCCAGGTATTGTGGCGGCGCGAAATGGCGATGGCGTCGTATAGGCCCGCGTGGCTGCCCTGCACGCTCGCGGACGGACGGCGCGTGGAGGCGCTGGCATTCGTGATGCGCCGGGATGCGACTTCCTATACCGGCAAACTCTCCGATCCGATCGTGCGCACCGTGCTCGGCTGTGCGAGCGGCCGCTATGGCACGACGCTGGATTACGTCAGCCGGACCGTCGAGGCGCTGCGCGAGAGCGGCATGCCGGATCGCGCCCTCGAAGCGCTCCTGAAACGCTGTCAGGAACAAGGAAATAAATGACGCGCGTGCTTTTCGCATCCGTACGATTTTTTACCGCGCGTCGTCCGTTCGGACAACGCTCATCGCCGGACATACTCCTCGCATATTTATCGGCTAGCATGGCTCATGACATGCGCACTGCGCCACGCAGTCCCCGTTTTTCCTTGGTGTATGCTTGAACTTCCGCTAACCCGCGCCCGGGAACTCCCGGGCGCTCCGCTATGAACGAACCTTATCCCAGTCGACGCCACACCGACAAACCGCCGGAAAAGCGCTCTTTGCTCGAACGGCTGACCGATTTCATCTCGCACGAGCCCGAATCGCGCGACGAACTTCTCGAAGTGCTCCAGGATGCGCACGAGCGCAACCTCCTCGATGCCGATTCGCTCTCGATGATCGAAGGCGTCTTTCAGGTGTCCGATCTCTGCGCGCGCGACATCATGGTTCCGCGCGCCCAGATGGACGCCATCAACATCGCGGAAACGCCCGCCGAATTCATCCCGTTCGTGCTCGACAAGGCGCATTCGCGCTATCCCGTGTACGAGGGCAATCGGGACAACATCATCGGCGTGCTGCTCGCGAAAGACTTGCTGCGCTACTACGCGGAAGAGGAATTCGACGTGCGCGGCATGCTGCGCCCCGCCGTCTTCATCCCCGAATCGAAGCGCCTGAACGTGCTGCTGCACGACTTTCGCGTGAACCGCAATCACATCGCGATCGTCGTCGACGAATACGGCGGCGTGGCGGGTCTCATCACGATCGAAGACGTGCTCGAGCAGATCGTCGGCGACATCGAGGACGAATACGACTTCGACGAAGAGGCCGGCAATATCATCGCGACGCCTGACGGCAAGTATCGCGTGCGCGCGCTGACCGGCATCGAACAGTTCAACGAGGAGTTCGGCACGGATTACTCCGACGACGAGGTCGATACCATCGGCGGTCTCGTCACGCATCGCTTCGGGCGCGTGCCGCATCGCGGCGAGAAAGTGCGCATCGACGATTTCGCGTTCGAGATCCTGCGCGGCGACGCCCGGCAGATTCACGTTCTTCTCGTGCGGCGCGTGCCGAATCTCGCGCAGCAACATCACCACGCAGGCGACGACGAAGACGAATTGCGCGACTAAGCGCGCCGCGGGCGCCGGAGCGAGTCCGGCGCCCGCCATCACCCCTTCGCCCGCCTACGTTTCATCTCGACCGTCATTAATGGCCGATTCATCGTTTCGTTTCCTCTCCCGTCAACGCGACGCATCCCTCATCTCCGAGTCGCCGCGCGCGTTGCCCTTCTGGCATTACCTCGTGGCCGCCGTGCTCGGCGCCATCAATACGCTCTCCTTCGCCCCGACGCCGCACGGCGGCTGGATCGAGCTCGTCATCTTCGCGCTCTTTTTCGCGTGGCTCACGCGCACCGGCAACTGGCGCAGCGCCGCCGCGACCGGCTGGGCGTTCGGCTTCGGCAACTTCGTCACGGGCGTGTGGTGGCTCTACGTGAGCATGCATGTCTACGGCGGGATGGCCGCGCCGCTCGCCGCAGCGGCCGTCGCGCTGTTTTCGCTTTACCTCGCGATTTATCCGGCGCTGGCGAGCGCGGTCTGGTCGTTCGTCGCGGGCCGCGCGCGCTTCGGCGATGAAGACACGGCCACCGCACGCGACATCGACGCCTCGCCGCGCTTTGCGCCGACATGGCACGGCGCGTTTGCGTTCGCGAGCGCGTGGGCGCTCGGCGAATGGCTGCGTGGACTCGTGTTCACGGGCTTTCCGTGGCTCGCGAGCGGTTATGCGCAAGTCGACGGACCGCTCAAGGGCTTCGGCGCGCTCGTCGGCGTGTACGGTGTGGGCTGGGTGCTCGCGCTCGTCGCGGCGCTGATCGTGCAGGCGCTGTATCACTGGCGGCATGCGGGCCGTGGCGCGCGTGCGCTGATCCCCGCGGCTGTTGCCATTGCGCTGATCGTCGGGGGCATGCTGCTATCGTTCGTCGAATGGACGACGCCCGCCAACGCCCCTCTCGATGTGCGTCTCCTGCAAGGCAATGTGAAACAGGAAATGAAGTTCGAACAGGCCGGTGTCGATGAATCGCTCGCGCTCTACCAGCGGCTCATCACCGAGAAGCCCGCCGATCTGATCGTCACGCCGGAAACTGCGCTGCCCGTCTTGTCCGTGCAGATTCCTCGAGACTTCGCCGTCGCGATCCGGAACTTCGCGGACGACACGAACTCGTCGATTCTCTTCGGCGCGATCGGCGTCACGATTCTCCCCGATGGCCGCGCGACCGATTACACCAACAGCCTCTTCGGCGTCACGCCGCACGTGAACGGCGTGTACCGCTACGACAAGCATCATCTCGTGCCCTTCGGAGAATTCGTGCCGCTCGGCTTTCACTGGTTCGTGCGCATGATGGGCATTCCGCTCGGCGATCTCGCGCGCGGGCCGATCGCGCAGAAGGCGTTCATCGTGCACAACCAGCCGGTCGCCGTGGATATCTGCTACGAGGACATCTTCGGCGAAGAGATCGCGCGCACGATCCGCGAGCAGGAAACGCCTGCGGGCATTCTGGTCAACTCGACAAACCTCGCGTGGTTCGGCAATACGATTGCGCTCGATCAGCATCTTCAGATCGCGCGCATGCGATCGATCGAAACCGGCCGGCCGATGCTGCGCGCTACCAACACCGGCATGACGGCGGTGATCGCGGCGAACGGCGATGTCGTCTCGAAGCTGCCGACCTTCACGACCGGCGTGCTCGAAGCGCGCGTGCAAGGGACGTCGGGCAGCACGCCGTATGTGACGAGCGGGAATATGACGGTGATCGCGATGTCGCTCTTGTTGCTCGCGTTCGGGTTTGCGTTTGCACCTGACCGGAAACGTTCGGACGCGCGCTGAACATCGACTGAAACGATGCCGCGTTGCGCCATGCGACGCGGCCCGCGCGTCTGTTTCCGCAGGCGCGTCGATTCCCAAAAAGCCGCAGCCGCCCAGCCGTTCGGCTAAAATTCCCCGTTTCAGCACTTTGGCCGAGCCTCCGAGTCGCGTCGTCCCGACGATGGCCGCGCCGCGTCCGCCCCGCAAAAGGCAATCATGCTCACATTCCAGCAAATCATTCTGACGCTGCAGTCCTACTGGAACGAGAAGGGCTGCGCGCTCCTCCAGCCGATCGACATGGAAGTCGGCGCGGGCACCTCGCACGTCCACACGTTCCTGCGCGCGATCGGCCCCGAGCCGTGGCGCGCGGCCTACGTTCAACCGTCGCGCCGCCCGAAGGACGGCCGCTATGGCGAGAATCCGAACCGCCTGCAGCACTACTATCAGTATCAGGTCGTGCTGAAACCCGCGCCTGAAAACATCCTCGATCTGTACCTCGGCTCGCTCGAAGCGCTCGGCTTCGATCTGAAGCAGAACGACGTGCGCTTCGTCGAGGACGACTGGGAGAACCCCACGCTCGGCGCGTGGGGCCTCGGCTGGGAAGTGTGGCTCAACGGCATGGAAGTGACGCAGTTCACGTATTTCCAGCAGGCGGGCGGCATCGATTGCAAGCCGGTGCTCGGCGAAATCACCTACGGCCTCGAACGTCTCGCGATGTATCTGCAAAAGGTCGAGAACGTGTACGACCTCGTCTGGACCGAATGGGAAGAAGACGGTCCGAACGGCCGCGTGCTGCGCCGGCTGACCTACGGTGACGTGTATCACCAGAACGAAGTCGAACAGTCCACCTATAACTTCGAGCATGCGAACGTCGACCTGCTCTTCACCTTCTTCAAGAGCTACGAAGAAGAAGCGAAGAAGATGATCGACGCAAAGCTCGCGCTGCCCGCATATGAACTCGTGCTGAAGGCGGGCCACACGTTCAATCTGCTCGATGCGCGCGGCGCCATTTCCGTCACGGAGCGCGCGGCGTACATCGGCCGCATCCGTGCGCTGTCGCGTCTCGTCGCGCAGGCTTACTACGATTCGCGCGAAGCGCTCGGCTTCCCGATGCTCGGCAACCCGGTGCGAGGCGATCGCGACCTCGTCACCGACGAGCAGGAAGCGCAGCGCCCCGCGTGGGCGCCGCCGCTCAAGCCGGAAAGCACGCCGCCGGGCGAACGCAGCAACAACGAACAGGTTTGACGAGGCTCGACAGAACAATGACGCAATCCAAACACGCTTCTCTGCTCGTCGAGCTGCTCACCGAGGAACTGCCGCCGAAGGCGCTCGCGCGTCTCGGCACCGCTTTCGCCGACGGCATCGTCGAACGTCTCGCCGCACGCGATCTGATCGACGGCGCGCCCTCGTTCGAAAAGTACGCGACGCCGCGCCGCCTCGCCGTGCTCATCCGGAACGTGCGCGATGTCGCGCCGCAAAAGCAGGTGCGCGAGAAAGTGCTGCCGGTGACGGTCGCGCTCGACAAGGAAGGCAACCCTACGGCGCCGCTCGCGAAGAAGCTCGCGGCGCTCGGCTTCCCCGACTTCCCGCTCGCCGAACTCGAACGCGCACAGGACGGCAAGGCGGAAGCGTTCTTCCTGCGCTATGCCGCGCCCGGCGCGACGCTCGCCGACGGGCTGCAAGCCGCGCTCGATGAAACACTCGGCAAGTTGCCGATTCCGAAGGTCATGACTTACCAGCGTCCGGACGGCACCAGCGTGCAGTTCGTGCGTCCGGTGCAGCGCCTGATCGCCATGCACGGGCGCAATATCGTGCCGGTCAGCGCGCTTGGCGTCGATTCGGGCGATACGACCATCGGCCATCGATTCATGTCGGAAGGCTTCGTCGCGATTCCGCACGCAGACGATTACGCCGACACGCTGCGCAGCAAGGGGCATGTGGTCGCCAACTTCGAGGATCGCCGCGAGTCGATTCGCACGCAACTTCTGGCGTTCGCAGGAGTTGACCGCGTCGTGATGCCCGAAGCGCTGCTCGACGAAGTGAACGCGCTCGTCGAATGGCCGGTCGTCTACGAATGCCGCTTCGACGAGGAGTTCCTGCAGGTGCCGCAGGAATGTCTGATCCTCACGATGCAGACCAACCAGAAGTACTTCGCGCTCACCGACCAGCACGGCAAGCTGCGCTCGCGCTTCCTGATCGTGTCGAACATCGATACGAAGACGCCCGGCGAGATCGTCGAAGGCAACGAGCGCGTCGTGCGCCCGCGCCTGGCCGATGCGAAGTTCTTCTTCACCCAGGACAAGAAGAAGCGTCTCGAAGATCGCGTGCCGCTGCTCGCGAACGTCGTCTATCACAACAAGCTCGGTTCGACGTTGCAACGCGTCGAGCGTCTCGAGGCGCTGGCAGGTGAAATCGCGCCGATGGTCGGCGTCGATGCCGCGCTCACCCGCCGCGCCGCGCGCCTCGCGAAGGCCGACTTGCTGACCGACATGGTCGGCGAGTTCCCGGAGCTGCAAGGGACGATGGGCACGTATTACGCACGTCACGACGGCGAGCCGGAAGAAGTCGCGCTCGCGTGCTCGGAGCACTATCAGCCGCGCTTTTCGGGCGATGAAACGCCATCGACCGGCGTCGGCGCCGCGGTCGCGCTCGCGGACAAGCTGGAGACGATCGTCGGTATCTGGGGTATCGGCCTCGCGCCGACCGGCGAGAAAGATCCGTTTGCGCTACGCCGTCACGCGCTCGGCGTGCTGCGCATCCTGCTGGAAAAGAAGCTGCCGATCGATCTGCGCGATCTCGTCGGCGTGGCGCAACGCCAGTTCGCAGGCATACCGCAAGTCGCCGATTCGACCGACGCCATCTACGCGTTCTTCCTCGATCGCCTGCGCGGTCTGTTGCGCGAACGCGGCTTCGAAGCGAACGATATCGAAGCGGTGCTGAGCCTGAACCCGACGCGTCTCGACGACATCGTCGCGCGCCTCGATGCCGTGCGCGAGTTCGCCGCGCTGCCCGAAGCGGCGGCGCTCGCGGCGGCCAACAAGCGCATCTCGAACATTCTGAAGAAGTCGGAGCAAGGCGCGCCTTCGTCGGTGAACAAGGCGTTGCTCGTCGAAGCGGCGGAAAAGAATCTCTACGCGCAGATCGAGCAGGTGACGCCGCGCGTGCAGAGCCAGCTCGCCGCGCGCAACTATACGGAAGCGTTGAGCGCGCTCGCCGCATTGCGCGAGAGCGTCGACACGTTCTTCAACGATGTGATGGTGAACGCGGAAGATCCCGCGCTGCGCAACAATCGGCTCGCATTGCTCAACGCATTGCATCAGCAGATGAACTGCGTCGCCGATATTTCGAAGCTCGCTGCCTGACGCGCCGCCATGGTCATGAACCGAAAACTGGTCATCCTCGATCGAGACGGCGTCATCAACGTCGATTCCGATGCGTTCATCAAGTCGCCGGACGAATGGGTCGCCATTCCCGGCAGCCTCGAAGCCATTGCGCGCCTGAATCAGTCGGGCTATCGCGTCGCGATCGCATCGAATCAGTCGGGCATCGGGCGCGGTCTCTTCGACATGGCCGCGCTGAACGCGATGCATCAAAAGATGAATCGCGCGGTCGCGGCCGTCGGCGGGCGCATCGACGCGGTGTTCTTCTGCCCGCACACGGCGGAAGATCAATGCGATTGCAGGAAGCCGAGGCCCGGCATGTTGCAGCAGATCATCGACCGCTTCGAGATCGATCCTGAAATTACGCCCGTCGTCGGCGATTCGCTGCGCGATCTGCAGGCGGGCGCGGCGCTCGGCTTCCCCGTGCATCTCGTGCTCACCGGCAAGGGCGAAAAGACGCTCAAGGAAGGTCAGTTGCCCGAAGGCACCGTCGTTCACAAGGACTTGCGCGCGTTCGCGCTCGACTTCCTCGCACGGCATCAGGACCGCTCCGCGGCCCAGTAACACCGAGACGCCATGCGCTTCATCCGTTCTTTGCTGTTGATGCTCTACTTCATCGCGTACACGACGCCGTACGCGATCGCCTGCTTCATTGCGTTTCCGTTCATGCGCGCCGACAAGCGCTACTGGATGGCGGCCGGCTGGTGCAAATCGACCATCGTCGTGTTGCGACATCTGATCGGGATACGCTACACGATCGAAGGCATGGAGAACCTGCCGAATGGGCCGGCCGTGCTGCTGTCCAAGCACCAGTCCGCGTGGGAGACGCTCGCGTTTCCCGCGCTGATGCCGCGGCCGCTCTGCTACGTGTTCAAGCGCGAGCTGCTCTACGTACCGTTCTTCGGCTGGGCGCTCGGGCTGCTCAAGATGGTGCACATCGATCGCAAGCAGGGCCGCGACGCGTTCGCATCGGTCACGCGCCAGGGCCGCGCACGCATGGAAGAAGGCGCGTGGGTCATCATGTTTCCCGAAGGTACGCGCACGCGAGTCGGCAGCCAGGGCAAGTACAAGACCGGCGGCGCGCGCTTCGCCGTCGTGACCGGCGCACCGGTCGTGCCCATCGCGCACAACGCGGGGCACGTCTGGCCACGCAATTCCTTTATCAAATATCCGGGTATAGTCACGGTGTCGATCGGCAAGCCGATCGATACAGCCGGCCTCACGCCCGAGGAAGTGAACACGCGCGTCGAAAGCTGGATCGAGGCGGAAATGCGCCGCATCGATCCGCATGCTTATGCCGCGCCGAACGCGCAGCCGGGTGAAGCCGGCGCCGCGGGCGCGGGCCGCTGAAGCGGCGGCGTTCGGATCGAGCCGCGGCGTGCCTTACTCATTCTTCTCGTCATTCCTGCGCCGTGAGCGCAAAGCCGAGCCGATGCAGAAAGCCCCATCGCGACAGCGTCCCGCCGTCGCGCTCGATACCCTGCAGCTCGATCTGCCGTTCGAGCATGCGCCGGCATACTCCGGCGCGCCGCCCGCGAGCGCACCCGCTCCGCTGCGTGGCGACGTCCCTGCCGCCGATCCCCTCCCCGTCCTGACACCAGCAACTCCGGCGGCGCCGCTGCCCGATGGCGTGCGCCTGCGCCGCATCGCGCTCAAGGCGGGCGCGCTCGAGTATCGGCTGAGGCGTTCGTCGCGGCGCACGATCGGCTTTTGCATCGACGGCACCGGGCTCGCGATCACCGCGCCGCGCTGGGTGACGATCGCGGACATCGAAAGCGCGATCCTCGACAAGCAGAACTGGATCGTCAAGAAGCTCACCGAATGGCAGACGCGCGTCGAGCAGCGCGCACTGCCGCGCATCGACTGGAAGGACGGCGCTCAGTTTCCGTATCTCGGCAAGACGATCAGCGTGTCGCTCGGATCGGCGGCGAGCGCGCTGTCCTTCGACGACGCCACCAACGTGCTCTCGCTCGCCATGCCCGCCTTCGCCGACGCGCAGCAGATCAAGGATCGCGTGCAAGGCTGGCTGCAATCGGAAGCAAAGCGCATCTTCGGCGAGCGGCTCGCGGTGTATGCGGCGAAGCTCGGCGTCGAGTATCGCGCGTACGCGTTGTCATCGGCGGCGACGCGCTGGGGCAGTTGTTCCAGCGACGGCAAGATCCGCCTGAACTGGCGGCTCATTCATTTCCCGATGTCGATCATCGATTACGTCGTCGCGCACGAGCTCGCGCATCTGCGCGAGATGAACCACAGCCCGCGCTTCTGGCAGACGGTCGAATCGATCTTCCCGGAGTTCCGCGAGGCGCGGCATACATTGAAGCATCATCCGCCGGATCTGCTTCCGGCGCTCTGACGCATCGTCAGCGGGCGTCCGGCGCCGACGGTACAATTTCTTTCCTGTCCCCCGCAAACCACACACAACAGGAACCCCACCATGCGACTCCTCCATACGATGCTGCGCGTCGGCGACCTGCAGCGTTCCATCGATTTCTATACGCGCATTCTCGGCATGAAAGTGCTGCGTCAAAGCGAAAACACGGAGTACAAGTACACGCTCGCTTTCGTCGGCTACGGCCCGGAAAGCGAGAACAGCGTGCTCGAACTCACCTACAACTGGGGCACCGACAAGTACGACCTCGGCACGGCATATGGCCATATCGCGCTCGAAGTCGACGACGCCGCCGACGCATGCGAGCGCATTCGCCAGGCGGGCGGCAAGGTCACCCGCGAAGCCGGTCCCGTGAAGGGCGGCACGACCGTGATTGCGTTCGTCGAAGATCCGGACGGCTACAAGGTCGAACTGATCGAAAAGCATTCCTGATTCACGCATGAACTCGCGCCGCGCATTCGTCGCGGCGCGCAATCTCCACGGGCTCATCGCGACCTTTCGCTCATCAGGGCCCGTTCGCTGGCACAATCGACGCTCCAAATCAGTGCATGGCCTCTGCGGCCACGTTCAAGAGCCAGCCAATGAACACGCCGTCCCTCGCCCTGCGCCGCGCCCCCGACACCACCGCCATCGTCGTGATGATCGCGCTGTGCGGCGCATGGGGATTCCAGCAAGTCGCGATCAAGGAAGCGAACGCGTCGATTCCGCCAATGCTGCAAGCCGGCATCCGCTCGCTCATCGCAACACTGCTTGTATGGATCTGGACGCGCACGCGCGGCGTGCCGCTCTTCCAGCGCGACGACACGTTGCCCGCCGGCTTGCTCGCGGGCCTGCTCTTCGGCGGCGAGTTCGTCTGCATATTCTTCGGCCTGAGTCTCACCACCGCAACGCGCATGGCCGTGTTTCTCTACACCGCGCCCTGCTTCACGGCGCTCGGCCTGCACGCATTCGTGGCCGGCGAGCGGCTCTCTCGCACGCAGTGGTGCGGCATCGTGCTCGCGTTCTGCGGCATCGCACTCGCGTTCGCCGACGGTTTTCTGCACGGCAATCCGAATAGCGCATCGACGTTGCAGGGTATCGCGGGCGATGCGCTCGGCATCATGGCCGGCATCTTCTGGGCCGCCACGACCGTGGTCGTGCGTGCGTCGTCGCTGGCGCGGGCAAGCGCGAGCAAGACGCTGTTCTATCAACTGGCGGTGTCGGCGGTGCTGCTGCTCGCGCTCGCGGCAGGCATCGGGCAGACGCACGTCGAAGCCGTCTCGACGCTCGCGATCGCGAGTCTCGCGTAT
This sequence comes from Caballeronia sp. INML2, assembly GCF_023631365.1. NCBI lineage: Bacteria > Pseudomonadati > Pseudomonadota > Betaproteobacteria > Burkholderiales > Burkholderiaceae > Caballeronia > Caballeronia sp. INML2. The sequence goes on along the minus strand of NZ_JALQDH010000005.1, from coordinate 150,674 downwards.
CAGGCGATCGTCGTCGCGTTCATCAGCTATCTGACCTGGTTCTGGCTGCTCACGCGCTATATGGCGTCGCGGCTTTCGGTGTTCTCGTTTCTCACGCCGATCTTCGGCGTCACCTTCGGCGTGCTTCTGCTCGGCGAGCATTTCACCGCGCGTTTCATGGTCGCCGCGGCGATGGTCCTCGCGGGCATCGCGCTGGTGAACCGGCCGGCGCGCCGGACGTAGATCATTCGGGCGCGGTCGCGCGAATCGTGACCATGTCGTGATCGATGTCGTCTTGGTCGGCGGCGGCGTGAAGGTGCTCCGCCGGCATCGGTTCGACCGGATAGCCGTGCTTCTCCCACGCATCCAGCCCGCCCTTCAGCGGCCGCACGTGCCTGAACCCCTTCGCGCGCAACTGCCGTGCGATGGTCTTCGCGGTCGCCTCGTTCGGGCACACGCAATACACGACCACCTCGTGCTCCGAATACAACTGATCGACGCGATCGGGCGAATCGAGATCCAGCGCGATCGCGCCCGCGATGCGATACGGCTCGCGGCGGCGGATCTCCGCCGGGCGCGCGTCGTAGATCACGGGCGGCGTGTCGGAACGCATCATCGCGTCGAGTTGATCCGGCGTGATGTGATACTTCGCGAGCCACTGGCGAAATTGCTCGCGGCGGATCCATCGATACAGCATGAAGCCGAGCGCGACCATCACGAGAATGTCGATCACCGTCGTGCCGTTGGCGCGCACCAGGATGACGAGCCGTCCGATCTGTTCCTGCAGCGCCGCGCCGCCGAGCATCCAGAAACTCGCCCACGCCGTCGCGCCGATCAGATCCCACAGCAGAAAGACGCGCACTTCGATCTGCGTGGTGCCGAGCAGCGGCGCCGACACGAGCCCGAGCCCGGGCACAAACTTCGACAGCGCGAGCAGCGGCACGCCGAAGCGCTCGAACCAGCGGCGCGCGGTGCGCAACGTCGTATCGATCGACAGCGAGAAGCGCACGAGCGAATTGAGAAAGCGCCGGCCGTAGAGTCGGCCGGCGGCGAACCAGAGCGAATCGGCGATGAGCACGGCGAGCACTGCCGCCGCGAGCATCTGCCAGAACGGCGCGTTGCCGGCGGCGACGAGCGTGCCGGCGAGAATCAGCATCGGCGCGGCGGGGACGGGCACGCCGAGCTGCGTCGCGAGGACGCTGACGAAGACGGCCCACGCGCCCCACGACGACGCGAGCGAAGTCGGGACGTGCGGCATTCGAACCTCTTGATGGAGCTTCCGTGGAGATGACCGCCGGCGCGTTCGGGTCCGGCGCAAAAGGTTACACTGTATCGCGATCCTGACAAACACGCCCAATCGATCAGGGCGACGAGAGCACGACGCGAGTCGACGCGCCGCACGGCAGCCGGGGGAATCAGCGTGCAACCCATCATTCAGCCTTTCTTCGATATCAACACCGGCACGATGACGTATGTCGTCTACGCGAAGGCCGGTTCGGCGGCGGCGATCATCGATCCCGTGCTCGACTACGACCCCAAAGCCGCGCGCACGTCGACGCAATCAGCCGATGCGGTCATCGAGTTCGTGCGCGAAGAGCGGCTTGCCGTCGAATGGATTCTGGAGACACATGCGCATGCCGACCATCTTTCGGCGGCGCCGTATCTGAAGCGCATGCTCGGCGGGAAGATCGGCATCGGCGAATCGATACGCGCCGTGCAGGGCGTGTTCAAGAAGATCTTCGATCTCGAGCCGGAGTTTCGGCTCGACGGCTCGCAATTCGATCATCTCTTTGCGGACGGCGAGCGCTTCATGATCGGCGAGCTCGAAGCCACCGCGCTCTTCGTGCCGGGCCACACGCCCGCCGACGTGGCGTATCGGATCGGCGATGCGGTGTTCGTCGGCGACACGCTCTTCATGCCGGACGTCGGGACCGCGCGCTGCGATTTTCCCGGCGGCAGCGCGCGCCGGCTGTATCGATCGATCCAGCGCCTGCTCGCGCTCGATCCGGACACGCGGCTCTTCGTGTGCCACGACTATCCGTCCGACACGCGCGCCCCGCGCTGGCAATCCACGGTGCGCGAGCAGCGTGAGCAGAACATTCACGTCGGGGGCGGCAAGACCGAGGACGAATTCGTGGCGATGCGCGAGGCACGCGACGCGACCCTCGACATGCCGACGCTCATTCTGCCGGCGATCCAGGTGAACATCCGCGCGGGCCACTTTCCTGAAGCGGCCGGCAACGGCACGACGTATCTGAAGATTCCGCTGAACGCTTTTTAGCCTTCAATCCTGCTGCGCGTCATGCCGAGCAGATCGGCCATCGCGCGGCGCGCACCGGTCGAATCGCGCGCGATGATCGCCTCGAACACGGCCGTATGCTCCGCGAGCGACGCGTTGTAGACATCGGCGCGTTTGGCGTTCAGGCGCAACTGGCCTTCCAGCGTGCGCTCGATGAGCGCGCCGAGCGGTATCAGCAATTCGTTGCTGCACGCGGCGAGCACGCACAGATGGAAATCGAGGTCCGCGCGCACCCATTCTTCGACATTCTGTGCGCCGGCCATCGCCTGATGCGCGCGCGTGAGGCGCTCGCGCGTGCGGTCCTCGTGGTTGCCGGCGGCAAGCGCGGCGGCGTACGGCTCGATCATCTCGCGCATTTCCTGGAGCTTTAGCGCGAATTGCAGCGGCGGCGCGACGCGCGAGTACCAGTCGAGCATATCGACGTCGAGCAGATTCCAGGCATCCTTCGCGCGCACGCGCGTGCCGACCTTCGGGCGCGACTCGATCAGCCCTTTCGATGTGAGCGTGCGTAACGCCTCGCGGAGCACCGTGCGGCTCACGCCGAAGCGCTCCATCAATTCCGCTTCGCGCGGCAGAGGCGAACCGGGCGCGAAGTCCCCGCGCAGAATGGCCATGCCCAGTTCATGCGCGACGCGGCCATGTAGATCCCGGTGAATGGTCGTCTCCTTTAGTGTGGGCACGATTATGGGCTATTCGACTGATGTTTCGTAGAACCCGACTTAAATACAATAATACTATTAATATGCCTTGATCGCGGCTTTTTGCTAACATGGATAACCCTTCAGGAGACGCTCAATGAAAATCACGAAGCTCGAAACTTTTATCGTTCCGCCGCGCTGGTGCTTCCTCAAGATCGAGACGGACGAAGGCATCACCGGCTGGGGCGAGCCGGTTGTCGAAGGCCGCGCACATACGGTGGCCGCCGCGGTGGACGAACTCGCCGACTATCTGGTCGGCAAAGACCCGCGTCATATCGAAGACCTGTGGCAGGTGATGTACCGCTCCGGGTTTTATCGCGGCGGTCCTATCGGCATGAGCGCGATCGCGGGCGTCGATCAGGCGTTGTGGGACATTCTCGGCAAGCATCACGGCGTGCCGGTGCACGCGCTGCTCGGCGGCCAGGTGCGCGACAAGATCAAGGTGTATTCATGGATCGGCGGCGACCGTCCGAGCGATGTCGCGAATAACGCGCGCGCGGTGGTAGAACGCGGCTTCAAGGCCGTGAAGATGAACGGCTCGGAAGAGTTGCAGATCATCGATACCTTCGACAAGGTGCAAGGCGTGATCGACAACGTGCACGCGGTGCGCGAGGCCGTCGGTCCGAATGTGGGGATCGGCGTCGACTTTCACGGACGCGTCCACAAGCCGATGGCGAAGGTGCTCGCGAAGGAACTCGATCCGTTCAAGCTGATGTTCATCGAAGAGCCGGTGCTGTCGGAGAACGTCGAGGCGCTGCGCGATATCGTCAGCCAGACGAGCACGCCGATCGCGCTCGGCGAGCGGCTCTACTCGCGCTGGGACTTCAAGCACATTCTGGCGGGCGGTTACGTCGACATCATTCAGCCGGATGCGTCACATGCGGGCGGCCTGACCGAATGCCGCAAGATCGCGACGATGGCTGAAGCCTACGACGTCGCGCTCGCGCTGCATTGCCCGCTCGGGCCGATCGCGCTCGCGACCTGCCTGCAGATCGACGCGGTGAGCTACAACGCGTTCATTCAGGAGCAGAGCCTCGGCATTCACTACAACAAGGGCAACGACCTGCTCGATTACATCAAGAATCCGGAAGTCTTCAAGTATGACGACGGGATGGTTTCGATCCCGCAGGGACCGGGGCTCGGCATCGAGGTGAACGAGGAGAAGGTGCGAGAGATGGCGAAGGTCGGGCATCGCTGGCGCAATCCGGTTTGGCGTCATGCGGACGGCAGCGTCGCGGAGTGGTGATGCTTAGCGCCGAAGCCTTGCCTTCACGGCACCGCGTAATGCGTTGCTGATGAGCAGGGCTTCGGCTTTCTGCAAGTCATCCATCGTCAGCGTGCGTTCGGCGGCACCGAGTTCTTCGATGAGCACCGCGCGCATCACGCCTGGCAACACGCCGGCGTCGACGGGCGGCGTCCACCACTTTCCGTCGAGCTGCACGAAGACGCTCGAACGGCCGCCTTCGGTCAACTCGCCGCGTTCGTTGAAGAACAGCATGTCGAACGCGCCTTCGGCTTCGGCGGCTTTCCATGCGCGATCGTAGTCGGCGCGGCGTGTCGTCTTGTGACGCAGCAGCGGATCGCCGGACGATTGTGGTGCGAAGCCGCGATCGGACGCGAGCAACACTTCCACCGTATCCGATGGCAACGGCGCCAGCGGCGCGCTCGTGATCGTGATGCGTCCGTTCTTGTCCAGCGCGATACGCATACGATACGGCGTGCCGGCGTCGAATTGCGCGCACTGCTTCTCGACTTGAGCCGCGAGCGCGCGCTCGTCGAAAGCAAAGCCGAGATAGGCGGCGCTTGCCTGCAGTCGCGCGGCGTGGCGCGCGTAGTAGCGAATGCCTTCGTCGCGCGTCGCATAGGTCGTCTCGAAGAGTTCGAAGCCAGGGTCCGCGCCGGTCAGGAAGCGTGCTTTCAACAGACACTCCTCGTATTCGTCTGCCGCGACGCTATCGAGCACGATGCCCGCGCCGATGCCGAGCACGCCGCGTTTGCCCGCGGCATCGACGACGAGTGTGCGAATCGCCACCGACAGACAAAAATCGCCGCTCGCATCCAGCCAGCCGATTGCGCCCGTATAGAGGCCGCGCGGCGAGCTCTCGATTTCGTCGATCAGTTGCATCGTCCGATACTTCGGCGCGCCGGTGATCGAACCGCATGGAAAAAGCGCGCGCACGATGCCGGCGAACGACGTGCCGGGAATCACGCGCGCTTCGATCGTCGAGGTCATCTGCCACACCGACGCATAAGGCTCGACCGCGAACAGCACGGGCACATGCACCGAACCCGTGACCGCCACGCGCGACATGTCGTTGCGCAGCAGATCGACGATCATTACGTTCTCGGCGCGATTCTTCGGATCACGGCGCAGCGCTTCGGGATCGGTGTCGCGCGGCGCGGTGCCTTTCATCGGCCGGGCGCGCAGCAGATCGCCCTGCTTCTCGACGAATAATTCCGGGGAGCACGACACCACCGACCTGCCATCGGGCAACGCAATCAGCGCGCCGTAATGCACGGCCTGCCGCTCGCGCAAACGCCGGTACAGCGCGAGCGGCGTGCCGAACACGTCGAAGTGCAGACGGAAGGTGTAGTTGATCTGATATGACTCGCCCGCGCGCAACGCATCCTGTACAGCGGCGATCGACGCATCGAACTCATCGCGCGTGACGCTCGATTCGAGGCCCGCGATGCCTGCCGTCAGGTCATCGCCTTCCGAGGCGAGCCAGGCGTCGACCTCATCGCGCGAAAGACGCGCGCACTCGCGGAACATGAGCACGCGCAGCGCATGATCGTCGCCGCGTCCGATGCTGCCGAACTGGAGATTGCGTCCGAACTCGTAATCCGCGACGACGACCGCATGGAGGCCGCATTGCAAGTCGCGTTCGATGTCGCCGCAGACCGCGTCGAGCTCACGCGCATCCGCGCACGCGCGTTCGTGCGCGAAGTCCGTGTACAAACGACTCGACCGCCTTTCGGCGGTCGCATCGCAATCGTCGAGCAGCGCGAACACCGCGCTGCGCTCTTCGGTTTTCATCGTCATGCTCGCACGACGTTTAACGCGTTCAACCGCATCAATCGAAGAAGCTCTTCACACGGTCGAACCAGCTTTTGCTTTGCGGACTATGCCGCGCGCCGCCCTGCTCCAGCGACTTCTCGAACTGCTTCAGCAGATCACGCTGCTGTTCCGTGAGCTTGACCGGCGTTTCCACCTGCACATGCACATAGAGATCGCCGGCGATGCTCGAACGCAAGCCCTTGATACCCTTGCCGCGCAGACGGAACGTCTTGCCGGACTGCGTGCCTTCCGGCACCGTGAAGCTCGCGCGACCCGCCAGCGTGGGCACTTCGATCTCGCCGCCCAATGCCGCCGTCGTGAACGGAATCGGCATCTGGCAATGGAGGTCGTCGCCGTCGCGTTCGAACACGGTGTGCTGCTTGATGTGGATTTCCACGTACAAGTCGCCGGCCGGTCCGCCGTTGATACCCGGCTCGCCGTTGCCCGCCGAGCGGATGCGCATGCCGTCGTCGATGCCCGCCGGAATCTTCACTTCCAGCGTCTTCGTTTCCTTCACCTTGCCCGCGCCGTGGCAATTGGCGCACGGATCGGGAATGTAGCTGCCGCTGCCGTGGCACTTCGGGCATGTCTGCTGGATGCTGAAAAATCCCTGCGACATGCGCACCTGGCCCTGGCCATGACAGGTCGGGCAGGTTTCCGGCTTGGTGCCCGGTTTCGCGCCCGAGCCGTGACATACGTTGCAGTTCACCCAGCTCGGTACGCGGATCTGCGTGTCGTAGCCGTGCGCCGCCTGCTCCAGCGTGATCTCCATGCTGTAGCGCAAGTCCGCGCCGCGATACACCTGCGGGCCGCCTCGGCCGCCGCGAGCAGCACCGCCGGCCGCCTGTCCGAAGATGTCGCCGAAGATATCGCCGAAGGCATCGGCGAAACCGCCGAATCCCTGTGCGCCCGCACCCGCCATGTTCGGATCGACGCCCGCGTGGCCGTACTGATCGTACGCGGCCCGCTTCTGCTGGTCGGAGAGCATTTCGTAGGCTTCCTTCGCCTCCTTGAAATTCTCTTCCGCCTTCTTGTTGTCCGGATTGCGGTCAGGGTGATACTTCATCGCGAGCTTGCGATACGCCTTCTTGATCTCGTCGTCGCTCGCGTTTTTCGCGACGCCCAGAACGTCGTAGTAATCCCGTTTCGCCATGTCGGTTCGATGCCGCCGCGCTTACCCGCGACGGTTCCTGTCAGATGCTGCGAGTCCGTTGCTTCGACTCGCGCGTAAAACTTCGCGCGCCTCGCCTAAATCAAGACGCCTCTGAAAAAACAACGTGCCCGGAGAGCCGTGAGGCTCGCCAGGCGCGTTACACGTAAGACGCGTCACGCGTCCCGGTGATGCCACCGAAAAGCGCGTGAGCGTTGCCACTCGCGCGCCCTCACGGCTTAGTCCTTCTTCACTTCCTTGAAGTCGGCATCGACGACATCGTCGTGATGCTGGCTCGCGCCCGCATCCGCCGAAGCGCCCGCGCCCGCGGCACCCGCCGCCGCGCTCGCCGCGCCCTGCTGCGCCTGCATGTCGGCGTACATCTTTTCGCCGAGCTTCTGCGAGGCTTGCGCCAGCGCCTCGACCTTCGCTTCGATCGTGGCCTTGTCGCTCGAACTGCTCTTCAGCGCGTCTTCGAGGTCCTTCAGCGCCGCTTCGATCTTTTCCTTTTCCGAAGCGTCGACCTTGTCGCCATACTCGGCAACGGCCTTCTTCGTGCTGTGGACCAGCGCGTCACCCTGGTTGCGGGCATCGGCCAGCTCGCGCAGCTTGTGATCTTCCTCGGCGTTGGCTTCGGCGTCCTTCACCATCTTGTCGATTTCCGCGTCCGTCAGACCCGAGTTCGCCTTGATGGTGATCTTGTTTTCCTTGCCCGTCGCCTTGTCCTTCGCGCCCACGTGCAGAATGCCGTTCGCGTCGATGTCGAAGGTCACTTCGATCTGCGGCACGCCGCGCGGTGCGGGCGGAATGCCCTCGAGGTTGAACTCGCCGAGCAGCTTGTTGCCCACGGCCATTTCGCGCTCGCCCTGGAACACCTTGATAGTCACGGCGCCCTGGTTGTCGTCGGCCGTCGAATACACTTGTGAGTGCTTCGTCGGGATCGTCGTATTCTTGTTGATCATCTTCGTCATCACGCCGCCGAGCGTCTCGATGCCAAGCGACAGAGGCGTCACGTCGAGCAGCAGAACGTCCTTGCGGTCGCCCGACAGAACCTGACCTTGGATCGCGGCGCCCACGGCCACCGCTTCGTCCGGGTTCACGTCACGGCGCGGGTCCTTGCCGAAGAACTCCTTGACCTTTTCCTGCACCTTCGGCATGCGCGTCATGCCGCCGACGAGAATCACGTCGTCGATGTCGCCAACCTTCACGCCCGCATCCTTGATCGCGATGCGGCACGGTTCGATCGTACGCTCGATCAGCTCTTCGACGAGCGCTTCGAGCTTCGCGCGGGTGAACTTGAGGTTCAAGTGCTTCGGACCCGACGCGTCGGCCGTGATGTAAGGCAGGTTGATGTCGGTCTGCGCCGTCGACGACAGCTCGATCTTCGCCTTTTCAGCGGCTTCTTTCAGGCGCTGCAGCGCGAGCACGTCCTTCGACAGATCGACGCCCTGCTCTTTCTTGAACTCGCCGATGATGTAATCGATGATGCGCTGGTCGAAGTCTTCACCGCCGAGGAACGTGTCGCCGTTCGTCGACAGCACTTCGAACTGCATTTCGCCGTCCACGTCCGCAATTTCGATGATCGAGATATCGAACGTGCCGCCGCCGAGGTCGAACACCGCGATCTTGCGGTCACCCTTTTCAGCCTTGTCGAGACCGAACGCGAGCGCGGCTGCCGTCGGCTCGTTGATGATGCGCTTCACTTCCAGACCGGCGATGCGGCCCGCATCCTTCGTTGCCTGACGCTGGCTGTCGTTGAAGTACGCCGGCACCGTGATGACAGCTTCCGTGACCGGCTCGCCGAGGTAATCCTCAGCGGTCTTCTTCATCTTGCGCAGGACTTCGGCGGAAACCTGCGACGGCGCGAGGTTTTTCCCGTGCGCTTCGACCCATGCGTCGCCGTTGTCGTGCTTGACGATCTTGTAGGGCATCAGGTTGATGTCCTTCTGCACTTCCTTCTCGTCGAAGCGGCGGCCGATCAGGCGCTTGACCGCATACAGCGTGTTCTTCGGATTGGTGACCGACTGGCGCTTGGCAGGCGCGCCGACGAGAATCTCGTTGTCATCCATGTAAGCGATGATCGACGGCGTGGTGCGCGCGCCTTCCGAGTTCTCGATGACCTTGACCTGGTTCCCTTCCATCAGCGCCACGCACGAGTTCGTGGTGCCGAGGTCGATGCCGATGATTTTGCCCATTTTTTATACTCTCCTAGCTTTGATCGCAGTGGCGTTGCGGCGGCGGTGTGTCGTGCCTGACGCCGGCTTTTGCCGATTTACCGGGCCGAACGCCCAAAATTCATACCTGTACGCAAGATAAGAGCGTCAGTTTCGATTTCAAGACCCTGAACGCGATGCGGTCTATAACTTTTTTTGCGCGGCGCCGATCTTCTCACGGGCCGCCTTGACTGCCGTTTCGAACTGAGCGAGTCCATGCCAGCCGGTCACCCGGCCGAGCCGTTTGCCCCAATGAAAGAAGAACCAGGTCGGCACGCCGTGCAGCATGAACCGCCGGCTGAGTTCGCGATGCGCGTACACGTTGCTATGGAACCATTTCAGGCCGAGCGAGCGGATCGCATCGGGCTTCGAGAGCATCGCTTTTTCGGCGATCTCGCAATTGAAGCAGTCGCGGCCCCAGAAGAACACCACGGCCAGCTCGTCGCCCGCCGATGCAAGACCGGCGTCGAAACCGGCTTCATCGAGCGCCTGCATGTCGAGGACCGCGAAAGCGGCCGAATCGACGAGCACGCTGGCCATGATCGCTCCGGATGCGTTATTTCGGCGCGGCGACGGTCACGAGCGCCGGACGCAGCACGCGATCGGCGATCACATAGCCCTTCTGAAGCACCGTCACGACGGTGTTCGGATCCTGCTCGGCCGGAACCATCGAAATGGCCTGATGACGATGCGGATCGAATTTCTCGCCGACAGGATTCAACGCGATGACGCGGCCTTTCTCCAAGGCGCCCGTCAGCTGACGCAGCGTCAGTTCGACACCTTCGCGAACCTTGGCGAGGTCCGAGGATTGATCCGAAAGCGCCGCTTCGAGACTGTCAAGCACGGGCAACAAGTTTTCCGCGAAATTTTCGATGGCAAATTTATGCGCCTTCGCGACATCTTCCTGGCTGCGGCGGCGCACGTTTTCCGTCTCGGCCTTGGCGCGCAGGAAATCTTCCTTCAGCGCCGCGATGGTCGCCTGCGCCTCGGCCAACGCCGCCTCGGCCTCGTTCGGCGCCGTTTGCGGCGCGGCGGCCGCGTCTGCCGGGGCGGCCTGAGCCGTGCTGGTCGTGTCTGCGGCCTGGCGCGCGTTATCGTCGGCGGGCGTGGGGTTCTGGCTCGCTGAATTTTCTTGCGTGTTTTCCATGTCGCTCAATATGAATTGCTGTTGAGTTGAATCGGCTGCGAAAGCGGCGAACAGAGTTGAGATCGCGTCTTTCGCACTAGCGCCGGAAATTGGGGCGTCGAACGCATTTTCAAGCTTTAAAGGCGAATTTTTGCGACTAGTTTCCGGCCCTCGATGGCACGAAATGGCCTGTAACCCACGCTTCGCCGCACCGCGCAATTTAGAGATTGAGGGAAAGCCCTGACTGGCCTACACTTCAACGAAGCACTGCAGACGCACGTTTACCCTAATCCTACGTATTGCTACAAACCGCTTTCAGCCCTTGCCCGTTTCCTGAACCGGCCGCTTTTTGACCGGGCAACCCGTTCTGCGGGGTACCATGAAACTGACCTTTGCTATTGCGGTGGTCGCCCTGGTACTCGTCGCGGGAACGACCACCATTTGCATGTCCGGCGTCGTGACCGACCGTAACACCGAGTACGGCGGCGTTCACGCGACCATCGAAAGCTACTTCAATCCGAACGAGAAAATTTGTCGATGATCCGCCGGTCTCGTTTGGTTGGCCTGCCCTGCATGCCGGCTGCGGGTTCGCGGAACGTCTTGCGACGCTCGGCCTCGGCCATGCGCTTCGCCCGGCCGTCCTCGGTCTCGGCGTAGAGCATTCGCGCGACCGTCGCCGGGCCGCGCACGTCGCACAACCCGAGTACTTCGACCTGCCAGACGAGCCCCTCGATGTCGATCTCGACGATATCGCCGACGCGCACATCCTTCGACGGCTTTACATTCGCCCCGCCGACCTTCACGCGGCCCTTCTCCACCGCATCGCTCGCAAGCGAACGCGTTTTGTAGAAACGCGCCGCCCAAAGCCACTTATCGATGCGCAAACGCGCGCCAGGTTCCGTCGAAATTTTGTGATTCATCGGTGAATGCTTGAAAAGCCTTGTTCAGGCCACCGCGGTGAGCGGCTGCACGGACTGTACGGGCCATCCCTGCAGATGCTGCGCGGCAATCTCGCCGAGCGCCTTGATCCACGCGGAAGCCGAGTTCAGACAGGGAATCCGGTGGAAATGCCTGCCGCCAGCCTTCAGGAATTCGTCACGCACCTCGATGCCGATTTCCTCGATCGTTTCGAGGCAATCCGCCGTGAAGCCGGGACAGAACACGTCCACGCGCGCGACGCCGCCTGCGCCGAGCTCCATGACCGTCGGCGCAGTGTACGGCTGAAGCCACTCCGCGCGGCCGAAGCGCGACTGGAACGTCACGCGACACTCCACCGGCGTGAGCCCAAGTGCGGACGCGAGCAGCGAGCCGGTCAACTGGCATTGGTCGTGATACGGATCGCCGAGATCCATCGTGCGCTTCGGCACGCCGTGGAAGCTCAGGACGAGCTTGTCGCCCGCGGCGAAATCCGGCTGGCCGTGATGCCGCCAGTAGTCGCGCACCTGCTCCGCAAGCGCGGCGATGTATGCCGGATGATCCGCGTAGTGGCGGATCGTGCGGATTTCCGGCTGATTGCGCACGCGCTTGAGCGCGGTAAATGCATCGTCGAACGCGGTGGCTGTCGTGGACGATGAGTATTGCGGATACATCGGCAAGAGAAGGATGCGATCGGCGCCTTCGAGCTTCAGCTGATTCAGCATTGCGCCGATGCCGGGCGAACCGTAGCGCATCGCATAGTCGACGATCACGTGATAGTCGTTCGCCGCGAACAGCCGCCGCAGGCCCTCGACCTGCTTTTCCGTATGAACGCGCAGCGGCGAGCCTTCGGGCATCCATACTTGAGCGTATTTCTTCGCCGACGCGCGTCCGCGAAACGGCAGGATCAGCCCGCGCAGAATGACCTGCCACACGATCGAGGGTATTTCGACGACGCGCGGATCGGAAAGGAATTGCGCCAGATACTTGCGCACCGCCCGCGGCGTGGGCGCGTCCGGGGTGCCGAGATTGATCAGCAGCACCGCGACGCGATGGGAAGCGCTGGGCTGCGAGGGCAACTCGAGGTCGAAACGCATAGGGCAAGCGGGCCGGAAGGGACGTCGAAAAGGTGAAGACCATTATAGCGGCGGGTCCACGAGCGCATCATTGGCCGAACGGCCTAGTGGCGCAGCCTTGCGTGCCGCGCCAAGATGGCGCTACTGGTGGCTGAGCGACATCGAGAGCAGGCGCGCGGTGATGTCCACGATCGGAATCACGCGGTTGTAGGCCATGCGTGTCGGGCCGATCACGCCGAGCGTGCCGACGATCTTCCCGTTGACCTCGTACGGCGCCGTCACGACGCTCATTTCCTCGATCGGCACGAGATTCGACTCGCCGCCGATGAAAATCTGCACGCCTTGCGCGTGGCTCGAAACATCCAGCAATTGCAGGAGGCTCGTCTTTTGGTCGAACAAATCGAAAAGCTTGCGCAGCCGCGCCATGTCGGACGAAAGGTCCGCCACTTCGAGCAGGTTGCGCTCGCCGGAAATGAGCACGGTGTCCGTGGGATCCGTCTCGGCGGTGCTCGCGACCACGGCCGCCTGCATGAGCGCGGTCATGTCGCCGCGCAACTGATCGATTTCCTCGCGCAGGCGCCGGCGCACTTCGTCGAAGGACAGGCCCGCGAAATGCGCGTTGATGTAATTGGAGGCTTCGACGAGCTGCGACGGCGAGTAGTCGCGCTGCGTCGCCATCATGCGGTTCTGGACATCGCCCTCGGGCGTCACGATGATGAGCAGAATACGCTTGTCGGACAGCCGCATGAACTCGATCTGCTTGAACATGTGGCTGCGGCGCGGCGTGAGCACGACGCCCGCGAACGACGACAGATTGGACAGCACGCTCGCCGCCGCGGCGACGATTTTCTGCGGCTCCTCGCCCTGCAGCCGGGTCTTGACCGCGGTGGTCATGGCTTCGTCTTGCGGCGCTTCTACAGTCAGCATCGTATCGACGAAGAGCCGGTAGCCGCGCGGCGTGGGAATACGTCCCGCCGACGTATGCGGGCTCGCGACGAGGCCGAGCTCCTCGAGATCCGACATCACGTTGCGGATCGTCGCGGGACTCAGTTCGAGACCGGAATGGCGTGATAGCGTGCGCGAACCGACCGGCTGACCTTCGGCGATATAGCGCTCGATCAACGTCTTGAGGAGGGTTTGTGCACGTGGGTCTAGCATGGGGAAATTTTAGCTCAACGAGTCGGGGGGCGGCGAGCCGCGCCGCGTGCGCTGCGTTCAACGTCCGCTCCATTCTAGCGAGAAACGACGGGCGTGCCGCGCAACGTCGCGCGGTCCCGTCGCAACACGACCGTCCAACCTCGCCCACGGTTCTTTTCGATCTCTGACTATGGTGTAATGCCGGCATGGAAATTGGCCAATTCAAGACCGTCGCCCTCGTGGGGCGCACCAACACGCCAGGCATCGAGGCGCCGCTGAGATCGCTCGCCGGTCTTCTTGCGCAGCAAGGCTTCGAGGTCGTGTTCGAGGCGGGCACCGCGAAAGACGTCGGTGTGACGGAGTTTCCCGCGCTGTCCATCGCGGAGATGGGTGCGCGCGCGGACGTCGCAATCGTGCTCGGCGGCGACGGCACCATGCTCGGCATCGGCCGACAGCTCGCACCCTACAAGACGCCGCTCATCGGCGTGAATCACGGGCGGCTCGGCTTCATCACGGACATTCCGCTCAAGGCGATGCAGGAAATCGTCCCGCAACTGCTCGCCGGCCAGTTCGAGCGCGAGGAGCGCAGCCTGCTCGAAGCGCGCATCGTGCGCGACGACAAGCCGATCTATCACGCACTCGCGTTCAACGACGTCGTGGTGAATCGCAGCGGCTTTTCCGGCATGGCGGAGCTGCGCGTGTCGGTGGACGGCCACTTCATGTACAACCAGCGCTCGGACGGCCTGATCGTCGCGACGCCGACGGGCTCGACCGCTTACGCGCTGTCGTCGGCGGGGCCGATTCTTCATCCTCAGTTGCAAGGCTTTGTGCTCGTGCCGATCGCGCCGCATTCGCTGTCGAACCGTCCGATCGTGCTGCCTGACGATTCGAAGGTGACCATCCAGATCATCGGCGGACGGGACGTCAACGTGAATTTCGACATGCAGTCCTTCACCGCCGTCGAATTGAACGACGCGATCGAAGTGCGGCGCTCGAAGCACACGGTGCCGGTGCTGCATCCGGTCGGCTACAGCACTTACGCGACGCTGCGCAAGAAGCTGCACTGGAACGAGCATCCGTCGCAGGACGCCTCTTCGCTCTGAACTAACTTCTCGTCTTCCCCTTTCCCGAAGCGTCCATGCTCCGTCATCTTTCCATTCGAGATTTCGTCATCGTCGCCACGCTGGATATCGATTTCGATCCAGGTTTCACGGTCTTTTCGGGAGAAACCGGCGCGGGCAAGTCGATCCTGATCGACGCCCTCGCGCTCACGCTCGGCGCCCGCGGCGACGCGAGTGTCGTGCGCACGGGCCAGGCGCGCGCCGATATCACCGCGGAGTTCGGCACCCATCCTTTGGTGACGCGCTGGCTGGACGAGCACGCGTTGGCGCAAGACAGCGACTCGGTCATGCTGCGCCGGGTGATCGATTCGGGCGGCCGCTCCCGCGCATTCATTAACGGCACGCCCGCGACGCTCGCGCAGCTTCGCGAAGTGGGTGAAATGCTCGTCGACATCCACGGGCAGCACGCGCATCAGTTGCTGATGCGTCCCGACGCGCAGCGCGAACTCTTCGACACGCACGCGCAGTTGCTCGACACCGCCGGCGCGGTGAGTCGCGCGTGGCGGGCCATGCGCGACGCGCAGCAGGCCGTCGAGGCCGCGCAAAGCCGCGACCGCGAGCTGCAACTGGAGCGCGAACGCCTCGCGTGGCAACTGAGCGAATTCGACAAACTCGCGCCGCAACCGGGCGAATGGGAAGAAGTGAGCGCGGAGCATCATCGGCTGTCGCATTCGGCGAGTCTCATCGACGGCGTGCAGGGCGCGCTCGGCGCGCTTTCGGAGTCCGACGAGGCCATGATCTCGCAGCTCGGCACGATCATCTCGAAGGTGCGCGGCCTCGCCGATATCGATCCCGCGCTTAATGACGTGCTCGCGTCGCTCGAACCGGCGGAGATCCAGTTGCAGGAGGCGTCGTATTCGCTGTCGCATTACGCGCAGCGGCTCGAACTCGATCCCGACCGGCTCGCGCAAGTCGAAAGGCGCATGGATCAACTTCACTCGACGGCACGCAAGTTCCGCCTTCAGCCCGAAACGCTGCCCGAGGAACACGACGCGCGCCGCCGCCAGCTCGCCGAACTCGACGCCGCCGCCGATCTCGACGCGCTCAACGCCGCAGCGGACAAAGCGAAAGGCGAATATCTCGCGCACGCCAACGTGCTGTCGAAGGCGCGCGCGAAGGCCGCGAAGCATCTCTCGAAAGCAGTCACCGCCGGCATGCAGGAATTGTCGATGGCGGGCGGCAGCTTCGAAGTCGCGCTCGTGCCCCTCGCCGAAGGCGGCGCCAACGGGCTGGAGCAGGTCGAGTTCCGCGTTGCCGGTCATGCGGGCGTCGCGTTGAGACCGCTCGCGAAAGTCGCGTCAGGCGGCGAACTGGCGCGTATCAGCCTCGCGCTCGCCGTGATCGCGAGCACCGCGAGCCCGACGCCCACGCTCATCTTCGACGAGGTGGACACGGGCATCGGCGGCGGTGTCGCGGAGGTGGTCGGGCGTCTGCTACATCAACTCGGGCGTGACCGTCAGGTCCTGTGCGTGACCCACCTGCCGCAGGTGGCCGCGCGCGGCGATCAGCACTTCCAGGTCGCGAAGTCTCCGGACGACGCCGGCGGCACCGTGAGCACGGTGACCCCGCTCGACAAGAGCAGGCGCATCGAGGAAGTCGCGCGCATGCTGGGCGGGCTGGAGATCACCGCGACCACGCGCAAGCACGCGAAGGAAATGCTGGCCGCCTGAAGCCGGCTCAGCCCGCCACGCTGAACACCCGCTCCCACAACGCTGTCACCGCGTCGCGCTCGGTCTGAACCTCGGCCGGATCGACGCGCGCCTTCTCCATGCCGTCGAGCCGCAGCGTGTGCTGGAGCTTGCGGTAATGCCGGTAAGCCGCGCCGATGACTTCCGCTTGCGCTTCGGCGATCAGTCCGCTTTGCGCAGCGATCTTGAGCAGCGTGATATTGCCCGCGTTGCGCAGAAACGCGCGATGCTCGCGCGCATGCAGCAGCACCCAGTACTGCACGATGAACTCGATATCGACCATGCCGCCGCGATCGTGCTTCAGGTCGAACAGTTCGCTGCGATTCGGATGGCCGTCGGCGACGCGCTGACGCATCGTCGCGATCTCGCGCGCCAGAGCGGCGGCATCGCGCTCCATGATGAGCACGTCGGCGCGAATCTTCTCGAACTCCGCGCCGATTTCGGCATCGCCCGCGCTATAGCGTGCGCGCGAAAGCGCCTGATGCTCCCAGACCCACGCGGTGTTCGCCGCGTCGCCCTCGCGGATCTGATAGCGGCGAAACGTTGCGAGATCGGTCACGAGCAGGCCGGATTCACCGTTCGGCCGCAGGCGCAAATCGACGTCGAACAGCGTGCCCGCGCCGGTCGCCGCCGTGAGCCACGTGATGAGGCGGCGCGTGAACATCGCGTAGATGTCGGAGGCCGCGTCGTCGTCATCGTCGTAGAGAAAGATGAGATCGAGATCCGACGCGTAGCCCAGTTCCTTGCCGCCGAGCTTCCCGTACGCGATGACCGAGAAACGCGGCGTCTCGCGATGCCGCTTCGGGAACTGCTTCCACACGGTTCGTACGGTTACGTCGAGCACGGCATCGGCGAGTTCGGAAAGACGGTCGCTCACATGCTCGACGCTCAAATGGCCGGCGAGATCGATCAGCAGAATGCGGAACACTTCGGCCTGGTGCGCGTGACGCAACAGATCCATCTGATGCTCGACGTCCTCGGCAGCATCGAGCCGCGCGATCAGCGAGCGCTTGAACTCGGACCAGTCGAACGGGCTGGCGATCGCTTCGTCGTCGAGTAATTCGTCGAGCAATTGGGGATGGCGGATCAGATAGCCCGCCGCCCAGCGCGAGCCCGACAGCACCGACAGCACGCGCTCGAGCGCCGCCGGATATTCCGTCAGCAATGCGAGATACGCGCCGCGTTTGCCGATCGCTTCGAGCAGATCGAACAGCCGCACGATGATGTCGCCGCGCTTGCCCGCATCGTTCGACTGCACGGCTTCGAGCGCCCGCTGCGCAACGATGTCGAAGCGCTCGCGGCTCTGCGACGGCAAGCCTGCATAACGCGCCGAATTCCACACGCCGGTCAGACGCGAAAGCACTGGCGCGGGGTCCGCAAAGCCGAGTTCCGCCAGGCGTGCGGCGAGTTCTTCCTGCGCGGAGTCGTCGGCGAGCGCGCTGCTCCAGATCCACGACGCCGCCGAATCCTCCGCGACGCCGCAGCCGCCCTGCCCGCTCACCTTGTCGGCGAAGATCGCGTCGAACTGCTGCTCGACGAGCTCGCGATGCGCATCGAGCTTTTCCATCAGCGCGGCATAGTCCGCGAAACCGAGCGACTTCGCGAGCCGCGCGCGCTCGTCGTCCGCGACGGGCATCGCGTGCGTCTGCGCGTCGTTGCGATATTGCAGCCGATGCTCGACCGTGCGCAGGAACAGATACGCGTCGGACAGCGCCGCGCACACGTCGGGCGCGAGCAAGCCGTGCGCGGCGGCGCGTTCGAGCACGGCGAGCGTCGGACGAATGCGGAAATCCGCCGCCTGACCGCCGCGAATCAACTGAAACACTTGCGCGCTGAACTCGATCTCCCGGATGCCGCCGCGTCCGAGCTTGATGTCGTCGGCTTTGTCGGGGCGCATCGATGCGCGCCGCCGCGCTTCCTGCCGAATCTGCTGATGCAGCGAGCGGATCGCCGCGATCACGCCGTAATCGAGATAGCGCCGGTAGATGAACGGCGTCGCGATCGCTTCGAGCTGTTTCATGAGGCGCCTGGCGGATTCGCTTTGTGTCTCCGAAACGAGCCGCCCCTTGATCCATGCGTAGCGCTCCCACTCGCGGCCCTGCACGTAGAAATACTCTTCGAGCATCCCGAGGCTGCACACGAGCGGGCCGGAATCGCCGTTGGGCCGCAGCCGCATGTCGACGCGGAACACATAGCCGTCCTGCGTGATCTCCGCGAGCGCGCCGATCAGACGTTTGCCGAGCCGTGTGAAGAATTCCTGCGTCGCGAGCGCGGAGCGCGTGCCGCCCGAGGTTTCGCCGTCCTCTTCATAAACGAAGATCAGGTCGATGTCCGACGATGCGTTCAGCTCGCGCCCGCCGAGCTTGCCCATGCCGACGACGCCCAGCGTGAGCCGCTCGCCGTCCGGTCCGCGCGGTTCGCCGAAGAGCGCTTCGAGATCCGCGGACAACACCGCGAGCGCGCGCTGGACGGTGACTTCGGCGAGATCGGTCATCGCGCCGGTGACTTCGGCGACATCCGCCGCGCCCGCGAGATCGCGCTCCATCACCGTGCAAAACACATCCGTTCGCAGTCGACGCAGCGCGGTCTTGAGCGCGGCCTCGTCGAGCACGCCGTTTTCGGTGCACGGCTTGCAGTGCGCATCGAGACGCGCCTCGATCCATGCGCGCGTGATGCGCGAGCGCGCCCACTGCGCGACATTCGACGCCAGTTCGGGCCGCGCTGCATACGCGCGCGCCGCATAGTTGGAATAGTCGGAACTGAGGAGAGTGTCGGCGGTCATGAATGGTTGGGTTCGCTCATTGCTTCCGGTAAGACATAACGCTTCACGCATTGCGCCGCGAGTCTTGCCGGGCGCGACTTTGCGAGCATCCACGCGTACACGGGCAGCGGCCTTCCCCGCTTTGCCCGTGTTACATTTCAGCGTCAAACACGCAAAACTACCATATCGCCCGACAGCAGCAGCATGTCCGACAGCAGACGATCCGTCGACCCGACCGAAGTTGGACAAGCCAAGCCCAGCGGCAACGCCGAGCGCGTGCTTTCACGCGTCTTCAAAATCGTTCTGGTCATCGCGGCCATCGCGTATTTCGCGGTGGCGGGCGTGTATGTCGGCCTGCGCTATATCGTCATGCCGCAGGTCGATTCGTTCCGGCCGCGCATCGAGGAACTCGTCTCATCGAAGATTCAGGCGCAGTTGCATATCGGCAGGATTTCCGCGCGATGGTCGGGGCTTTCGCCGACACTCGATATCGACAATCTGAGCATCGACGCCGCCGATGGCTCGCCGGGTCTCGCCGTGCCGCACGCGAGCGCGAGCATCGCGTGGGCCTCGCTGCTGCATCTGCGGCCCAAGCTCGCGGACCTGACCGTCGACGGCCCCGACGTGATCATCGCGCGCAATGCGGACGGCGCGCTGACCGTCGCGGGCGTGCCGATTCCCACGCATCGGACCGGCTCGAACGCGTTCACGACCTGGCTGCTCGGCCAGGACCGCATCCTTCTGCGCGACGGCACGCTGCGCTGGCGCGACGCTCAACGCGCCGCGCCCGAGATCGCGTTCAAGCGCCTGCATCTCGCGATCATCAACGACGGCACGCGGCATCGGCTCGCGCTCAAGGCGCCCGCCGACGGCGACGTGCTGCACGGCCCGCTCGACTTGCGCGCGGACTTCCGTCATCAGCCTTTTTCCGCGATGGGCGCGCCCGCCAACTGGGCCGGCCGTCTCTACATGTCGACCGGGCCGGTCGATCTGCCGATGCTCGCGCGCTACGTGAAGCTGCCTTTCCAGATGTACGGCGGGCGCATCAACAACCAGATCTGGCTGAACTTCGCCGGCGGCCAGTTGCAGAACGCGACCGGCGAGCTGACCGGCGCGAACGTCGCGCTGCGCGTGCGCGCGACGCAGCCGCGTCTCGATCTGCCGATCGCGCGCTTCGGCTGGAGCATCGACAGGAACGACACCGAGTACACGTTGAATCTGCGCGACCTGCATGCGGAGCTCGGCCAGCCGCCGCTCGAGGACGGCACGCCGGTCACGCGCCTGCTCGTGTCGCGCTCGCTGACGGGCACATATCGGCCGCCGGGCGTGGGCAAGGGACAACTGGTGCGGCTGACGGGCGATTCCGTCGATATCGGCATCCTTGCGGAATTCACGCGCGCGCTGCCGGTGCCGGCAAAAGTGCTCAACGAACTCGTGCGCTTCAATCCGCGCGGCCAGGTGTCGAACTACACGATCTTCACCGAGCGCGCCGCGCCGAAGACCGAACAAGAAGCGCAGGAGCAGCGCAAGAAGGGCGACGCGCCGCTTTTGCACTACGCGCTGAAGGGCGATCTCCAGGGTCTTAGCATCCAGGCGCAGGAGCCGCCACCCGGACTCACGATCAACAATCATCCCCGCGCGGGCATTCCGGGCGTCGAGAACATGTGGGGCACGGTCGACGCGAACGAGAAGGAAGGCCGGATCACGATCGACACGAAGAACGTGGCCGTCATCATCCCCGGCGCGTTCGACGATCCCCGCCTCACCTTCGACTCGCTGCAAGGCAATGCGCGCTGGACTGTGGCCGACGCGATCGCGCCGGGCGAACTGCGCCGCGCCTTCACGATCCACCTCGAAAGACTGCGCGTCAAAAACGCCGACGCCGAAGGCGAAGCCACCGCCGATTACTGGAACCAGGGCCACGGACGCGGCAATCTCGACCTGAAGGCGAAGGTCGCGCATCTGAAGGTGACGAGCCTCGTGCGCTATCTGCCGACGAGCCTGAACGAGCGCGTGCGCGTCTATCTCGGCCATGCACTGCAGGCGGGCGTCGCGAAGAACGGAACGATCGAAGTGCACGGCGATCTCACGCGCTTCCCTTACGCGAAGTTTCCCGACGCGGGCATCTTCCGCATCGAGGCGCCGTTCAGCGGCGGCAAGTTCGACCCGACGCCGTTTCCGCCGCGCAAGATGGCCAACGGCCTGCCGAACTTCTGGCCGGCGTTCGAGGGCATCGACGGCACATTCACGCTCGCGCAGAACAAGCTCGGGTTCGACATCGACAAGGGGCATTACCGCGGCGTGAAGGTTTCGAAGGTCATCGGACGCATCGACGATACGGGCAATCGTGAGACGAAGTTGTGGATCGACGGCAAGGCACGCGGCCCGCTCACCGACATGCTGCAATACGTCGACGACAGTTCGCTCGGCCTGATGGCGAAGCACGCGACGCGCAAGATCGACGCCAAAGGCGACGCCGCACTCGCGCTCACGCTCGGCATTCCGCGCTATCGTCCGCCCGCGCCGCAACCGCCGATCAAGCCCGAGTACAAAGGCTCGCTCACCTTCGCGGACAACGAAGTCACCTACGGCAATCTGCCGCCGCTCACGCATCTGCGCGGCCGCGCCGACTTCGCCGCGAAGACCGTGACGCTCGACGGCCTGACCGCGCAGTTGCTCGGCGGCGACGTGCGTGCAAAAGGCGGCGTGCAGCCCGACGGCAGCTATGCGATCGACGTGAACGGGCGCATCGGCGCGGACGCCGCCACGCGGCTCAACAAGCGGATCACGCCGCAGGTCGCGGAATTCATGAAGCGGATCAACGGCACCGCGCCTTACGAGCTGCACGTGCACGGCGCGAGGAACGCGTTGCCGATCGTGCAGGCTCGCTCGGATCTGACGGGACTCGGCATCGATCTGCCCGCGCCGTTCAGCAAGCCGCAAGGCACGCCGATGCCCTTCTCTTTCACGTTCCAGCCCGCGCCGGGCGGTGCGTCGGACCTGCACGACGCGCGGCTCAGCTTCGGGCCGGTGGCAGCGCATTACGTACTGCAGCAGATAGGCCGCGCGCAGGTCAGGATCGATCCGCAAAACGCGGCCGAGCCGATGAACATGCGCGCGCGTCTGAAAGTCGTGCGCGGCGCGATCGGCTTGAACAAGGCCGCCGACTTGCCGGCCGAAGGCGTCATCGCGAACGCGGATCTGAACGAGCTCGATGCCGACGCATGGCGCAAGGTCTTCGCCGATATCGCCGCCGCCGGCGCCGCGACGCCGCAAGCCGCCGACGCGAACGCGCCTGCCCCCCCGATGAGCGAGAGCGTCAGTCAGTTCGTCCCGACGCGCGCTGCCATCCACATCACGACGCTCAAGCTGCTCGACCGGCGGTGGGAGAACATCGCGATCGACGCGAGCGGTGCCGATCGCAAGTGGCAGGCGAACATCGCGTCGGATCGGGTGTCGGGCGATGTTGCGTGGACGCCGGGCGCGACCCGGGACAGTCCCGGCGCGTTGCATGCGCGCTTCGCGAAAGTCGTGATTCCGGACAAGACGGGAAGCGAATCCACCGGGCAGGTCATGAAAAAGCCGCCGCGCAATGTGCCGACGATCGATCTCATCGTGAACGAGCTCGTGTATCGCGGTCACAGCCTCGGGCGGCTCGAAGTCGACGCGCACAACGAAGTCATCGCCGACGAACCGATCTGGACACTCGACAAGCTCGAGCTCGCGAACCCCGACGCGACGCTCACCGCGAACGCCACGTGGCGCACGCTGCCGGGCGGCGTCGTAAAGGCAAACACCGGCGACGGCCCGCCGCGCCGCACGTCGCTCGCTTTCAAGCTCGATGTGAAGAACGGCGGACAGTTGATCGACCGTTTCGGCGCGCCGCGCGTCGTCAACTCGGGCAGCGGCACGGTCGCGGGCCATGCGGGCTGGAACGGCGGTCCGACTGCCGTCGATGTGAACACGCTCGATGGCGACGTCGCCGTCGATCTGCGTCACGGCCAGATCCTGCGTGCGCCGGGCGCGGCGAAGTGGCTCGGCATCTTCAGCCTGCGCAGCCTCGCCAACCTGCTGACGCTGCACTTCGAGGATGTCGTCGGAAAGGGGCTGCCGTTCGAGAAGATCACGGGCAATGCGAAGATCGTCGATGGCATCAGCCGCACGGACGACTTTCTCATGGTCACATCGCCCGCGCGCGTGCAGATGCAGGGCCTCGTCGATATGCCGAAGCAGACGCAGGACCTTCACGTGAAGGTGATTCCGACAGTCGGCGCGGGCGCGGCTGCGATCGGCGCCGCGGTGATCAATCCCTTGCTCGGCCTCGGCGTGCTTGCGGCGGACATCGCGCTGTCGGCATCGATTCAAAAAGCATTTGCGCTCGACTATTCGATCACCGGCTCATGGAGCAAACCCGTCGTTAAGCGGCTCACTGGCGATCAGGGTAAGATCGAAACACCCGCCGCCACCGCGGTTCCGTCCGCTGCCCGCTGAAAACGGGCGGTCGCACCCGCCCCGGCGACGCCGTTTTTTCGTCCCCTTTTTTATCAGCGCACAAAAGACATGAGCGAAAGATCGAGCGAAAGCGCGGCCCCGTTTCAGGTCGCCGCGCTGCAGATGGTCAGCACGCCCGAGCGCGACCGCAATCTGGCCGACGCCGGACGCCTCGTCGCCGAAGCTGCGCGCGGCGGCGCTCAGCTCGTGCTCCTGCCCGAATATTTCTGCTACATGGGCTTCAAGGACACCGACAAGCTCGCGATCCGCGAAACGCCCGGCGCGGGTCCGATCCAGCAATTTCTATCCGATGCGGCGCGCGAGCATCGCGTGTGGATCATCGGCGGGACACTTCCGCTGCAATCGCCCGAACCGAACCGCGTCCTGAACACGACGCTCGTCTTCGATCCGACTGGCAAGCAGGTCGCGCGCTACGACAAGATTCATCTGTTCAATTTCGAAAAGGGCGAAGAATCCTTCGACGAATCGCGCACCATCTGTCCTGGCAGCGAAGTGCGGACGTTCGAGGCGCCGTTCGGGCGCGTGGGATTGTCGGTGTGCTACGACCTGCGCTTTCCCGAGCTGTACCGCAAGCTCGGCGATTGCGCGCTGATGGTCGTGCCTTCCGCGTTCACTTACACGACCGGCAATGCGCACTGGGAAACGCTGCTCAAGGCGCGCGCCGTAGAGAATCAATGCTACGTGCTGGCCGCGGCGCAAGGCGGCAGCCACGAGAACGGCCGCAGGACGTGGGGCCACAGCATGCTGATCGATCCGTGGGGCGAGATCGTCGCCGTCAAGGACGAGGGCATGGGCGTGGTCGCGGGCGGTATCGATCTGCAACGCATCGCAGCCGTGCGGCAGAGCTTGCCGGCGTATCGACATCGCGTGATCGGGTGATCGCGCGGCTCACTCAACTGACGACTCGAAGACGCGGTTTGCCCGCGCACATGACCTGACTGGATCAGACCGTAGAATAGGCTGCAATTCGTCTGAAATATCATCGAACTCGTCACAGAACACGTAATAGGCACCGCATGAATATCATCGAACCCGGCATTCGTAACCTGGTCACGGCGAAGGACGTTTTGCTCACGCCCTACGGCCTCGACGAAGGGCTGATCACTCGCACGCTCGCGGAAATCTTCACGCATCGTGTCGATTACGCGGACCTCTATTTCCAGTCCACGCGCAGCGAAGCGTGGAGTCTCGAAGAAGGCATCGTCAAATCAGGCAGCTTCAGCATCGATCAGGGCGTCGGCGTGCGCGCCGTGTCCGGCGAGCGCACGGCGTTCGCCTATTCGGACGACCTGTCGCCCGAATCCATCCGCCAGGCCGCGATCGCGACGCGCGCCATCGCCAAGGCGGGCGGCGGCAAGCACAAGATCAAACCGGCGAGCACGCTCACGGGCGTATCGGGGCGCGATCTGTATCTGCCTGCCGATCCGCTGCATTCGCTCGATGCGAACGCCAAGGTGAAGTTGCTGGAGCGCGTCGAGCAGATGGCCCGCGGCAAGGATCCGCGCATCACGCAGGTGATGGCCGGTCTCGCCGGCGAGTATGACGTCGTGCTCGTCGCGCGCAGCGACGGTGCGCTCGCGGCGGACGTGCGCCCGCTCGTGCGCGTGTCGGTGACGGTGATCGCCGAGCAGAACGGGCGACGTGAAATCGGCACGGGCGGCGGCGGCGGACGCTTCGACTACGGCTATTTCACCGACGACATCCTGAACAAGTACGTCGACGATGCCGTGCACGCGGCGCTCGTCAATCTCGAAGCGCGCCCGGCTCCCGCTGGCGCGATGACGGTGGTGCTCGGGCCGGGCTGGCCGGGCGTGCTGCTGCACGAGGCGGTCGGACACGGGCTCGAGGGCGATTTCAACCGCAAGGGATCGTCGGCGTTCGCGGGGATGATCGGCGAGCAGGTGGCGGCGAAGGGCGTCACCGTGGTGGATGACGGCACGCTTCCGAATCGGCGCGGCTCGCTCAATATCGACGACGAAGGCAACCCGACGCAGTGCACGACGCTGATCGAGGACGGCATTCTGAAGGGCTACATCCAGGATTCGCTCAACGCGCGCCTGATGAAAATGCCGGTGACGGGCAACGCGCGCCGCGAATCGTACGCCGCGCTGCCGATGCCGCGCATGACGAACACGTACATGCTCAACGGCGACAAGGACCCGAAGGAAATTCTCGCCTCGGTCAAGAACGGCTTGTATGCGGTGAATTTCGGCGGCGGTCAGGTCGACATCACCAACGGCAAGTTCGTCTTCTCGGCGTCCGAGGCGTACATGATCGAGAACGGCAAGATCACGTATCCGGTGAAAGGCGCGACGCTGATCGGAAGCGGCCCGGAATCGCTCAAGTACGTGACGATGATCGGCAACGACATGTCGCTCGATAGCGGCGTCGGCGTGTGCGGCAAGGAAGGCCAGAGCGTGCCGGTGGGCGTCGGTCAGCCGACATTGCGCATCGAGAAGATGACGGTCGGCGGGACGGTGTGATTTGTATGCGGCATTTCCGCATCGGATGGGTGGGTATGCGGCGTGGCCGCGCCGTCCGATGCGGATTGTCCGCGTTTTCTTAGTTGCAGGGTTGTCAGCGCCGCACGTTTGAGGTTATAAGAGCAGTCACAACTTTTTGCGACACCCCTTCGACCCATCATGTCCGCCAAGTTTTATTTTTATTTCTTTTGGCATCTCAAGCCGCTGGCGGATCGAGAGGGGTGAGTCGTACACAGGTTGAACAAACCGAAATTCCCGAAAAACCGCCAGCGAGTCTGGCGGTTTTTTTTCGTCTCATATTTTGATTAGAACGTTGCCGTTGGAGAACGACATGCCCCCGCACAATACCGATGATGTTCGCATCCGCGAGTTGAAAGAGCTGACCCCGCCCGCGCATCTGATCCGCGAATTTCCCTGCGCCGAGCCGGTTTCGGAACTCATCTACAACGCGCGGCAGTCGATGCATCGCATTCTTCATGGGATGGATGATCGCCTGATCGTCATCGTCGGGCCTTGCTCGATTCATGATCCGAAGGCTGCATTGGAGTACGCGGGGCGATTGATCGAGCAGCGTAAGCGGTTTGCTGGTGAACTTGAGATCGTGATGCGGGTGTATTTCGAAAAGCCGCGGACAACGGTCGGCTGGAAGGGGCTGATCAACGATCCGTACATGGATAACAGCTTCAAGATCAATGATGGGTTGCGGGCCGCGCGGGAGTTGCTCATGCATATCAATGAGCTTGGCTTGCCTGCGGGGACCGAGTATCTCGACATGATCAGTCCGCAGTACATCGCCGATCTGATTTCGTGGGGCGCGATTGGGGCGCGGACCACGGAGTCTCAAGTACACCGCGAGCTTGCCTCCGGGTTGTCTTGCCCGGTGGGATTCAAGAACGGTACTGACGGTAACGTCAAGATTGCTGTGGATGCGATCAAGGCGGCTTCGCAGCCGCATCATTTTCTCTCTGTGACCAAGGGCGGCCATTCGGCGATTGTTTCTACCGCTGGTAATGAGGATTGCCACATCATTTTGCGCGGTGGCAAGACGCCTAATTTCGATGCGGCGAGTGTGGATGCTGCGTGTAGCGATATTGGGAAGGCTGGCTTGGCTGCGCGATTAATGATTGACGCGAGCCATGCCAATAGCTCGAAGAAGCATGAGAATCAGATTCCGGTTTGTGAGGATATTGGCAAGCAACTGGCTGCTGGGGATGAGCGGATTGTCGGAGTGATGGTGGAGTCGCATCTGGTTGCGGGACGCCAGGATCTGAAGGAAGGATGCGAATTGACCTACGGGCAAAGCGTCACCGATGCCTGTATCGGATGGGATGAGAGTGTGAAGGTGCTTGAGGGATTGGCGGAAGCGGTTAAGCAGCGGCGCGTAGTACGTGGCGGCGGAAACTGAGTTTCCTGACATCGTTGTAGACGGCGATCCGAGTAAGCCGTCTACAACGTAGGCTATGAGAACAGAGCAGTCGTCGCTAGAACCGAATTTGCTGGCATCGGGCGTGAAGGACAATCGTTTCCAGAGTTTGACTTAATCTCTTTGGATTATTTCGAACTCGGCGCTTATCGCGTGCATTTCCAATCTAAAAAGAACCCAGAGTGCGAGATGGAAGACGAAGTTGAATCAAACCAATGGTGTTTTGGCGGTGCTGCTATCGCTCAGTTGCACGAGTCCATAAGATATCGCTTCCTCCGTCCGCCCGATTTAGCACCCGAGCCCAAATAAACATCAAATCCGACAACCGGTTCACATACCTCCTCGGCGCCTCATTCACTCCCGCGGTCTCTGCACGTCCCAACGCCACGATCCCCCTCTCCGCCCTCCGACAAACCGTCCGCGCAACATGAGCAAGCGCCGCCGCCCTCGACCCACCCGGCAAAATAAACTCCTTCAACGGAGGCAAAGTCGCGTTGTACTCTTCCAGCCACGCATCGAGTTGAGCAAGATGAGAAGTCTGAATCATCGAATGCCCGGGAATCGACAACTCGCCACCGAGATCGAATAAATCGTTTTGAATCTGCGTCAGTGCGGCGCGAATATCGGACGGCATCGGCTCGCATAAAAGCACGCCAATACAGGAATTCAATTCGTCGACATCCCCGATCGCGGCGATGCGCGTATCGTCCTTCGAAACCCGGCTCCCATCGCCCAGTCCTGTGGTTCCATCGTCGCCAGTACGCGTGGTGATCTTGCTCAAGCGGTTACCCATCGCTGTCTCCCTGATAAGCAGACAAAAAACCGACCCATTATAGGCACGCCGACGCACTCGAAACCGCCATAAACCCGCCCCGCCGGCCTCTCTCCGACGGCGTAAAATGGAATGAACACCGTACGGCTTTCGCGCGAGCCGCAAAACGAGCCAGTCACGAGGCATCACGCGAAAACCGCAACGCCCATACCAAGCGCGCAAGCAAAGAACACAAAGCCGCACCGCCCGGAGACACGCAAGTGAACCACCCCACAGAACATCAAGCACTTCAGAAGCGTCCCTTTCCCGCGTCGCTTTTCGAAGCGCTGAAAGCAAGATTCGGCGAGCGCGCGACGGCATCGCAAGCCGTCCGCGAACACCACGGCCGCGACGAATCGCCGTTCGATCCGCAACTCCCCGACGCCGTCGTCTACGCGCGCAGCACCGACGAAGTGCAGGCCATCGTGAAGCTCTGCGCAGAACACGACGTCCCGATCATTCCCTACGGCAACGGCTCCTCGCTCGAAGGTCACTTGCTCGCCGTTCAGGGCGGCGTCTCCATCGACCTCTCCGAGATGAACCAGATCGTCTCGATCAACGCCGAAGACCTCACGGTCACGGTGCAACCCGGCATCTCCCGCAAGCAACTGAACGAAGCGCTGAAGGACACGGGCCTCTTCTTCCCGATCGATCCCGGCGCCGACGCGAGCATCGGCGGCATGTCCGCGACGCGCGCCTCGGGCACCAACGCCGTGCGCTACGGCACGATGCGCGAAAACGTCCTCGGCCTCACCGTCGTGCTCGCCGATGGCCGCGTCATCAAAACCGGCACGCGCGCGCGCAAATCGTCCGCGGGTTACGACCTCACGCGTCTTTTCGTCGGCTCGGAAGGCACGCTCGGCGTCATCACCGAAATCACGGTACGTCTTTATCCGCAGCCCGAAGCGATTTCGGCGGCCGTGTGCGCATTCCCTTCCATGGGAGATGCCGTGCGCGCCGTCATCGAAACCATTCAGATGGGCGTGCCGATCGCGCGCGTCGAGTTCGTCGACAAACTCGCCGTGCGCGCCATCAACCGTCACTCGAATCTGACGCTGCGCGAATCGCCGATGCTGTTCTTCGAATTCCACGGTACCGAATCCGGCGTGCAGGAACAGGCGCAGACCGTGCAGGACATCGTCGCGGAGAACAACGGCGAGGACTTCGAATGGGCGACGCGTCCCGAAGACCGCAGCCGTCTCTGGAACGCGCGCCACTCGGCCTACTTCGCGATGCTGCAACTGAAGCCGGGCTGCCGCGCCGTCACCACCGATGTCTGCGTGCCGATCTCGCGTCTCGCCGAATGTGTCGAGGAAACGGAAAAGGATCTGCAAGGCTCGTACTTGCCGAGCCCGATCGTCGGTCACGTCGGCGACGGCAATTTTCACGTCGCGATGCTGCTCGATCCCAACAAGCCCGAAGAGCTGGACGAAGCCGAGCGCATCAACCGGCGCATCGTCGGACGGGCGCTCGAGATGGGCGGCACCTGCACCGGCGAACACGGCGTCGGGCTGCACAAGATGAGCTTCATGATCGAGGAGCACGGCGAGGACGCCATCGCGACGATGCGCGCCATCAAACAGGCACTCGATCCGAGAAACCTGATGAACCCCGGGAAAATCTTCACTTTCGAAGGCTGAAGAAGCGCAAGATGCACGCATGAAATAAGCGCCACTGACCGCGCAGGCATCAAAAGGAGGAGACATGAACGCACCCGACGAGCTCAAGGCCGAGCAGATGTCGCCCAATCTGCCGCACGAAGACGCGCCCGAGCTGACCGAAGATCAGCTCGCCGCGCGTCAGCGTGAAGTCGTGCAGGCGCTGATGGCCGTGCTGCCGACGCACTGTCTGCTCTTTCGCGACGAAGACACCGCCCCGTATGAATGCGATGGCCTCGCCGCGTACCGGCGCCTGCCGCTCGCGGTGGCGCTGCCGGAAACCGAGGCGCAGGTGCAGCGTGTCGTGCAAATCTGCGCGCGTCTTTCCATTCCGATCGTCCCGCGTGGCGCGGGCACCGGCCTCTCCGGCGGCGCGATGCCGATTCGCCACGGCATCGTGCTGTCGCTTGCGCGCTTTCGCAAGATCGTCGAAGTCGATCCATACGCGCGCACCGCGACCGTGCAGCCGGGCGTGCGCAACCTCGCCATTTCGGAAGCTGCCGCGCCCTATGGGCTGTATTACGCGCCCGATCCGTCATCGCAGATCGCGTGCACGATCGGCGGAAATGTGTCCGAGAACTCCGGCGGCGTGCACTGCCTGAAATACGGCCTCACGGTGCACAACGTCCTGCGCGTGCGCGCGGTGACGATGGAAGGCGACGTCGTCGAGTTCGGCTCGCTCGGCCCCGACGCGCCGGGCCTCGATCTGCTCGCGGTGCT
The DNA here is from genome assembly GCF_023631365.1 of Caballeronia sp. INML2. Classification (NCBI taxonomy): domain Bacteria; kingdom Pseudomonadati; phylum Pseudomonadota; class Betaproteobacteria; order Burkholderiales; family Burkholderiaceae; genus Caballeronia; species Caballeronia sp. INML2. The sequence continues at coordinate 119,846 of NZ_JALQDH010000005.1, read as the reverse complement.
GATCGGCAGCGAAGGCATGTTTGCGATCGTCACCGAGATCACCGTCAAGCTGATCCCGAAGCCGCAAACGGCGCAGGTCATCATGGCGAGTTTCGACGATGTCGTGAAAGGCGGCGACGCCGTCGCGGCGATCATCGCCGCGGGCATCATCCCGGCCGGCCTGGAAATGATGGACAAACCCGCGACGCGCGCGGTCGAAGAGTTCGTCAACGCGGGCTACGACCTCGACGCCGCCGCGATCCTGCTGTGCGAATCCGACGGCACGCACGACGAAGTCGCCGAGGAAATCGTCCGCATGACGGCGGTTTTGCGCGAGCACGGCGCGTCGCGCATCCAGATCTCGCGCTCCGAAGCCGAGCGCCTCAAGTTCTGGTCGGGCCGCAAGAACGCGTTCCCGGCGGCGGGCCGCATCTCGCCGGACTATTACTGCATGGACGGTACCGTACCGCGCCGCGCGATCGGGCCGCTGCTCAAGCGCATCGAAGAGATGGAGAAGAAGTACGCGCTGCGCTGCATCAACGTGTTCCACGCCGGCGATGGCAACATGCATCCGCTGATTCTGTTCAACGGCAACGATCTCGATGAATGGCATCGCGCCGAGGCGTTCGGCTGCGACATCCTGGAGTGTTGCGTCGAACTGGGCGGCACGGTGACGGGCGAGCACGGCGTCGGCATCGAAAAGATCAATTCGATGTGCGTGCAGTTTTCGCCGGAAGAGCGCGACGCGTTCTTCGCGGTCAAGCGCGCGTTCGATCCGCCGGGCCTGCTCAATCCCGACAAGGGTATCCCGACGCGCGCGCGCTGCGCCGAGTACGGCAAGATGCATGTCCGGGGCGGGCTGTTGCCGCATCCCGAATTGCCGCGCTTCTGAAGTCTCACGACGCGCGGCGCGCGTTGCGCTATCCACGTTTCTCCGAGTGTGGCGGGGTTAAGCGGCCGGTACAATCGATCGGACAGCCATTAGAAAGCTGAACACGGAAGTCGGATCGAAATCGACGAATGAGCGGAACATCCATGGAACAGGACGACATCGTCGCCGGCTGGTCGGAGAGGATCGCCCGGGCCACCGAAACCGGCACGCTGCTGCGCGTGCGCGGGGGTGGCACGAAAGACTGGTACGGGCAGACGCTCCAGGGAGAGATCCTCGACACGCGCGTGTATCGCGGCATCATCGCTTACGATCCGGCGGAACTCGTCATCACTGCGCGAAGCGGCACGCCGCTCGCCGAAATCGAAGCGGCACTCAGAGAGCACAACCAGATGCTGCCGTTCGAGCCGCCGCACTTCGGGCGCAACGCGACGCTGGGCGGCTGCATCGCCGCGGGGCTCGCGGGCCCGCGCCGCGCATGGACCGGCGCGCCGCGCGATTTCGTGCTCGGCGCGGTCGTCATGAACGGTCACGGGCAAGTGCTGCATTTCGGCGGACAAGTGGTGAAGAACGTCGCCGGGTATGACGTGTCGCGCCTGCTAGCGGGTTCGCTCGGCACGCTCGGGCTGATTCTCGAACTCTCGATCAAGGTGCTGCCGCGCCCCGTCGCCGAAGCCACGCTCAAGTTCGACATGCACGCCACCGACGGCGTGCGCAAGCTCAACGAATGGGGCGGCCATCCATTGCCGATCTGCGGCAGCGCGTGGCGCGACGGCACGCTTGCGCTGCGTCTCGCAGGCGCGGAAGCTGCTGTAAAGACAGCGCGCAATACGCTCGGCGGCGAGGTCGTCGATGCGGTCGAAGCCGACCGTTTCTGGATCGGCATGCGCGAGCAGACGGACCCGTTCTTCGCGGTGATCGAACCGCGCTCGGCGCTGTGGCGGCTCGCGTTGCCGTCGATCGCGGAGCCGCTGCATCTGCCGGGCGCGCAGTTGATGGAATGGGGCGGCGCGCAGCGCTGGTGGATCACCGACACCGATCCGCAAACCGTGCGCATCAGCGCGAAGCAGGCGGGCGGGCACGCGACGATATTCCGCGCAGGCTCCGCCTACGATCGCAACGCGGGCGTGTTCACGCCGCTGCCCGCGCCGCTGATGAAGATTCATCGTGGATTGAAAGCCGCATTCGATCCGGCGCGCATCTTCAACCGCGCGCGTTTGTACCCCGACTTTTAGGCGCTTCGATGCAAACCAATCTCGCCGAATTCATCCGCGGCACGGCCGATGGCGACGAAGCCGACGCCATCCTGCGCAAGTGCGTGCACTGCGGCTTCTGCACGGCGACCTGCCCGACGTATCAGATACTCGGCGACGAGCTCGACGGGCCGCGCGGGCGCATCTATCTGATGAAGCAGATGTTCGAAGGCGCGCCGGTCTCGCGCAGCACGCAACTGCATCTGGACCGCTGTCTCACGTGCCGCAATTGCGAAAGCACGTGTCCATCGGGCGTGCAGTACGGACGGCTCGTCGAGATCGGGCGCAAGATCGTCGAAGAAAAGGTCGAGCGGCCGATGCGCCAGCGCCTGCAACGGCGCCTCCTCGCGAGCTTCCTGCCGAACAGCACGCTCTTCACGCCCGCGATGAAGCTCGGGCAGCAGTTCCGCGGCATCCTGCCGCGCAAGCTGCGCGCGAAGATTCCCGTGCCCGAGCGGCCGCTCGCGGCGCCCACGAACAAGCATGAACGCAAGATGCTGATGCTCGCCGGCTGTGTGCAACCGGCGATGATGCCTAACGTCAACACCGCAACGGCCCGCGTGTTCGACGCGCTCGGCATCGAGATCGTCACGGCGCCGTCCGCGGGCTGCTGCGGCGCGATCCGCCTGCATCTCGGCTACAACGAAGACGCGCTCGACGACGTGCGCAACAACATCGACGCATGGTGGCCGTATGTGGAAAGCGGCGTCGAGGCGATCGTGATGAACGCGTCGGGCTGCGGCGCGACGGTGAAGGAGTACGCGCATCTGTTGCGCAACGATCCGGCGTACGCGGAAAAGGCGCAGAAGATCGTCGACCTGACGCGCGATCTCGCCGAAATCCTGCCGATGTACGAGGAGGAGCTCGTCGCGCTTTCGCGTCGGCGCGGCGTGCATACCGTGGCGTTCCATCCGCCGTGCACGTTGCAGCACGGACAGCAGATCCGCGGACGCGTCGAGCAATTGCTGACCGCGCTCGGGCTCGAAGTGCGCCTGCCCGCCGACAGCCACTTGTGCTGCGGATCGGCGGGGACGTATTCGGTCCTGCAGCCGAAGCTCTCGTACACGCTGCGCAATCAGAAGCTCGACCGGCTGGAGAAGCTGGAGCCGCAGATGATCGTATCGGCCAATGTCGGCTGCATCGCGCATCTGCAAAGCGGCACGTCGACGCCCGTCACGCACTGGATTCAACTGCTGGAGCATCTGCTGTACGGTTGAGCGATTCGTATAATGGCCGGATGGTTCTCATGGCTGTCTCAGGTATGTCCATCGCTCAACACCTCGAAGAAGTCCGTCGACGCATCGCGAAGGCCGCGCAAAGCGCGTCGCGCGATGCGGCGTCCATCAAGCTGCTCGCCGTGTCCAAGACCTTTCCCGCCGACGACGTGCGCGCCGCCTTCGACGCCGGCCAGCGCGCGTTCGGCGAGAACTACGTGCAGGAAGGCATCGCGAAGATCGCCGCGCTCGGTGATCTGCGCAGCGACATCGAATGGCATTTCATCGGGCCGCTGCAATCGAACAAGACGAAGCTCGTCGCCGAGCAGTTCGACTGGGTGCATTCCATCGACCGGCTCAAGATCGCGGAGCGGCTCTCCGCGCAACGTCCCGAAGGCACGCCCGCGCTCAACGTGTGCATTCAGGTCAACGTGAGCGGCGAGGCGTCGAAGAGCGGCGTCGAGCCGGATGAAGCCACCGCGCTCGCGCACGCGGTCGCCGCCCTGCCCGGCCTGCGTTTGCGCGGCCTGATGGCGATACCCGAGCCCGCCGATACCCTCGATGCGCAACGCGCGCCGCATGTCCGCCTGCGCGAGTTGATGAACACGCTACGCGCCGATGGCCTCGAACTCGACACGCTCTCGATGGGCATGTCCGCCGATCTCGAAGCCGCCGTGATCGAAGGCGCGACGATCGTGCGTATCGGCACCGCCATTTTTGGCGCGCGCACTTACACCACCTGACCTCACCTTCAACCATGAAAATTGCATTCATCGGCGGCGGCAACATGGCCGCGGCGCTCATCGGCGGTCTGATCAAGCGCGGCGTCCAGCCGTCCGACATCTACGCCGTCGACATCAACGACGAAGCGCGCGAGCGCACGGCGAAACGGTTCGGCATCGCGACCGGCGCGGCCGTCGATGCAACGCTCGCCGGTTACGACGCGATCGTGCTCGCCGTGAAGCCGCAAGTGCTCAAGAGTGTGGCCGAAGCGCTCGCGCCGCATCTGTCGAAGCAGACGATCATCAGCATCGCGGCGGGCATCCGCGCGACCGATCTTTCGCGCTGGCTGAACGGCTATACGCAGATCGTGCGCACGATGCCGAACACGCCCGCGCTGATCGGCATGGGCGTGACGGGTCTGGCCGCGCTGCCCGGCGTGAGCGACGCGGCGAAGGCGCTCAGCAGCCAGGTCCTGGAAGCGGTCGGCACGGCCGTCTGGTTCGACGACGAAGCCAAGCTCGACGCGGTCACGGCAATCTCCGGCAGCGGCCCGGCCTACGTGTTCTATTTCATCGAAGCGATGCAGGAAGCGGCCCGCCAGCTCGGCATGGACGAGGAGCAAGGCCGCGCGCTCGCGGTCGCCACGTTCACGGGTGCGGCGCAACTGGCGGCGCAATCGGGCGAGCCGGCGAGCGTGCTGCGCGAGCGCGTGACGTCGAAGGGCGGCACCACGGCGGCCGCGCTCGCCTCGTTCGATGCTCAGGGCGTGAAGGACGCGATCGTGCGCGGCGCACTGGCGGCGCAAGCGCGGGCGAAAGAGATGGGGGATGAACTGGGCGGCGCCTGATCGAGCGACGCCACCCTGAACGAGCGGCGCGCGCAAGCACGCGCGCCGCGCTCGCTCAAAGCTTCTGCACGACGAACTCGATGCCGCACTCCGCGAAGGCAGTCCGCGTCTGGTCGAAGCGCTCCATGCCGTGCATGAAGCTGTGATCCAGCAGTTCGGCCTTCTTCACGCTGACTTCGCGTTCGAAATCGCGCAGCAAATCGAGCACGTTGATCGACACAGGCGACCAGCTTTTGCGCTTGAAGAGGGTGAACGTGTGCTTGTGGTCGGTGTTGAATGTCGACGGCCATACACCTTGCTCGTACATGTCCTCGTCCGGCACGGTGATGACGAGATGGCCGCCCGGCTTGAGCACGCGCAACCAGTGGCGCAACGCGACGCGCGGGTCCATCACGTGTTCGAGGCAGTGCCCCGAATAGACGAAGTCGAAGCTGTTGTCCCGAACGTTCTCGAGGTATTGCGCGTCCCCCTGCGCCCACTCATAGACCGTCACGCTCTCGATGCGCGGAAACAACGTGCTATACAGCGCGATGCTGTCGTTGCCACCGCCGATATCGAGCCCCTTGCCCACGAGCCAGCGATTGCCGAAGCGAGCGTCGAGCAGACGGCGATTGACCGATATGCACGTCGTACCCGGAACACCCAGCGTCAGCACAAACGGCTGCGTCTGATCGCCGGGAACGACCCATTTCTTCAGCGCGTACTCGCCCCACGCACGCGGCCATAGCACCGCGTAGCCCGTATCCTCTCCATGCCAGTGCACCGTATGCGTGGACTCGAACGACGCGAGCAATTCGAGGAACGCCGCTTCCTGATCGAAGCCGTTCTCGACCCAATCCGGAAGGGTCCCTGCGTTCGTCCGGAAGTCGCGCCGGTAGATGCGCACATCGTCCAGCACGATGAGTGCGTTAGCCGTCCGGCCGCGCAGGAGTTCGAGTTCAGCGAGCAGCGGCAGGCGCTCGGTCGGAGCGTGCTCCTGGCTGATATAGCTGTTGCCGCCATAGTCCGCGCCGGGATAATGCGCGTCCAGAAAAACGAGGCAGCGTCGCCCGGCCAGTGTGTCTTCCACCGGGGCCGAGCGCAAAAAGGCAAGACTGTCAGCATTCGCCACATGGAGACGTTCGCTTTGTTCCGCCTCTGCGAAAAGCGGCTTGAAGATTTCGCAGGACAGCGCTTTGGCGAACCCGGCGGACAATGCGGCTCGGCAAGAATCGCCCTTTCCATAACCGGTTTCAATGAGATGTGTGACCCGATTCCGGGAAACGAGTGCAGCCAGATCGAAGCGAGCAAGAGAACCCATGATTCACACGCTGAAAATGAAGCAAGCGAACGATTGCCACCGCGCGGAAAACCCCGCAGTGTTCAACCGGCTTGTCGAGGGAAGGGACGGTGCGTTCGTGAGAATCACCGGGCGCCACGGGAGGCTTTGCTTTGAGCGTTCCCGGGCAACCAATCGTTTGACTGGCGCACGACGTTATCAAAACATAAGGCCGCGACGCCGCGATGTGATCAAATTTTTCGTTCTCAAACCATTTCGCAGATTGACATAAAGCAGCGAGCTATGGTTTTACGCAACGTGCGTTGTGCACGTTGCGGGCACTCGATCCACGCAAAAGGGCTCAACTCGAAATCGCGTAGTGAAGGGCGATTCCCGCGAACAGCATCCCTCCGAGCCAGTTGTTATGCTTGAACGCCGCGAAGCACGCCATCCGCTCGCGATTGCGGATCAGCCCGTAGTGATACACCGCGCAACCCGCCGCCGCGAGCCAGCCGAGCCAGTAGAGCCAGCCATATCCCAGTGCGATGCCGATGCCCACGTAGATCGCGAGCGTCACCGCGTAACACAGCATGACGGCCAGCACGTCGTATCGGCCGAACGTGAGCGCGGACGTGCGAATGCCGATCTTGATGTCGTCGTCGCGGTCGACCATCGCGTATTCGGTGTCGTACGCGACCGACCAGAACACGTTCGCCGCGAGCATGATCCACGCGAGCATCGGCACGTGGTTCTGCACGGCGGCGAAGGCCATCGGGATGCCGAAGCCGAACGCGATGCCGAGATACGCCTGCGGAATCGCGAAGAAGCGCTTGGTGAACGGATACGTGCCCGCGACGAACAGCGCGAACACCGACAACTCCTTGGTTAGCGTGTTGAGCGGCAGGATCAGCAGGAACGCGACGAGCGCGAGCGCCGCCGCGAGCGCCACCGCTTCCCATGCCTTGATCTTGCCCGACGTGATCGGCCGCTCGGCGGTGCGCTTCACGTGGCGGTCGAAATCGCGGTCGGCGTAGTCGTTGATCGCGCAGCCCGCCGAGCGCATCAGGATCGTGCCGATCGTGAAGATGACGAGCAGCATCGGCGACGGACGGCCATCGGACGCGATCCACAATGCGTTGAGCGTCGGCCATAGCAGCAACAGGCTGCCGATGGGCTTGTCGAGGCGCACGAGGCGCATGTAAAGCGGAAGACGGGCGAGCATGGCGAATGTCGAGGCAGAGAAACGCGATCCGGCTATTTTAGATCAGCGTGCCGGGACATCCTCAAAAGCAAAAACCCCGCTTGAGAGCGGGGTTTCATCGCTTCGAAACGGAAGAAGCATCAGGCCAGCATCGCGCGCAGCATCCACGCGGTCTTCTCGTGCGTCTGCATGCGTTGCGTGAGCAGGTCGGCCGTCGGCTCGTCGTTCGCGGCTTCGGTCGCCGGGAAAATCTCGCGCGCCGTGCGCACCACCGCTTCCTGACCTTCCACCAGCTGACGGATCATGTCTTCGGCAGCCGGCACGCCGTCCGCTTCCGGGATTGACGACAGCTTCGCGAATTCCTTGTAGCTGCCCGGCGCATGCACGCCCAGCGCGCGGATGCGTTCCGCGATCGAATCGACGGCGAGCGCGAGTTCGTTGTACTGCGTCTCGAACATCAGATGCAGCGTGTTGAACATCGGACCCGTGACGTTCCAGTGAAAGTTGTGCGTCTTCAGATAGAGCGTGTACGTATCGGCCAGCAGCCGGGACAGCCCGTCGGCGATCTTCTTGCGGTCTTTGTCGCTGATGCCGATGTTGACGGCAGGTGCAGTGCCTTTCTTCGCCATGATGACTCCGTGAGAGAGTGATTCGAACGTTGCGAACGCCGCGCGCATCGCCTTGCCGCGCGGCGCTTCGAGCGCTCGACAGTTTATCGTAGAGAAACAGGAAGCGCCGTATTGCTTCGCAAGTCTGTCGAACGCTTCGACGACGCTCAGGCGCCGACGACACCGCTCGCCACGACGAGTCCATAGCCCGCCGCGACGATGCCGAATGCAATCGCGACGCGCACGCCGCGCGACGCCTGACGGCTGGATGCTTCGATGTGGTCGACCGCCTGTGCGATGTGATTCAACGCTTGCGACATGATGTTTTCTCCCGGTGTATCCCAGCGCCGCCGTCACGCAGCGGCGGTATCCTTCTCGTCGACGTACTGGCCGAGCTTCGCGAGGGCGTCGATCACGCCCTGCGCGTAAGCCGCGTCGATGCGGCGGAAATGCCCGATTTGCCGCGCGACGATTTCGTTCGGCACGCCATGAATGTGCCGCGCGATGTTGCCGAAGAAGCGCTCGCGCTGCGCGTCGTCGAAGAGCCTGAACAGGGCCGCCGGCTGGCTGTAGTAGTCGTCGTCCTCGCGATGGTCGTAGCGATGCACCGTGCCGCCCGCGAGCGGCGGCTCGTTCGCGTTGGCGTCCTGCGCGAATTCGCCGTAGCGGTTCGGCTCGTAATTCACGCGCCCGCCGAGATTGCCATCGGTGCGCATTGCGCCATCGCGATGAAACGGATTGGCGATCGGCGCGCGCGGCGCATTCACCGGAATCTGGTGATGATTGATGCCGAGACGATAACGCTGCGTGTCGCCATACGAGAACAGGCGGCCCTGCAACAGGCGATCCGGCGAGAAGCCGATGCCCGGCACCACGTTCGCCGGCGAGAACGCGGCCTGCTCGACATCCGCGAAGTAATTCTGCGCGTTGCGATTCAACTCGATCACACCGACGTCGATCAGCGGATAGTCCTTGTGCGACCACACTTTGGTGATGTCGAACGGATTCACCTTCGACTTCGCCGCCTCTTCTTCCGTCATCACCTGAATGCGGAAATTCCAGCGCGGGAAGTTGCCGTTGTCGATGTTCTCCACGAGGTCACGCTGCGCGCTTTCGCGATCGTTCGCGATCACCGCCGCGGCTTCGGCATCCGTGTAATGGTCGAGCGGTTGCTGCGACTTGAAGTGGAACTTCACATAGAAGCGCTCGCCGTCCTTGTTGACGAACGAAAACGTGTGCGATCCAAAGCCGTGCATCTGCCGGTAGTTTTTCGGAATGCCACGGTCGCTCATGAGAATCGTCACCTGATGCAGCGATTCCGGGTGACGCGACCAGAAATCCCACGCCGCGACATTGCTGCGCATGTTCGTGTACGGATCGCGTTTTTGCGTGTGAATGAAGTCGGGAAACTTGAGCGGATCGCGGATGAAGAACACCGGCGTGTTGTTGCCGACGACGTCCCAGTTTCCCTCTTCCGTATAGAACTTGAGCGAGAAGCCGCGCACGTCGCGCTCGGCGTCGGCGGCGCCGCGCTCGCCCGCGACCGTCGAGAAGCGCATGAAGATCGGCGTTTCCTTGCCGATGTCGGCGAACAACTTCGCCTTCGTGTAGCGCGAGATATCGTGCGTCACGCGAAACGTGCCGAACGCGCCCGAGCCCTTCGCGTGCACGCGGCGCTCCGGAATCACTTCACGGTCGAAGTGGGCGAGTTTCTCGACGAGCCAGAAATCCTGCAGCGCGACCGGGCCGCGCGGGCCAGCGGTCTGCGAGTTCTGGTTGTCGCCGACCGGTGCGCCTGCTGCGGTCGTGAGTCGTTGAGTCGTCATCGTGATGCTCCTGCTTTTTTGGGTTGCGTGGGATGATGCGAGCCGCGCGCTTCAGGCGACGCGAGCGAAATCGGCGAGGATCGAAACCGTCATGTCGCGCAGGCTGTTCCAGCGGTCGAAGAAGGTCGTGGCGGTCATGGAATCCTCTCTCTGTCGTGATGTCGGCTGAGAACCGGCAGTGAGAGAATCCTAGCTTAGACTATCGACATTTATAATTCGATTAAATTTATCTATTCGATAGGCCGAACTTCGCGCCAGCTTTGCCTTAAGGCGTGCGCCAAACGAAAACGCCGCGCTCCGTTGCCAGAGCGCGGCGTTTTCAGGGAAAAGGTAGATCAGTTCACGGCGACAGGCATGTCGAGCTTTCTCACGCCCGGCAAATCGCAATTGGCGATCGCTTCGCAGATGGCGTCGATGGCAGGCATGCGCGTGAAACTCTTGCGCCATGCCAGCACGACGCGCCGGTCCGGCACCGGTTCATCGAACGGCACGTAGCTGAGCAGACCCGAATCGATGCCCCCCGCGTGGGGCTTCACCTCGCTCACCGACATGCGCGGCAGCACCGTAATTCCGACGCCGCTCGCGACCATATGACGGATCGTCTCCAGCGAGGAGCCTTCGAACGTCTTCTGGATGCCGTCCGCGTTCTGCGAGAAGCGCATCAATTCGGGGCATACGCCGAGCACGTGATCGCGGAAGCAGTGACCGCTGCCGAGCAGCAGCATGGTTTCCTGCTTGAGATCGTCCGGATCGATCTTCGCGCGGTTCTCCCACGCGTGTCCGGAAGGCATCGCGACGACGAACGGCTCGTCATAGAGCGCGCGCACCATCAGCCCGGTTTCGGGGAACGGCAGCGCCATGATCGCGACATCGATTTCGCCCTGCTTCAGCAACTCGATCAGCTTGAGCGTGTAGTTCTCCTGGAGCATCAGCGGCATCTGCGGGACCGACTTGATCATCTGCTTGACGAGCGTGGGCAGCAGATACGGTCCGATGGTGTAGATCACGCCGAGGCGCAACGGACCGACGAGCGGATCCTTGCCCTGCTTGGCGATTTCCTTGATGGCGAGCGTCTGTTCGAGCACGCGCTGCGCTTGCGTCACGATCTGCTCGCCGATCGGCGTCACGCTGACTTCGCTCGTGCCGCGCTCGAAGATCTGCACGTTGAGTTCGTCTTCGAGCTTCTTGATTGCCACCGACAGCGTCGGCTGGCTGACGAAGCACGCCTCGGCCGCGCGGCCGAAATGCCGCTCGCGCGCGACCGCGACGATGTACTTCAGTTCAGTGAGGGTCATTGGCGGCCAATGAAATACATTGATTCAATAGGTTTGAGTTATACACCTGCGTGCCGTCGTTCGACAACTTCTGCCGAATCGCCGGTCCGCGGCGGCTAAATAGGGACCGACATGACCCGCGCGAGTTCAGTCAGGCCTTCAAATAGTGCTCCCTCGCGCCGAGCCAGCGCGCGAGGTGCCGCGTGACGGCCTCGGGGAACTGCGCGAGCATCTGATCGGCGGCGGCGCGCGCCGGTTCGATCAGCCAGCCATCGTTTTCGAGACTCGCGAAGCGCAACATCGCTTCACCCGATTGCCGCGCGCCGAGAAATTCGCCGGGGCCGCGAATCTCGAGATCGCGGCGAGCGATCTCGAAGCCATCGGTCGTCTCACGCATGGTTTTCAGGCGCGCGCGGGCGGTCTGCGACAGCGGGTTCGAATACATCAGCACGCACACGGACGCCGCGCTGCCCCGACCCACGCGCCCGCGCAACTGATGCAGTTGCGCGAGACCGAAACGCTCCGCATGCTCGATCACCATCAGCGACGCATTCGGCACGTCGACGCCGACTTCGATCACCGTCGTCGCGACGAGCAGTTGCACTTCGTTGCGCGAGAACGCGTCCATCACCGCCGCTTTTTCGGCGGGTGCGAGCCGGCCGTGAACCAGCCCGACGCGCAGTTCGGGCAGCGCGGCAACCAGCGTCTCGTAGGTCTCGACGGCCGTCTGCAACTGCAGCGTCTCGCTTTCCTCGATCAGCGGACAGACCCAGTACACCTGCCGTCCGGTCAGCGCCGCTTCACGCACGCGGCCGATAATTTCGTCGCGCCTGCCGTCCGACACCACCTTGGTGAGGATCGGCGTGCGGCCGGGCGGAAGTTCGTCGATGGTCGAGACGTCGAGATCCGCGTAGTAGGTCATCGCGAGCGTGCGCGGGATCGGCGTCGCGGACATCATCAGTTGATGCGGCTGGAAGTCGCGCGCGCCGTCCGCCGCATTCAGGGCTTTCGCCCGCAGGGCAAGCCGTTGCGCGACGCCGAAGCGATGCTGCTCGTCGACGATCACGAGTCCGAGGCGCGCGAACTCCACCGCATCCTGAATGATCGCGTGCGTGCCGATGACGAGCTTCGCCGTGCCGAGCGCCGCCGCCTCGATCGCGGCGCGCTTTTCCTTCGCCTTAAGGCTGCCCGCGAGCCACGCGACCGTGACGCCCAGCGGCTCCAGCCAGCCGCGGAGTTTGCGCGCGTGCTGCTCCGCGAGGATTTCGGTCGGCGCCATGAGCGCGGCCTGATATCCGGCGTCGATGGCCTGTGCCGCCGCCAGCGCCGCGACGATCGTCTTGCCGCTGCCGACATCGCCTTGAAGCAGACGCTGCATCGGATGCGCGAGCGTCAGTTCGCCCGCGATTTCCGCGACCACGCGCTGCTGCGCGCCGGTCAGCGCGAAAGGCAGCGTGCGCAACAGCCTCACGACGAGCGACGCGTCATCGTCGGGCAGGCGGCGCGGCATCGCGGGCGCGGCGCGCGTGCGTCGCTCCTCGTGTGCGCGCTTGAGCGACAGTTGCTGCGCGAGCAATTCCTCGAATTTGATGCGCGTCCACGCCGGATGCGTGCCGTCGATGAGCGCGGTTTCATCCGAATCCGCGCGCGGATGATGCAGCGTCTTAACGGCGTCGAGCAGGCCGGGCACGTTCAGCGGCGCGAGATGCGCGCGCGCGATCGGCTCGGGCAGCAGTTCCGGCAGCGACACGCGGGAAATGGCCGAGTCGATGGCCTTGCGCAAGTACGCCTGCGAAATGCCCGCCGTCGACGGATAAACCGGTGTGAGCGCTTGCGGCAGCGGCGTGTCGTCATCGACGGGACGCACCGCCGGATGCACCATTTCCATCCCGAAGAAGCCGCCGCGCACATCGCCACGCACGCGCAGGCGCACGCCGATGGCCATCTGCTTGACCTGCGAGCCGTAGAAGTTGAGGAAGCGCAGCGTAAGCTCGTCGCCTGCGTCGTCGTGAATCTTCACGAGCAACTGGCGACGCGGCCGATACGCGATCTCGTTGTCGAACACGACGCCTTCGGTCTGGGCAATATCGCCGGGAATCAGTTCGCCGATGGGCGTGAGCGAAGTCTCGTCCTCGTAGCGCATCGGCAGATGCAATACGAGATCGATGTCCGATTTCAGGCCCAGCTTCGCGAGCTTGTCCGCCGTCCTCACGACCGGTTTGGTTTTTTTCCCGGCGCTTTCCGCCGTCTTCGCCCGCTTGCGCGCGACAGGCGCGTCGGCTTCGTCCGCGGTCGGGAGTGCATCGGTCGGGGAAGCCAGGCGGCGGTCGGACAAGGGCATTGACTCTCTTCGCAAGTACAATATGAGGTTTGTTCGGCGCGATTGCGGTTTTTTCGCGTCCTGTTCGCGCCTAAGTTGCGTCACCCAGTCACGCCATGTTCACGCTTTCCGATTTCGATTTTAATCTGCCGCCCGAGCTGATCGCGCAGAGTGCGCTCGCCGAGCGCAGCGCGAGCCGCCTGCTCGAGGTCGACAACCGCATCACGCCCGCCACGCTCGTCGATCGGCGCTTCTCCGAACTTCCCGATCTGATCGCGCCGGGCGATTTGCTGGTGTTCAACGATACCAAAGTCCTGAAGGCGCGCTTCTTCGGCCAGAAGGCCAGTGGCGGGCGCGTCGAGGTGCTGGTCGAGCGGCTGACCGGCGCGACCACGGCGCTCGCGCAGATCCGCGCGAGCAAGAGCCCGGCCGAAGGCACCACGATCCGCCTTGCGGATGCATTCGACGTGACCGTCGGCGAGCGCGTCGAGCCGTTCTACACGCTGCACTTTCCGGCCGAATGCCTGACGCTCATCGAGCAATACGGGCGCTTGCCGCTGCCGCCCTATATCGAGCACGACGCCGACGCCTACGACGAAACGCGCTATCAGACCGTTTATGCGGCCAATCCCGGCGCGGTGGCCGCGCCGACTGCGGGCCTGCATTTCGACGACGCCCTTTTCGCCGAACTCGATGCCCGCGGCGTCGAGCGCGCGACGTTGACGCTGCACGTCGGCGCGGGCACGTTCCAGCCGGTGCGCGTGGAGAACATCGCGGAGCACAAGATGCACACCGAGTGGTACGACCTGCCGCAATCGCTCGTCGATCGCATCGCGGCGGTGAAGGCGCGCGGCAACAAGGTGATCGCGGTCGGCACGACGTCGATGCGCGCGCTCGAAGCCGCCGCGCGCGATGCGGCAAGCGCCGGCCGGCCGCTCGCCGCGACGCAGGCCGAAACCGATATCTTCATCACGCCTGGCTTCGAATTTCGCGTCGTCGACCGGCTGGTGACGAACTTCCATCTGCCGAAATCGACGCTGCTGATGCTCGTGTCGGCGTTCGCCGGCATGGAAACGATTCGCGATGCATATCGTCACGCGATCGAGGAGAAGTACCGTTTCTTCAGTTACGGCGACGCCATGCTGCTGACGCGCCGCGACTAGTTTTTTCAACCAATGCGCTGGACTGTTTTCCAGTGGCAGGAATTCTGATGACCGCCAACCACACCCCGCCCGAGAACGGGCTCAAGTTCGAATTGCTGACGACCGACGGCCAGGCGCGCCGCGGGCGCCTCACGCTCAATCACGGCGTCGTCGAAACGCCGATCTTCATGCCGGTCGGAACCTACGGCACCGTCAAGGCGATCCAGCCGCGCGAGCTCGAGGAGCTGCGCGCGCAGATCATCCTCGGCAACACGTTCCACCTGTGGCTGCGTCCGGGGCTGGAAGTCATCGGCGCGCACGGCGGCTTGCACAAATTCATGGGCTGGAACCGGCCGATCCTCACCGATTCGGGCGGCTTTCAGGTGTTTTCGCTCGGCGAACTGCGCAAGATCACCGAAGAAGGCGTAACGTTCGCGTCGCCGATCAACGGTGACCGGCTCTTCCTTTCGCCCGAAGTGTCGATGCAGATACAGAAGGTGCTGAACTCCGACATCGTCATGCAGTTCGACGAATGCACGCCCTACTCGACCAACGGCATTCCGACCTCGCACAAGGACGCTGCGGATTCCATGCGCATGTCGATGCGCTGGGCGAAGCGGTCCATCGACGAATTCAACCGGCTCGGCAACCCGAACGCGCTCTTTGGCATCGTGCAGGGCGGAATGTTCGAGGATTTGCGCGACGAATCGCTCGCAGGTCTTTCCGAGATCGGCTTTCACGGTCTCGCGATCGGCGGGCTTTCCGTCGGCGAGCCGAAGGAAGACATGATGCGCGTGCTGAACCACATCGGTCCGAAGCTGCCCGCCGACAAGCCGCATTACCTGATGGGCGTCGGCACGCCGGAGGATCTCGTCGCGGGCGTCGCGGCGGGCGTCGACATGTTCGACTGCGTGATGCCTACCCGCAACGCACGCAACGGCTGGCTCTTCACGCGTTTCGGCGATCTCAAGATCAAGAACGCGACGCACAAGAATTCGATGAAGCCGCTCGACGAAAGCTGCGGCTGCTACACATGCCAGAACTTCACGCGCGGGTATCTGCACCATCTGCATCGCGTCGGTGAAATTCTCGGCGCGCAACTGAACACGATTCACAACCTGCACTACTACCTGCAATTGATCGGCGAAGTGCGGGCATCGATCGAAAATCACTCGTTCGAAGCGTTCCGCAAGACGTTCGCGGAAAATCGTGCGCGCGGAGTCGATTGAGCCGCGTCTTGAAATGGCGCGGCAGTATTACAATTGCCTTTCTACTGTTTGCCGAGCATGCAGCGAAAGTCCGGAAATGCGAGTCGTAACGGCTTGATGACAAAGCGCATTCCCGGAGTGTCGCGTCATGGGCGAGTGGTAGAATACCGGGCTAATTTCCATTCGAGTTTTTCGAACGTATTTGTGACGTTTTAACGGAGAGACCAACGTGTCGTTCATTTCCAATGCCTTTGCACAAGGCGTAACCGCGGGTGGCGCGGAATCGAGCCTGATGAGCTTCCTGCCGCTGATCCTGATGTTCGCGGTGCTGTACTTCATCATGATCCGTCCGCAGATGAAGCGTCAGAAGGAGCATCGCAACATGCTCGCCGCCATGGCCAAGGGCGATGAAGTGGTGACCAACGGCGGTATCGTCGGCAAGATCACGAAGGTCACGGATGCTTACGTGGGCGTGGAAATCGCCGAAGGCACGGAAATCACGATCCAGAAAGCGGCTGTGACCACCATTCTCCCGAAGGGCACGATCAAGTCGCTGTAAGGCCACTCGTTCCACCGCGTCCGGCGCGGCCTCGCTCACCGAGCCGTCCGATCCTTCATCACCGGCTCATCGCGCATAACGCCGGACGCCCTCTCCTCCGAAGCCAACTTTCCGGTCGGCCATTCCCATGAATCGTTATCCCCTCTGGAAGTATGTCGTGATGCTGGTGGCGCTCGTCATCGGCCTCGTGTACACGCTCCCCAACTTCTTCGGCGAGGCGCCCGCAGTTCAGGTGTCGAGCGGCAAGGCGACGGTCAAGCTCGATTCTTCGACGCTTGCGAACGTCGAAGCAGCGCTCGCCGCGAACAATATCAAGGCCGACGAAGTCACCTTCGATAATTCGCAACTGAACGCGAACATCCGCGTGCGCCTGAAGGACACCGACACGCAGTTGCACGTGAAGGACCTTCTCTCGAAGACGCTCAACACGGATCCGGCCGATCCGCAGTACATCGTCGCGCTGAACCTGCAGAGCGCTTCGCCGCGCTGGCTGACGGCCCTGCACGCACTGCCGATGTACCTCGGTCTCGACTTGCGCGGCGGTGTGCACTTCCTGCTGCAGGTCGACATGGCCGGCGCGCTCAACAAGAAGCTCGACTCCGACGCCGCCGACGCGCGCACGTATCTGCGCGACCGCAATATCCGCGATGGCGGCGTGAACCGCATCGGGCAGTCGGTCGTCGTGAACTTCTCGGATCAGGACAGCGCCGACAGCGCGCGCACGCAGCTCCAGACTGGCGTGTCGGAACTGCAATGGGTGACGCGCCAGGGCGGCGACGGCTTCCAGGTGGTCGGCACGTTCTCGGCGGCTGCGCAGAAGACCGTCGAGGACAGCGCGCTCAAGCAGAACATCACGACGCTGCATAACCGCGTGAACGAACTCGGCGTCGCGGAGCCGGTGATCCAGCAGCAGGGCTCGGACCGCATCGTGGTCGAGCTGCCGGGCGTGCAGGACACCGCGAAGGCGAAGGACATCATCGGCCGCACGGCGACGCTCGAAGCGCGCCTCGCCGATCCGGTCAACACCTACATCGGTCCGAACGACGCTGTGCCGCCCGGCGACGAAGCGTTCAAGCAGGGCGATCGCCTGGTGCTCTTGCGCAAGCAGGTGATTTTCACGGGCGACCGCATCATCGATGCGTCGGCGGGCTTCGACGATCATCAGCGCCCGTCCGTCAACATCCGGCTGGACTCCGCCGGCGGCCGAGCGGTGTCGGCCGTGTCGCGCGACAACATCGGCAAGCCGATGGCCATGGTCCTGTTCGAAAAGGGCAAAGGCGAAGTGCTGACGGTCGCGACGATCCAGTCCGAGCTCGGCGACCGCTTCTCGATCACCGGCCAGCCGACCCCGCAGGCCGCCACCGACCTCGCGCTGCTCCTGCGCGCCGGTTCGCTCGCGGCACCGATGGACATCATCGAGGAACGCACGGTCGGCCCGAGCCTCGGCGCGGACAACATCAAGAAGGGCTTCGATTCGGTGACCTACGGTTTCGCCGCGATCGCCGTCTTCATGGTCGCGTACTACCTGCTGTTCGGCGTGTTCTCGATGCTGGCGCTCTCGGTCAACCTTCTGTTGCTGGTCGCGGTGCTCTCGCTCCTGCAGGCGACGCTGACCTTGCCGGGTATCGCGGCTATCGCGCTCGCGCTCGGTATGGCGATCGACGCGAACGTGCTGATCAACGAACGTATCCGCGAGGAACTGCGTAACGGCGCGCCGCCGCAGACCGCGATCCAGGAAGGCTTCAAGCACGCCTGGGCGACGATTCTCGACTCGAACGTGACCACGCTGATCGCCGGTCTGGCGCTGCTCGCATTCGGTTCGGGCCCGGTGCGCGGCTTTGCGGTCGTGCACTGTATCGGCATTCTCACGTCGATGTTCTCGGCGGTGTTCTTCTCGCGCGGGCTCGTGAACCTGTGGTACGGCGGCAAGAAGAAGCTGAAGTCGCTCGCAATCGGTCAGGTGTGGCGTCCGGAAGGCTCGAATGCCGAAGCGGCCGCGGCGGCGTATCTCGCGGCGCAACGCGGCGACGAATCGCCTGTCGACGAAATCGTGAAGACCGCGAAGGGCAAGACGAAGACGGCGGCGGCTGCGCCGCGCCCGGCAGCTCAAGCGCAAGCGCGCACGGGCAAGCCGACGGTGCGCCGTCGTTCGGGCCCCGGCATCGATCAACAGAAACCGGGCGAGTCCCGCTGATTCCGCTGAGTCCGGAGATATAGACAATGGAATTCTTCCGCATCCGCCGCGA
The DNA here is from genome assembly GCF_023631365.1 of Caballeronia sp. INML2. Classification (NCBI taxonomy): domain Bacteria; kingdom Pseudomonadati; phylum Pseudomonadota; class Betaproteobacteria; order Burkholderiales; family Burkholderiaceae; genus Caballeronia; species Caballeronia sp. INML2. The sequence goes on along the minus strand of NZ_JALQDH010000005.1, from coordinate 101,299 downwards.
CTTGCCGTTCATGGAACGCGCGTTGATCTTCAACGTGATTTCGTTCGTGACGTTTCTCGTGGCCGTATTTTTTCTCGTGCATCGCGGCCTGCATCTGTCGGTGGAGTTCACCGGCGGCACGGTCGTCGAGGTGCAGTATCCGCAAGCCGCGCAGCTCGAACCGGTGCGCGGTTCGATGGCAAGGCTCGGCTACCCCGACGCGCAGGTGCAGAACTTCGGTACGTCGCAGGACGTGCTGATTCGTCTGCCGCTCAAGCAGGGTCTCACGTCCGCGCAGCAGAGCGATCAGGTGATGACCGCGCTCAAGGCCGACAACGCCGAAGTGAAGCTGCAACGCGTCGAGTTCGTCGGTCCGCAGGTCGGCAAGGAACTGGTGACGAACGGCCTGCTCGCGCTCGCGTGCGTGGTCATCGGCATCGTGATTTATCTGTCGTTCCGCTTCGAATGGAAGTACGCGGTGGCGGGCATCATCGCGAACCTGCACGATGTGGTGATCATTCTCGGCTTCTTTGCGTTCTTCCAGTGGGAGTTCTCGCTGTCCGTGCTGGCGGCGATTCTCGCGGTGCTCGGCTACTCGGTGAACGAGTCGGTCGTTATCTTCGACCGGATTCGCGAAACCTTCCGCAAGCAGCGCAAGATGACGGTGAAGGAAGTGATCGATCACGCGATCACGAGCACGATGTCGCGAACCATCATCACCCACGGCTGTACGGAAATGATGGTGCTGTCGATGTTCTTCTTCGGCGGCCCGACGTTGCATTATTTCGCGCTGGCGCTCACCGTAGGTATTCTGTTCGGTATCTATTCGTCGGTGTTCGTCGCGGCGGCGCTCGCGATGTGGTTCGGCGTGAAGCGCGAAGATCTCGTGAAGGACAAGAAGGACAAGTTCGATCCGAACGATCCGAACGCGGGCGCGCAGGTTTGAGCGTGAACCTGGCGTCTGCCTGGAAAAGCAAAAGGGCCGGTCTGTGAAAGACCGGCCCTTTTTGTTTCCGGCTTACCGCCTTCAGCCCGACAGAATTCGCTCAACCCGGAACCGTTCAGGGCGCAGGCTCGCGGATCAGCGCTTCGCAAAGCGACACGCAATATGCGGCCAGATCTGCGCTCACGCCTACTTTGAGGAGCGTCTTTCGCACATGATCGGCGTCGACCGTTTTCATCATGCCGGAGTACAAGATCCTGAGCGGAACGAGCCGATTGCGAACGAGGTAGTTTGCCAGCAGGCAGATCATGCTGTCCGTGGCGACCGTGCCCGGATGCGCCATATCGACCAGTTCCTTTAGTTCCAGGTCAGTCAGGTGTTGGAAAAAGTTATGCGGAGAGTGAAATCCGAACGTCGGCGCTGTTGGCTCGGCATTTTCATATGAGAACCGGTCCGCAACTTCATTGGGCGAGAACTTGATGCCATGTTGCGCCTCCAGAACCGGTCGATAAATCCGGCCGATCAGCTCGTCTTCGTTGATTCCGTCACGCAGCGGAAATTCATCGCTCGCAAGCAGATGCATGAGTTTCGCCGAGCGCAGCGAGAATCCGCCATTTCCGACGGCCATGCCATCGTTATGCGCCGGCCAGCGCGCGCCGATATAGTCGTAGTCCAGAAAGTCCGCGCTCCACGCCGACGGATCGACAACGTAACCGTCCCATTGGATGAGCAAGACCCACGGCGTGTGGATATGGCGAATGACGTTCTTGAGGATGAAATCGTTATATTGCTCGCGCGACGCGATGTGAGGCGTAGTGACGATTCGCGCTTCGGTATCGATTTCTTCGTGCGTGAAGAGCACGACATCGCCGAACTTGCAATGTCTGCTCGAAATCCCCAACGCACGCGACGCCAGCCGGGGATTGAGCGAGTCCACGGCACATACCGTCACGTTGCTCAGATCGGTTCTGGAGTCGCTATTCATTGCACCAGCTTGCTTTTCAGATGGTTGTTTATCTTACTTTCATGCAGCCATGCACGCTGCTGACGTGCGCAGAATAGCAGTCCGCCTTGCCGAATCAGCAAAAGTCTGTAGCTTGTCTGGAAAGGAGAAGACGCGGGGGAAAATGGAAGAACTTCAGGCAAGGCGCCGGAGCGCCTGACGTCATGCGGCGCCGCTTCGCGTCGGCGCGCGAAGCGGCTTGCCGGTAAAACCGAAGACACTTACTGCTTCACGCCTTCGGCCTGAATATGCAGCACCGTCTTCAGGCTGAAACCATACGCCTTGCCGTAATCCATCCCGAAGTCGCCGCGATCGAAGGTCGTCGTCGCTTCCACGCCGCACACTTCCTTCTTCATCATCGGGTTCACGAAGCACTTGAAGCTCTCGACCTTCAGGTTGATCGGCTTCGTCACGCCGTGCATCGTGAGCGTGCCGATAACTTCCGAAGGCTTGTCGCCGTCGAACTTGATCGACGTACCCTTGTACTCGGCCGTCGGATACTTCGCGACATCGAAGAATTCGGCCTTCTGCAGATGCTCGTCCAGCTTCACATTGCCCGTGTTGACCGAAGAAAGGTCGATGGTCACGTTCACCGTGCCCGTCTTCGCCGCGCGATCGAGCGTGACTTCACCGCTGCTCTTGTTGAACTTGCCGCGCCACGTCGACACGCCACCGAAGTGATCGGCCTCGAAGCTCGGATAGGTGTGGTTCGGGTCGAGCTTGTACGTGTCGGCGGCGAGTGCGCTCACCGAGGCGCCGAACGACAGACCCAGTGCGAGCGCGCCCGCGGCGATGATCGAAAGCTTTTTCAAGTTCTTCTCCTGACTAACTAAGTACGCTGAATATGCGTCGTGTGTAACAAAAGCGCCGCTCACTTCTTCGCGGCAACGATGTGAAACTTGATGACGACGTCGTCCGCGACGATCGACGTATCTTTCCATTCACCCGTCCCGACATCGAACTGGGTGCGCTTGATCGGCAGCGCGCCGTCGAAGGTTTCCGTCGCGCCCTGCTGCGTGACCGTCACAGGAACCGTGACCGTCTGCGACTTGCCCTTGATCGTGATCTTGCCGGTCACGTTGTACTTGTTGCCGCCGGCCGGCGCGATCGCGCTGGAGACGAAAGTCGCGGTCGGATACTTGGCGGCATCGAACCATTCCGCGCCGCGTACCTGCTTGTTGTAGTCGTCGTCGCCAAGGTCGTAGCTGCCCGTGTCGATCGTGATGTTCGCCGTGCCCGCGGTCGGCTTCGCCGGATCGAAGGCGATCTGCGCGCTGAACTTGTTGAACTTGCCGTCGGTGGGGACGTTCATCTGCTTCGAGGTGGCAATCACCGTGCTCTTGCTCACGTCCACCTGCGCCTGCGCGCCCGCGACCAGCGCAAGCGAAGCCGCCGTAGCCATCATCCAACGATTGAGTTTCACTTTCATGTGTGCCCTATTCAAACGGTTCGATCGAACAGACCGGTATTGGAAATCATAAGAACGCGATAACAATCAGCCGCCGGGAAACGCCCTGCCAACGGCCAGGAAACAATGCGGCGCGCTTATCTGTGGAACGGCAGCATGCGCCCGAGCAAGCCGTCGCGATCGACGAAATGATGCTTGAGCGCAGCGAGAACGTGCATCGCGACGAAGAACAGCAACGTGTAGTTCAGCGCGATATGGACGATGCGCAGCGTCGCCTTCAGCGCCTTGTCCGGGCCGATGATCGTCGGCAGCGGCAGCACGCCGAGATAGACGACCTGAATGCCCGCCGCCGAGCTGTAGAGATAACCTGACGCGGGAATGACGAGCATCAGCAGATAGAGCAGAAAATGCGTGAGATGCGCGGCGCCCTGCTGCCAGCGCGGCATGCCATCGGGCATCGACGGCGCCTGGTGCGTCGCGCGCCAGATAAGGCGCAGCAGCGCGAGCGCGAACACCGTCACGCCGATCCACTTGTGCCATGAGAAGTACTTGAGCTTCGTCGGCGTGATGCCCGGAATGTCGGTCATGATCCAGCCGAGCCAGAAGCCGCACACGATCAACAACGCGATCAGCCAGTGCAGGCCGATCGCCGTGGCGCTGTAGCGTTGCGCCGGCGGCGTCGCCGCGATGCGAGCGGTGCTTTCCATTTTGCTTTCACCTCAAGTGTTCGATGTTGGCCGGCGCAGTCGCCGGCTGACGACAAGTATTCAAGGCCGCCATGCTACCTCAACGATAACGAATTGCCAGCGCACGCAAAACGGCCCGCACTGAGCCGGCAAACCCAGTCCCGGCGCGGGTTTGGCGGCTTTGCACAATGTTTCCGGGTCTTTGCGTGCCGCGCGTGCAACGAACTATTCCACGCGTGCAACGGTCGATGGAGGCACGACGAAGCGGCGCGACCCGCGCCGGATTCCGGCATCAAAGTATTAACGAGCGGACCAGCGATTTAATTCCGTGTGGCGCGAAGCACTCTGCGCAATCAGATAACGACTCGCCATTTGATACCATGCTGATACTTTTTGTGCTGGCCCGCTGCTTGCTAAGTCCGCTCGGAGCCGGTCCTCGCGGCGCCCGACCAACACGCTCGACCCGTCTCGGGCCTCGACCATGAACGCGAACGAACCGGATGATCTGATCGCGTGTCACGAATGCGACGCGCTCTTCCATAAACGTGCGCTGCCTCAACGCACTTCGGCGAAATGTCCGCGTTGCGGCTCGCTGCTCTATCGCAGCATCTCGTCGAACCTCGACAAAATCTGCGCGATGACGCTCGCGGCGCTCGTCACGTTCTTGATCGCGCAGGGCTTTCCCATCGTCGAACTGGAGGCGAATGGCCTCACGTCGCAGACCACGCTCATCGGCGCGATCGTCGCGCTGTGGAACGAGCAGATGGAGATCATGGCGGTTCTCGTCTTCTGTTCGACCATCCTGTTTCCGTTGTGCGAATTGCTCGCGCTGCTCTACGTGCTGCTTCCGCTGCGCTCGGGCTACGTCCCGCCGGGCTTCAACGGGCTTCTGCGCGGCATCCAGTTCGTGCGTCCGTGGGGCATGATCGAAGTCTTCATGCTCGGCGTGCTCGTCACGCTCGTGAAGATGGTCAGCATCGCGCGCGTGATTCCCGAAGCCGCGCTCTTCGCGTTCGGCGCGCTGACGCTCATGTTCGCGGTCGTCGTGAGCTTCGATCCGCGCGCGCTGTGGGACATCGCGAACACGCTCCGCCCGCGCGGGGGTACACACCCAGCCAACGGCCGCAAGCACATTCCCTCTGAAGCGAGTCAGAAATCGTGAACGATCCGATCGATCCGGCCGATCCGGCAACCGGCGGAGAAGCCAGCGAGCCTTACTACACGACGGCGTCGCGCGCGAATGTCGTGGCGTGTCACGCTTGCGGGCTCGTGCAGCCGCTCGCGTACACCGTCGAGAAGCAACGCTGCACGCGCTGCGGCGCGGCCGTGCACCGGCGCCACCCGGACAGCATCGCGCGCACCTGGGCGCTGCTCATCAGCGCGGCGATCCTCTATATCCCTGCGAATCTCTTTCCGATCATGCACACGTCGTCGATTCTCGGCTCCGAGGACGACACCATCATGAGCGGCGTCGCGCTCTTCTGGAACGACGGCGACTATCCGCTCGCCGCGGTGATTTTCGTCGCCAGCATTCTCGTGCCGATGCTCAAGCTCTTCACGCTCGCCTTTCTCACCATCAGCGTGCAGCGGCGCTCGACCTGGCGGCCGCGTCAGCGCACGACGCTCTTTCGCATCGTCGAAGGTATCGGCCGCTGGTCGATGCTCGATGTCTTCGTGATCACGCTCACCGTCGCGCTCGTGCGCTTCAAGTCGCTCGCGGTCATCACGCCGGGTCCGGGCGCGCTCGCGTTCGCATCGGTCGTCGTGCTGACGATGATCGCTTCCATGCAATTCGACCCTCGCCTCATGTGGGACAACATCGAACCGTCAGGAAAGAAATATGACTAGCGCCCAAGGTCCGAACGACCCGAAGCAGCCGGTGCCGCCCGCCGGCAATGGCGACACAGGCAAAGGCGGCGGCCTCCCGCCGAATCTGCCCGAGCCCGTGATCGAGCCGCGCAGCCGCTGGCTACCCTCGCTCGTGTGGCTCATTCCGCTCGTTGCGGCGCTGATCGGCGTGATTCTCGTCGTGAAGACGGTGTCGAGCCGCGGGCCGACCGTGACCATCAGCTTCGTCAGCGCGGAAGGACTCGAGCCGGGCAAGACGAAGGTGAAGTTCAAGGACGTCGATATCGGCACGGTCAAGACCATCACGCTGTCGAAAGATCATTCACGCGTGCTCGTCGATGTTCAGCTCACCAAGGAAGCCACCGATTTCGCCGTGAAGGACACGCGCTTCTGGGTCGTGCGCCCGCGCGTCGCGGCAAGCGGCGTGACCGGTCTGTCGACGCTATTGTCGGGCGCGTATATCGGCGTCGATGCGGGCAGGTCGACTGAAGACCAGACGTACTTCGTCGGCCTGGAGACGCCGCCCGCCGTCACGGGCGACCAGAAGGGCCACACCTTCACGCTGCACGGCGAGTCGCTCGGCTCCCTCGACATCGGCTCGCCGGTCTATTACCGGCGCGTGCAGGTCGGTCAGGTCGTGGCGTTTTCGCTCGACAAGGACGGCACCGGCGTCACGCTGCAGGTGTTCGTCACCGCGCCTTACGATCAGTATGTCGGCACCAATTCGCGCTGGTGGCATGCGAGCGGCGTCGATCTGCGGCTCGATTCGAGCGGCTTCACGCTCAACACGCAATCGCTCGCGACGGTCGTGCTGGGCGGCATTGCGTTCCAGACGCCGCCGAACCAGCCGCCCGGGCCGCAGGCGCAAACCAATGCGACCTTCCGGCTCGCCGGCGATGAGGCCGACGCGATGCGCGACCCCGATGGCCAGGCCGTTCATGTCGTGATGAACTTCAATCAGTCGCTGCGCGGGCTGTCGGTCGGCGCGCCGGTCGATTTCCGCGGCATCGTGCTCGGACAGGTCACGGGCATCGGCGTGCAATACGATCCGAAGTCGCATGCTTTCATGATGCCGGTCACGATCGATCTCTATCCCGATCGTCTCGGCAGGCGTGCGAAGCAGGCGCTGCCGGAGCAAGGTTCGACAGCGAGCCAGGACATGCTGCAACTGCTCGTGAATCGCGGCCTGCGCGGACAGTTGCGCACCGGCAACCTGCTAACGAGCCAGTTGTATGTCGCGCTCGACTTCTTCCCGAAGGCGGCGCCCGCGAAGGTCAATGCCAACAATGATCCGCTCGAACTGCCGACCGTGCCGAACACGCTCGACGAACTGCAACTGCAGATCGCGGACATCGCGCGCAAGATCGACAAGATTCCGTTCGACGAAATCGGCACCAATCTGAATGGCTCGCTCAAGAACGCGAACGCGCTCTTCGACCGGGTCGGCAAGGAAGTCCTGCCGGAAATGCAGGACACGCTCGCGCAGGCGAAGAAGACCTTCGGCCAGGCGCAGTCGACGCTGCAATCGGACTCGCCGCTTCAGTCGGACGTCCATCAGGCGCTGCAGGAACTCACGCGCACGCTGCAGTCGCTCAACTCGCTCGCGGATTACCTTGAACGCCATCCGGAATCGCTCGTGCGCGGAAAATCGGGAGACAAACCATGAAGTTCGGCTCGTTGATATTGACCTTGAGCGCGGCGGCGATGCTCGCCGCCTGCGCTTCGCCGACGAGCCGTTTCTATACGCTCGGCGGCGGCGACGCGCGTCCAATGCCGACCGCGCAGGCGTCGTTCTATTTCGAGCTCGCGCCCGTCGACGTGCCGCAGCAGGTCGCCAAGAATCAATTGGTCGTGCAGACGAGTCCCGCGCAGGTGCGCGTGCTCGAAGAAGAGCGCTGGGCGTCGCTGCCCGGCGACGAAGTCCGGCGCGCGCTGTCCGCCGATCTCACGCAGCAGCTCGGCGCGATCGACGTGTACGGCACGCCGCATCCGGAGTCGGTGCCGGTGTATCGCGTGAAGGTGAACGTGCGGCGCTTCGAGTCGTGGCCAGGCTCGCAGGCGGTGATCGACGCGGTGTGGAGCGTGCGCGCCGCCGGATCGGATACGGTGCTGACGTGCCGGACCGTCGCGCAGGAACGCGTGGACGCAGGCTACGACGCGCTCGTCGACGGTCATCGCAAGGCGGTCGATGCGCTGGCCTCCGCGATCTCCGCGGGCGTGCGCAGCCTGAGTTCGCTCCCCTCGGCGACGAGCGCGCCTGCCGCGTCCGCGAAGAGCAAGAGCGGTGCGAACGTGAAGCCCGCGTCCGCGGCGGTTTTGCCGTGTCCGTCCACGAACCCCGCGACGACGGCCAGCGCGCAATGATCCATGCCGCGTCCGGCATCGTGCCGGGCGCGGCTCATGTTGTCGGCAGACGACATCGACGCTGGAAGCTATCTCTAAATATCCGATGGTGCGTGCGCGCCCGGTTAAGATCGTCGTCGCCCGCATTTCGAATCAACCGTGAAAACTAGATGATGAAACTGATCGGTTCGCATCCCAGCCCATTCGTCCGCAAAGTGCGGATCGTCATGGCGGAGAAGAAGATCGATTGCGAACTGGTGCTCGAGGACGTCTGGGCATCCGATTCGAAAATCCACGACTACAACCCGCTCGGCAAGGTGCCGTGCCTCATCCTGGACGACGGCGAAGCGGTGTTCGATTCGCGCGTCATCTGCGAGTACGTGGACACGCTTACGCCTGTCGGCAAACTGCTGCCGCAAGAGCGCCGCGAGCGCACCGAAGTGCGTTGCTGGGAAGCGCTCGCTGACGGCATGCTCGATGCCGCCGTGCTGATCCGTCTCGAAGGGGTCTTGCGCGAAGAAGCGCATCGCAGTGAAAAGTGGACGACGCGCCAGCGTCACAAGATCGAGGACGGCCTGAGCGCGATGGCGCGCGGTATCGGCTCGAAGCAGTGGTGCTCGGCGAACCGCTTCACGCTTGCGGATATCGCCTGCGGCTGTGCGCTCGGCTATCTCGACTTCCGTATGCCCGATCTGAACTGGCGCGACGCGCATCCCAATCTCGACAAGTACTACGCGCGAATCTCGCAGCGCCAGTCATTTGTGGATACCGCGCCGGTCTGATCCGGACGCGGAAGCACTTCTGCGTGCGGCGGGAGCGTCGCGGCTCTAGTTCGTCACTTCGATATCGTGTTTGCCTGGGCGGTCGGCGTGCGCGTCAGTAATGCGCATGAGCGTCGGCCCTCCGTCGCTCAGCACATCGCGGTCGCGGGAGAAGCGAAACGCGATGCCAAAACCTGCCGTCATATCTACTGCTAGATAGATTTTGAATGGCAGTAAGCCCGAATGTACGTTGACACAGGCGCTTTCTACTCGAGATAGTCCACCTTTCGCCATATCGACAGACTAAAAATCGGCGGCATCCACGAAATAGCCTTCCCGAATCAAAATCTATCTACTCAACGGTAGAAAGCCCCCCGTTAATTCAGGTGTTTCTCACAAGGTTATCCACAGCCTTGTCTACCGCCGAAATGCGTCCGCGACTTCTTCCAGTCGCGCTCGTGTCTGAAAGAGACGGCACCCAAGCAGGCTGCCCTGAAATGCGGCATACAAGGTGCGCGCCGCGGCTTCGGGTTTTCCACCGGCGTCGAGCGTATCCTGCGCTTCGCCTTCGGCGAGCACCTTCGCCAGCCAGTTCTCGTTCGCTTTATAGAATGACTGCACGGCGTGACGGACCTTCTCCGGCAGCGATTCGATGTCCGCCGCCAGCATGCCGCACAGGCAAATCCGATTACCACCGCCGATGATTCGCCCGAACAGCTTCGTGTAGCGGTCGAGTTTCTTGTCGGCGGGGGCGGAACTGTCGATCGCGTAGATCGACGACATCAGATCCGCGCTGTATGCGTTCACCGCCTCGAGCGCGAGATCTTCCTTCGCTGGAAAGTAGTAGTGGATGCTGGAGGTCTTTACGCCGACCAGTTCGGACAAGTCACGGTAGCTGAATCCGTTGTAGCCGTGCGTCATCAACAACGTCTGAGCGTGGTCCAGCAGCGCTTCCCGTACCGTGTTCTTGTCCATTTGCGGCATTCCCCTGCGTTCGATGTGCGTAATTTATCTATCGCTAGATAGACGGTCAAGCGCTTGTATCGAAAAAGGTTTTATCGGACCGATAGGCAAGAAAAAGCCCTGACCGAAGCCAGGGCTTTCGTTCGTTGCTGCCGGCGACGCTAACGCGCGGCTGCAAGCACCGCCGTTTGCGTCGCCCCTTGCCCCGCCGCCGCGTGCTCGATGATGCCACCGCCCAGACACACGTCGCCCTGATAGAGCACGGCGGATTGCCCCGGCGTGACGGCCCATTGCGCGTCGTCGAAATGCAGCGCGAAGCGGCCGTCGTCTGCGTTCGCAAAGCGGCACGCCGCGTCCTGCTGCCGATAGCGCGTCTTCGCCCCGCACGCCACACCCTCGTCAGGCGCGAAACCCGCGACCCAGCTTGTATTGCCCGCGACGAGCGTCGGCGACAGAAGCCACGGATGGTCGTGACCCTGCACCACATAGAGCGTGTTCGTCGCCATGTCCTTGCCGGCGACGAACCACGGCTCGCCGCTGCCCTCCTTCGCGCCGCCGATGCCGATGCCCTTGCGCTGCCCGAACGTATAGAACGCGAGCCCGATATGTTCGCCGACGATCTTCCCGTCGGCCGTCTTCATCGGACCGGGCTTCGTCGGCAGGTAGCGGTTCAGGAATTCGCGGAACGGCCGTTCGCCGATGAAGCAGATGCCGGTCGAATCCTTTTTCTTCGCGTTCGGCAGGCCGATTTGCGCAGCGATCTCGCGCACTTTCGTCTTCGGGATTTCGCCGAGCGGGAACAGCGTCTTCGACAGTTGCGCCTGATTCAGCCGATGCAGGAAATACGACTGATCCTTGGTCGAATCCGTGGCCTTGAGCAACTGGAAGAGGCCGTTGTGCTCGCGCACTCGCGCGTAATGGCCCGTCGCGATGGTCTGCGCGCCGAGCGACATCGCGTGATCGAGGAACGCCTTGAACTTGATTTCCGCATTGCAGAGCACGTCCGGGTTCGGCGTGCGGCCCGCCGAATATTCGCGCAGAAACTCCGCGAACACACGGTCCTTGTACTCGGCGGCGAAGTTGACCGCCTCGACATCGATGCCGATCAGATCCGCGACCGACACCACGTCGATCCAGTCCTGGCGGGTCGAGCAATATTCGCCGTCGTCATCGTCTTCCCAGTTCTTCATGAAGAGGCCGACGACGTCGTAGCCTTGTTCCTTCAGAAGCCATGCCGTCACGGACGAATCCACGCCGCCCGACATGCCCACTACCACCTTTCGCTTGCTCATAGGGATATCACGCCCGCACCACCGGCGCGACCGAATGCGTATGAATGAAATCGAGCGGCACGCGCCGCCCGGATAAATAGTCGTCGACACACTTCATCACGAGCGGCGTCCGGTGCCGGTCGGCGGACGCGCGCAGCTCGTCGGCGGTGAGCCACATCGCGCGCACGATGCCTTGATCGAGAGAACGATCGGCCTCTTCACCCAACGACTTGCCGCAGAACGTGAAACGCAGATACGTGACATCGCGCCCCGGTCGCGCGAAGTGCGTCATATAGGCGCCGACGAGCGCCTCGGGCTCGAATCGATGCGCCGTTTCTTCGAGCGTCTCGCGGATTACCGCTTCGACGAGCGTTTCGCCCGCTTCGAGGTGACCGGCCGGTTGGTTGATCCGCAAACCTGCGGACGTGTGCTCTTCGATGACGAGAAAGCGCCCGTCTCGCTCGACGATCGCCGCCACCGTAACGTGGGGGGCCCAAGTATCTGATTTCATGGTGAGATATTTTACCGTCCCGGCGACGTTCCCGCGCGCCCTGTCCTAAGGGTAAGCGCTGACGCTCGACGGGTGGAACGAGTGCCGGATCGGATTCTTGCGCGTGCCATCTTCGGTTACAGTTGCGATAGCCGTCCGTTCCAGCATTTGAATAACAACTCAGCCTTAAGCCTTCCTAACCCTTCCCCGGGGTGACGATGGCAACAAAGACAGGAGGATTTGAAGATGCACATCGGAGTGCCTGCTGAAACGCGGGCGAACGAGGCGCGCGTCGCCGCTACGCCCGAAACGGTCAAAAAGCTCGTCACGCAAGGACATCGCGTTTCTGTCCAGAGCGGCGCGGGCTTGCCGGCAAGCTATATCGACGATGCCTTCGCGCAAGCGGGCGCGGATCTCGTCGATGCGGCCACGGCCCTTTCCGCCGAAATCGTCCTCAAGGTGCAGTCACCGAGCGAAAGCGAACTGGCGATGCTCAAGCCGGGCGCCGTGCTCGTCGGCATGCTCGATCCCTTCAATACGGAAAACACCGCGCTGCTCGCGTCGTCGGGCGTCACCGCGTTCGCGCTCGAAGCCGCGCCGCGAACGACGCGCGCGCAGAGTCTCGACGTGCTGTCGTCGCAGGCGAACATCGCCGGGTACAAGGCGGTGCTGATGGCTTGCCAGTATTACCAGCGCTTCATGCCGATGCTCATGACCGCTGCCGGCACCGTCAAAGCCGCGCGCGTGCTCGTGCTCGGCGCGGGCGTCGCGGGCCTGCAGGCGATCGCCACGGCCAAGCGTCTCGGCGCGGTCGTCGAAGCCTCCGATGTGCGTCCGGCCGTGAAGGAGCAGATCGAGTCGCTCGGTGCGAAGTTCGTCGACGTGCCCTTCGAAACCGACGAGGAGCGCGAAGCGGCGGTCGGCGTCGGCGGCTACGCGCGTCCGATGCCGCCGAGCTGGCTCGCGCGGCAATCGGCGCAGGTGCATGAGCGTGCGAAAGCGGCGGATATCGTCATCTCGACGGCGCTGATTCCCGGCCGTCCGGCGCCGACGCTGATCTCGGTGGAAACGGTCAAGCACATGAAGCCAGGCTCCGTGATCATCGATCTCGCCGCGGGTCGCGGACCCGAGTTCGAAGGCAAGAAAGGCGGCAACTGTCCGCTCACCGAAGTGGATCAGGTGGTGATGAAGCACGGCGTGCATATCGTCGGCCACACGAACCTCGCTTCGATGGTCGCAGCCGATGCCTCCGCGCTCTATGCCCGCAATCTTCTGGACTTCCTGAAACTGATCCTCACCAAGGAAGGCACGCTCAACATCGACCTCGCGGACGACATCGTCGCGGCCACGCTCCAGTGCCGCGACGGACAAGTCACGCGTCCGGCCGCTTAACGCCGATACGGAGACGCACATGGATGTCATCAATCACACGGTGATCAATCTCATCATCTTCGTGCTGGCCATTTACGTCGGCTATCACGTCGTGTGGAACGTCACGCCTGCGCTGCATACGCCGCTCATGGCCGTGACCAATGCGATTTCGGCGATCGTCATCGTCGGCGCGATGCTCGCGGTCGGCCTCACGGTCGGCGTGGCGGGCAAGTTCTTCGGCACGCTCGCCGTGCTGCTCGCGGCGGTGAACGTGTTCGGCGGCTTTCTTGTCACACGGCGAATGCTGGAGATGTTCAAGAAGAAGGAACCGAAGAAGATCGTCAGCAAGGAGGGCGCGTAAATGAGCCTGAACGTCGTCACTCTCCTGTATCTCGTCGCCTCGGTGTGTTTCATCCAGGCGCTGAAAGGCTTGTCCAATCCGAAGACCGCGCGCATCGGCAATACGTTCGGCATGGCGGGCATGGCGATCGCCATTCTCACCACGCTCGCGCTGATCGTGAAACAGGCGGCTTATCTCGAAGCCAATCTGGCGCTCGGGCTGTCGCTGTTGTTCGTCGCGCTGATCGTCGGCGGCGGTGCGGGCGCGTACATCGCGGCGAAAGTCGAGATGACGAAGATGCCCGAGCTCGTCGCGGCGATGCACTCGCTGATCGGTCTCGCGGCGGTGTGTATCGCGTATGGCGTGGTGGCCGAACCTGCCGCGTTCGGACTGGCCCCGCTCGGCGAGCCGATTCCCTATGGCAATCGCGTCGAGTTGTTCATCGGCACGTTCGTCGGGGCGATCACGTTCTCGGGCTCGGTCATCGCGTTCGGGAAACTGTCGGGCAAGTACAAGTTCCGGCTGTTTCAGGGCGCGCCGGTCACCTATTCGGGACAGCATCTGATCAACCTGCTGCTCGCCATCGCGATGGTCGGCTTCGGCGTGATCTTCATGCTCACCGAGTCGTGGCTGCCGTTCGTCGTCATGACGCTGATCGCGTTCGCACTCGGCGTGCTGATCATCATTCCGATCGGCGGCGCGGACATGCCGGTGGTCGTGTCGATGCTGAACTCGTACTCGGGCTGGGCGGCGGCGGGCATCGGCTTCTCGCTGAACAATCCGATGCTGATCATCGCGGGGTCGCTGGTGGGTTCGTCGGGTGCGATTCTGTCGTACATCATGTGCCGCGCGATGAACCGGTCGTTCTTCAACGTGATTCTCGGCGGGTTCGGCGGCGAAGCCGGCGGCGCGGCCGCGGGCGGCTCGACGGAGCAACGTCCGGTGAAGTCCGGTTCCGCCGACGATGCCGCGTTCATGCTCGGCAACGCGGAAAGCGTGGTGATCGTGCCGGGTTATGGTCTTGCCGTCGCGCGCGCCCAGCACGCGTTGAAGGAGCTGACCGACAAGCTGGTCGAAAAAGGCATCGATGTGCGCTACGCGATTCACCCGGTCGCCGGGCGCATGCCGGGGCACATGAACGTGCTGCTGGCGGAAGCCGAAGTGCCGTACGAAATGGTGCAGGAGATGGAGGACATCAACAGCGAGTTCGGTCAGACGGACGTGGTTCTCGTGCTCGGGGCGAACGACGTGGTGAATCCCGCCGCGAAGAACGATCCGAAGTCGCCGATCGCAGGGATGCCCATTCTCGAAGCGTACAAGGCACGGACGATCATCGTGAACAAGCGCTCGATGGCGGCGGGTTATGCCGGACTCGACAACGAACTGTTCTATATGGACAAGACGATGATGGTGTTCGGGGATGCGAAGAAGGTGGTTGAGGACATGATGAAGGCGGTCGAATAACGACGAGTGCAGCCTGGCAGCCGCAGCGCGGCTGCCAGGACAAGAAGGCGCGTAATCAATCTGCTGCGCGCCAGTGATCGGGATTGCCCTTGTCGGTTTGTCTCACGCGCGCGACCAGCGGTTTATAGCCGTTGGCGCGCGCAGCTTTTATCGCATCAGCCTGGGTTCGGTAGTCGACGGTGGTCAGCCGTTGCGTGGCTGAGAGCTCGAGTGCGTAGCCTTCGATTGCCCCGTCGCGATGTTTCGGAAGTGGTTCAACGTACACGTTCGGCATGGAATCTCCTTTGATTGGCAGGTTCGCCAAATCAGACTCTGGAGATCCGACTGACGTAGCAACAGGCGAATAGTCCCAATTCGGACGAGCGGAAACGACCGGCCAACGGTTCGTACCCGACGCCATTGCGAAAGGCGCGGGTTTGTTTGCAAAGAGCGACGACGTCCTGGGCCGGTGAAGCACGCGCGTACAATACCGCCTTTCAACGTCCCTCAAAGCAGCTCATGTCCTCCCCACTCTTCGACTGGTTTGTCCCCTGCCCGCGCGGTCTCGAAGCGCCGCTCGCCGCCGAGCTTTCGGAGATCGGCGAGCGTCATGTGGCGAGCGCGCCGCTGTCGGGCGGCGGATCGCTGGTCGTCGGCGCACAAGTGCCCGGCGGCGTGCATTTCCGGGGCGGCTGGGTCGCGGGCATGGCGGCGAACCTGCATTCGCGCATCGCGAGCCGGGTGCTTCTGAAGGTCGCGCAAGGCCCGTATCGCAGCGAGCAAGACATCTACGAACTCACGCATCGGCAACGCTGGGAGCAATGGTTCACGCCCAGCCAGACGATGCGCGTCGACCTCACCGCGATCAAATCGCCGGTGAAGAGCCTCGAATTCACGACGCTGCGCGTCAAGGACGCCGTCTGCGACCGCCTGCGCGATGTCGCCGGCGCGCGTCCGAGCATCGACACCGCGCAGCCCGACGTTCGCGTGTTCGCGTTCCTCACGGTGAACGAGTGCACGCTCTATCTCGACACCTCCGGCGAACCGCTCTTCAAGCGCGGCTGGCGCCTGGACAAGGGCGCCGCGCCGCTGCGCGAAAATCTCGCGGCTGGCATCCTGCGCCTCACCGGCTGGACGCCCGGCACGCCGCTCTTCGATCCGATGTGCGGCAGCGGCACCTTCCTCGCCGAAGCGGCGCAGACCGCGCTCAACATCGCGCCGGGCAACGATCGGCGTTTCGGCTTCGAAAAGCTCAAGCCGTTTCATCCGGGCATGTGGCAGAAGCTCAAAACGGCCGCCCTCGAACAGCGCCGCGCCGCGCGCGCCACGCAAGCCGAGCTGAACATCTTCGGCAGTGACATCTCCGGCGACATGCTCGAAAAGGCGCGCGCGAACCTGAGCCGCGCGGGCATTACCGATTTGTCGCTCAAGCAGGTCGACGCCCGCAACATGGTCCCGCCCACCGACGCCCCGGGCATCCTCATCGCCAATCCGCCCTATGGCGAGCGGATAGAAGTGCGCGGGCGCGGACCGCGCGGCGAGATCCGCGATACGGCGCGCTCGCGCCGCGAGGACGACGACGCGTTTGCACGCGCACAGCCCGATCCGGCCGACACGGAATTCTTCGTCTCGTTCGGCAACGCGCTCAAGCAGCGCTTTCCCGGCTGGCGGGCGTACGTGCTCACATCCGACCGCAAATTGCCGGGCCTCTTGCGGCTGCGCGAATCGACCAAGACGCCGCTTTTCAATGGCGCGCTCGAATGCCGCCTGTTCCGCTTCGATCTGATCGCGGGCAGCGTGCGCAATCGTCCTGCTGGCGAATGAGCCGCGCCGCCGTATGCGCTGCCTTCGAAACAAGTATGCAGCGGCGGCACACGTGAAGCCATTCGGCCGAATGGCATAGGCAGATTGCACGAATCGCACGCCTCCCGCCGACGATCGCGAGAAGGCATGCGCTGCCACGTCCGGGCGATACTGCATCGTCCCGGATGCGTTTCGGCCTATGCCGAATGGCCAGGTGCCGTGATCGCGAAGCCGGCGCTACAATCGGCGCATGAACTCACCGACCGAACTCGCCAGTCCCATCGCCGTCGATATTTACCGCGCGCGTCGCGAGCGCGTGCTCGCCGCGCTGCGTGCGCGAGGCGGCGGCGTGGCCATCGTCCCCACCGCGCCGGAAGTCATGCGCAACCGGGACACGGACTACCCTTTCCGGCACGACAGCTACTTCTACTATCTGACGGGCTTCAACGAACCCGAGGCGACGCTCGTGCTGAACGCGAGCGCGAAGGACGGCGAGCCCGCGTCGATTCTCTTCTGCCGCGAGAAAAACACGGAACGCGAAACGTGGGAAGGCTTTCGTTTCGGCCCAGAAGCCGCGCGCGACGCCTTCGGCTTCGATGCCGCATTCCCCGTCAGCGCGCTCGACGAGGAAATGCCCCGGCTGATCGCCGACAAGCCCGCGCTGCACTATGCGCTCGGCACGTCGGCGGACCTCGATGCGCAAGTGCGCGACTGGCTCGCCGCTGTGCGCGCGCAAGGTCGTACCGGCGTGCGCGCACCCGCCCGCGCGGAAAATGTGCTGCCCATCCTCGACGAGATGCGCCTCGTGAAAGACGTGCACGAAATCGCCATCATGCGCCGCGCAGCTTCGATTTCGGCCGAAGCTCACCGCCGCGCGATGCGCGCATGCCGCCCCGGCATGCGCGAGTACGAGATCGAAGCCGAGTTGCTTTACACGTTCCGCCGGCACGGCGCGCAGGCGCCTGCATACGGATCGATCGTCGCGGCGGGCGCGAACGCCTGCGTGCTGCACTATCCGGCGGGCAACGCAATCGCCCGCGACGGTGACCTGATCCTCATCGACGCCGCGTGCGAACTCGACGGCTACGCCTCCGACATCACGCGCACATTCCCCGCAAGCGGCCGCTTCACGCCCGCGCAGCGCGAGCTCTACGACATCGTGCTCGCGGCCCAGGCGGCAGCCGTCGATGCGACGCGCCCCGGCGTGAGCTTCGACGCGCCGCATCAGGCGGCGTTGAAAGTGCTGTCGCAAGGCTTGCTCGATACCGGCATCCTCGACAAGACAAAGTTCGCAAGCCTCGACGATGTCCTCGCGCAACGCGCCTACGCGCGCTTTTACATGCATCGCACGGGACACTGGATCGGCATGGACGTACACGACGCGGGCGAATACCGCGAGGCCGACGGTCCGCTCGACGAGCAAGGCGCGCGGCCCTGGCGCACGCTGGCGCCCGGCATGGCGCTCACGATCGAACCGGGTCTCTACGTGCGCGCCGCCGAAGACGTGCCGGAACAGTACTGGAACATTGGCATCCGCATCGAGGACGACGCGGTCATCACGGAAAGCGGCTGCGAGTTGATCACGCGCGAGGTGCCCGTCGCGGCCGACGAGATCGAAGCGCTGATGCGCGATTCAAACGCAAACTGACCATGAGCGACGTGCAAGGCATCGAACCGCATTTCGACTACGACATCGCCATCGTCGGCGCGGGGCCGGTCGGGCTCGCGCTCGCCGGCTGGCTCGCGCGGCGCAGCGCCACGTCGCGCCTGTCCATCGCGCTGATCGACGCGCGCACGCCCGAAGCAGCCGCCAACGATCCGCGCTCACTCGCGCTGTCGCACGGCAGCCGCGTGATGCTCCAGCCGCTCGGCTTTCCCGGTGACGCCACGCCGATCCGCCGCATTCACGTGTCGCAGCGCGGGCACTTCGGCCGCACGCTGATCGAGCACGACGAGCATGAGCTGCCCGAACTGGGCTACGTGGTGCGTTACGGCTCGCTCGTCGGCGCGCTTGCCGATGCGGTGCGCGCGACCAAGGTCCACTGGCTCACCGATACCTCGGCACTCGCGCCGCTGCAGGATCACGACGGCGTCACACTGCCGCTGCAGTCGTCCAGCGGCGAGCGCACGATCCGTGTGAAGGTGCTCGTGAATGCCGAAGGCGGTCTTTATCAGAAGAGCGACGTGACCGCGCCCGGCGAGCGCCGCGCGCGGGATTACGGGCAAACGGCCATCGTCGGCACGGTAAGCGTCTCGGATCCGCGCGCGAACGTCGCGTGGGAACGCTTCACCGGCGAAGGACCGATCGCGCTTTTGCCCTGTGGCGGTCAGCGTCACGCGGACTACTCGCTCGTCTGGTGCTGCACGCCCGACGAAGCCGCGCGCCGCATGCAGCTCGACGACGACACTTTCCTCGCCGAACTGGGCGCCGCTTTCGGCTCGCGCATGGGCCGCTTCACGCGCATCGCGTCGCGTGCGGCGTTCCCGCTCGGCCTGACCGCGCTCGATGGGCTCGTCGACCGGCGCACCGTCGCCATCGGCAATGCCGCGCAGACGCTGCATCCGGTCGCGGGTCAGGGCCTGAATCTCGGCTTGCGCGACGCGCTCGCGCTTACCGACGCCCTGTCCGCCGACGGCCCGCGCCCGCTCGCGCTCGCCCGCTTCGCGCAGCGCCGCACGCTCGACCGGCGCCTGACGATCGGCGCGACCGACGCCCTCGCGCGCATTTTCACGGTCGATTTCCCGCCGTTCGCCGCGGTGCGCGGTCTCGCCCTCACCGCGCTCGAGTTCCTCCCGCCGGTGAAATCCGCGCTCGCCCGGCAGATGATGTTCGGCCAACGGCGCTGACCCGGCACGGAATATGGCAACCGTCTGCGCTAAGCCGTGGGAGTTATCCTCTATGAGCGCCCGTTCTTTCATAGAAGATTTAAAGACTTGCAGACGATTGCTCTTAATTTCAGCACGCTCTTCGCGTTAAAATAGGCGTTTCCCCTTCAGCAACGTTGCATCCGCCTGACGCGGCTCTTGCCGAGATCATCAGCGCGGATCGTTCAGCCTTCATGCTCACCATCGGTTCACACGTTCTGCGCAATAACCTGTTCGTCGCTCCGATGGCAGGCGTCACCGACCGCCCGTTCCGGCAGCTCTGCAAACGCATGGGCGCTGGCTACGCGGTGTCGGAGATGGTCGCCTCGAACGCGCAGTTGTGGAAAAGCGAAAAGACCATGCGCCGCGCGAACCACGCCGGCGAGGTCGAGCCGATCTCGGTGCAGATTGCCGGCGCCGATCCGCAGATGCTGGCCGAGGCCGCGCGCCACAACGTCGCGAACGGCGCGCAGATCATCGACATCAACATGGGCTGTCCGGCGAAGAAGGTGTGCAACGTCGCGGCGGGGTCGGCGCTGCTGCAGAACGAGCCGCTCGTCGCGCGCATCGTGGAAGCCGTGGTGCAGGCGGTCGGCGTGGGTCCGGGCGCCGTGCCCGTGACGCTCAAGATTCGCACGGGGTGGAATCGCGAAAACAAGAATGCGCTGACCATTGCGCGGATCGCGCAGGACGCGGGCATTTCGATGCTCACCGTCCACGGCCGCACGCGCGCCGATCTCTACAAGGGCGACGCGGAGTATGAAACCATCGCGGCCGTGAAGGCATCGGTGACGATTCCCGTCGTCGCGAACGGCGACATCACGACGCCCGAAAAAGCGCGCGACGTGCTCGCCGCGACCGGCGCCGACGCCATCATGATCGGCCGCGCGGCGCAGGGGCGTCCGTGGCTGTTTCGCGAGATCGAACATTTCCTGACGACCGGCGAGCGCCTGCCGCCGCCGCGCATCGACGAGATCCAGCAGGTGATGAACGAACACCTCGAAGATCACTACGCCTTTTATGGGGAATTCACCGGCGTACGGACTGCGCGCAAGCATATCGGCTGGTACACTCGCGGCCTTTCCGGCGCCAACACCTTCCGGCACCGGATGAATACGCTGGACACGACCAAAGAACAATTGCTCGCTGTCAACGAATTCTTTGACGCGCAAAAGGCGTTGTCGGACCGCCTCGTCTATGTGGACGAGTCCGGTGACGCCGAAGACGCGGAAGGGGAAGAATCGTGCGGCGGGCTCAACAACACGACAGACCGACTGATTGCCGCATGAGCAGACATAACATCGAACAATGCGTCCGCCAGAGCCTCGACAACTACTTCCAGGATCTGGACGGCTCCAACCCGCACGACGTCTACGACATGGTGATTTCGTGCGTGGAAAAACCGATGCTCGAAGTGGTGCTCGAGCAGGCGGGCGGGAACCAATCGCTCGCGGCCGAGTATCTCGGCATCAACCGCAACACGTTACGCAAGAAGCTTCAGCAGCACGGATTGATTTGATTCATCGGACTGAGGCGCGCGCCTTGGTCCGGCCTGGTTTCCCTTTTCGGTTTCAGTGTTCATCATGATCAAGCAAGCGCTCCTTTCCGTTTCCGACAAATCCGGCATCGTCGATTTCGCCAAATCGCTGTCGGCGCTCGGCGTCAAGCTCCTCTCGACCGGCGGCACCGCGAAACTGCTCGCCGACGCGGGCCTGCCCGTGACCGAAGTCGCCGACTACACCGGCTTTCCGGAGATGCTCGACGGGCGGGTGAAGACGCTGCATCCGAAAGTGCATGGCGGGATTCTCGCGCGCCGCGACCTGCCCGAGCACATGGCCGCGCTCGAGAAACACGATATCCCGACCATCGACCTGCTGGTCGTCAATCTGTATCCGTTCGTGCAGACGGTGTCGAAGGAAGAGTGCTCGCTGGAAGACGCGATCGAGAACATCGATATCGGCGGCCCGACCATGCTGCGCTCCGCAGCGAAGAATCATCGCGACGTGACGGTCGTCGTCGATCCGGCCGATTACGCCGCCGTGCTCGACGAAATGCGCGCGAACAATAACGCCGTCGGCTACAAGACGAACTTCCGTCTCGCGACGAAGGTGTTTGCGCACACCGCGCAATACGATGGCGCGATCACGAACTATCTGACGAGCCTCACGGAAGAGCTGCAGCATTCGAGCCGCAACACGTATCCGGCCACCTTCAACATGGCGTTCGAGAAGGTTCAGGACCTGCGCTACGGCGAGAATCCGCATCAGAGCGCGGCGTTCTATCGCGACCTTTCGGTGCCCGCAGGCGCGCTCGCGAATTATGAGCAGTTGCAGGGCAAGGAACTGTCGTACAACAACATCGCCGATTCGGACGCCGCGTGGGAATGCGTGAAGACGTTCGATGCGCCCGCCTGCGTCATCATCAAGCACGCGAATCCTTGCGGCGTGGCGATCGGCGCGAACGCCGCCGACGCGTATTCGAAGGCGTTCCAGACGGATCCGACCTCCGCATTCGGCGGCATCATCGCGTTCAATCGCGAAGTCGATGAAGCCGCGGCGCAAGCGGTCGCGAAGCAGTTCGTCGAAGTGCTGATCGCACCGTCGTTCAGCGAGGCGGCGCGCGCCGTGTTCGCGGCGAAGCAGAACGTGCGCCTGTTGCAGATCGCACTCGGGGACGGTCACAACACGTTCGACCTGAAGCGCGTCGGCGGCGGCCTGCTAGTGCAATCGCTCGATGCGAAGAACGTGCAGGCGCACGAACTGCGCGTCGTGACGAAGCGCCACCCGACGCCGAAGGAAATGGACGACCTGATGTTCGCGTGGCGCGTCGCGAAGTACGTCAAGTCGAATGCCATCGTGTTCTGCGGCGGCGGCATGACGCTCGGCGTCGGCGCGGGCCAGATGAGCCGCGTGGATTCGGCGCGCATCGCGGGCATCAAGGCGCAGAACGCCGGTCTGACGCTGAACGGCTCGGCAGTGGCCTCCGATGCATTCTTCCCGTTCCGTGACGGCCTCGACGTCGTCGTGAACGCGGGCGCGACCTGCGTGATCCAGCCGGGCGGCTCCATGCGCGACGACGAAGTGATCGCCGCCGCCGATGAGCACAATGTCGCGATGATCGTCACCGGCACGCGTCATTTCCGCCATTAATCTCGCCCGCTTCATTTAAGATTGGCCTGTTTGCGCTTCGAGAGCGCAAGCAGGCCTTTTTGATTTGGACTACGCGCATCGCGAACGAATGAGAATCCTCGGCATCGACCCCGGCCTGCGTGTGACGGGCTTCGGCATCATCGACAAGACGGGGCACACGCTCACTTACGTCACGAGCGGCGTCATCAAGACGGCCGATGCCGACTTGCCTTCGCGCCTGAACACCATCTTCAGCGGTATCTCGACGCTCATCACGCAGCACAATCCGGATCAGGCCGCGATCGAAAAGGTCTTCGTCAACGTGAATCCGCAATCGACCCTGTTGCTCGGCCAGGCCCGCGGCGCGGCCATTTGCGGGCTCGTCGCGAGCGGCGTGCCGGTGGCGGAGTACACGGCGTTGCAGTTGAAGCAGGCCGTCGTCGGCTACGGACGCGCGACGAAGGAACAGATGCAGCAGATGGTCGTGCGGCTCCTCAGCCTCTCCGGCGTGCCAGGCACCGACGCCGCCGACGCGCTCGGCATGGCCATCTGCCACGCGCACGGCGGCACGGGCCTCGCGGCGTTGGGCGGCATCGCGCCGGGGCTTGCGAAGAAAGGCTTGCGCGTGCGGCGCGGTCGTCTCATCGGCTAATAACACTTCTTCTGGTTCAAACACATGATCGGTCGCATCGCCGGCGTTCTGCTGGAAAAAAATCCGCCGCACTTGCTCGTCGATTGCGGCGGCGTCGGCTACGAAATCGACGTGCCGATGAGCACCTTCTATAACCTGCCGAATGCCGGCGAAAAAGTCGTGCTGCTCACCCAGCTGATCGTGCGCGAAGATGCGCATCTGCTGTACGGCTTTCTCACCGCGCAGGAGCGCTCGACGTTCCGCGAGTTGCTGAAAATAAGCGGCATCGGCGCGCGGATGGCGTTGGCGGTGCTTTCGGGCATGAGCGTGCACGAGCTCTCGCAGACGGTGACGACGCAAGACGCCGCGCGCCTCACGCGCGTGCCCGGCATCGGCAAGAAGACGGCGGAACGGCTGCTGCTCGAACTGAAAGGCAAGCTCGGCGCGGATCTCGGCGCGATTGCGGGGACGGTTTCCCAGTCGGATCACGCGTCCGATATCCTCAACGCGCTGCTCGCGCTCGGCTATTCCGAGAAGGAAGCGCTCGCCGCCGTCAAGAATGTGCCGGCGGGAACGGGGGTGTCCGAGGGTATCAAGCTGGCGCTGAAGGCACTTTCGAAGGCGTGACGGCCTGGCCCATTCGGCCGATTCCCCGCGAGAAGCCTAGCTGTACAATCGACCCATGATCGAAACCGACAAACTCGCCGCCGAACGCGTCATCTCGGCTACGCCCGTCTCGCCGAACGAAGAAGCGTTCGAGCGCGCGCTGCGCCCGCACAAGCTCGACGAGTACATCGGGCAGGAAAAGGCGCGCGGTCAACTCGAAATCTTCATCGAAGCGGCCAAGCGGCGCTCCGAAGCGCTCGATCACGTACTGCTGTTCGGGCCGCCGGGTCTCGGCAAGACGACGCTCGCGCATATCATCGCGCGGGAAATGGGTGTGAATTTGCGGCAGACGTCGGGCCCGGTGCTCGAACGCGCGGGCGATCTCGCCGCGCTTCTCACGAATCTCGAAGCGAACGATGTGCTGTTCATCGACGAAATTCACCGGCTTTCGCCGGTCGTCGAGGAAATCCTGTATCCGGCACTCGAGGATTATCAGATCGACATCATGATCGGCGAAGGACCGGCCGCGCGCAGCGTGAAGCTGGATCTGCAGCCGTTCACGCTCGTCGGCGCGACCACGCGCGCGGGCATGCTGACGAATCCGCTGCGCGACCGCTTCGGCATCGTGTCGCGGCTGGAGTTTTATAACGCGAGCGAACTGGCGCGCATCGTGTCGCGGTCGGCGTCTTTGTTGAAGGCGGAGATCGTACCCGAAGGCGCGCTGGAAATTGCCAAGCGCTCCCGTGGCACGCCGCGGATTGCGAACCGCCTGCTGCGCCGGGTGCGCGACTACGCCGAGGTGAAAGCGGACGGCGTGATTTCCGCCGATGTCGCGGACCGCGCGCTAAAGATGCTCGACGTCGATCCCGTCGGCTTCGATCTGATGGACCGCAAGCTGCTCGAAGCGATCCTGCACAAGTTCGATGGCGGGCCAGTCGGCGTGGACAATCTCGCCGCGGCAATCGGCGAGGAGCGCGATACGATCGAGGACGTGCTCGAACCGTATCTGATCCAGCAAGGCTTCCTGCAGCGCACGCCGCGCGGACGCGTCGCGACCATGCTCACGTATCGGCACTTCGGCATCGCTGCGCCGGATGCCGGGCCGATTCGGGATCTTTGGGATACGAGCAACGGCTAGGCGCGCTTGCGCAAGCTGTCGTCGTCAGTGTCCGTCGACAGATGCGCGACATCCCCCCACGACACGACCCTCGCCCCGCCATCCTGATAATCCACCACATTGACGCTGCAATTGAGCAGCGGCCAGTTGCGCGGTTCATGGAGCGACAGCTTCATCGCGAATCGATAGATGCAATCGAGCACGCCGCCATGCGCGACGACCGCGATACATCCGTCCGGATGCGCGGCAACGATCGGTTCCATCGCATGCACGACGCGGTGATAAAACACGCGCTGCGACTCACCATCGCCGGGCGGTGAAAAACCGGGATCGCGTGTCTGCCATTCGACGTATTCAGCGGGAAACCTGTCGCTGATCTCGTCGCTGTCATGGCCTTGGAACGCGCCGTAGAACCGCTCGCGCAACTTTTCCGACAAGCGCAACTCGAGCCCGAGCGCATCCGCGAATGGACGCGCCGTCTGCTGCGCGCGTTGCAGATCGCTCGAATAGACCGCATCGATCCCGCCTTCTCGAGCCAGGCGTTCTCCGAGCTGTTCGGCTTGCAGGAAGCCGTGCTCGGACAACGGAATATCGATATGCCCTTGAATGCGCTTGATGCGATTCCAGTCGGTTTCGCCGTGCCGGATGAAGAGTACCCGAGTCGTCATGGACGTACCTGAAGCCAGAAAGTAACCGGCCCGTCATTGACGAGCGACACCTGCATCTCCGCGCCGAATTCGCCCGTTTCGACGATCGGATGCTTCGCGCGTGCCTGCTCGACGAAGTAATCGAAGAGCCGCTTGCCTTCGTCGGGCGGAGCGGCAGGCGTGAAGCTCGGGCGCAAGCCGCTCGACGTATCGGCGGCAAGCGTGAATTGCGAGACCAGCAAGACGCCGCCCGCGCGGCCCGCGCCATCCATGTTCGAGACGGACAGGTTCATCTTGCCGGCGGCGTCGCTGAACACCCGGTACGCGAGCATCTTGGCGAGCAGCTTGTCGGCTGCTGCTTCGTTGTCGCCGCGCTCGGCGCAGACCAGCGCGAGCAAGCCCGCGTCGATCGCACCGGTTACGCGCTCGCCCACGCGGACATCGGCGCGCTTCACACGCTGAATGAGCGCGATCATCGGCTCAAGCGGTCAGCGTGACGCGTGCGAAACGGCGCTTGCCCACCTGCACCACGAACTCGCCCGCCTCGATCTTCAGGCCCTTGTCGGAGACGGTCGCGCCGTCGATCTTCACGCCGCCCTGCTCGATATTGCGCAGCGCCTCGCTCGTCGACGGCACGAGGCCCGCCTGCTTCAGCAACTGGCCGATCGCGATTGGGGCGCCCGCGAGCGTCACCGTCGGAATGTCGTCCGGAACGCCACCCTTCGCGCGATGGTTGAAGTCGTCGAGCGCGCGCTGTGCGTCCGCCGACGAGTGGAAGCGCGCAACGATCTCCTGCGCGAGCATCACCTTGAAGTCACGCGGGTTGCGGCCGCCTTCCGCCTCCTTCTTGAAGCCCGCAATCTCATCGATGCTGCGGAACGACAGCAGCTCGAAGTAGCGCCACATGAGCACGTCCGAAATACTCATCAGCTTGCCGAACATCTCGGTCGGCTTCTCGCTGATGCCGACGTAATTGTTCTTCGACTTCGACATCTTCTCGACGCCGTCGAGGCCTTCGAGCAGCGGCATCGTCAGGATGCACTGCTGTTCCTGGCCGTATTGCTTCTGCAATTCACGGCCGACGAGCAGGTTGAACTTCTGATCCGTGCCGCCGAGCTCGAGATCCGCGTTCAGCGCGACGGAGTCGTAGCCCTGCATCAGCGGGTACAGAAATTCATGGATCGAAATCGGCACGCCGCTTTGGAAGCGCTTCGTGAAGTCCTCGCGCTCGAGAATGCGCGCCACCGTGTAGCGCGACGCGAGCTTGATCATGCCGTCGGCGCCGAGCGGCATCGACCATTCGCTGTTGTAGCGGATTTCGGTCTTCTCGCGATCCAGCACGAGCGCAGCCTGCTCGAAATACGTCTTCGCGTTGTTTTCGATCTGCTCGCGCGTGAGCGGCGGGCGCGTCGCGTTGCGGCCGGACGGATCGCCGATCAGCGAAGTGAAATCGCCGATCAGGAAAATGACCTGATGGCCGAGATCCTGCAACTGGCGCATCTTGTTCAGCACGACCGTATGGCCGATGTGGATGTCGGGCGCGGTCGGGTCGAGACCGAGCTTGATGCGCAGCGGCTTGCCCGTCGCGGCGCTTCTTGCGAGCTTCTGCGCGAATTCGTCTTCGATCAGCAATTCGTCGCAGCCACGCTTCGCGATGGCGAGCGCGTTTTTCACATCGTCGGTGATCGGAAAGCTCTGCGCGGCGGCGGGCGCGGAAGAAGCGTTGGAATCTGTGGTCATGCTTGCGGCTTGTGAAGTCAAAAGGGTTCGATGACTGGCGAACGGGGCGGCGCGATCTGGCCTCAACACCGTCGCAGCGGTCCGGCGCGGCCGGATGGGACGCCGCGCGTCGAAACGCGGCGTGCGCGGAAAAAATGACGAAATCGCGCGCAATTGCTTGTTCAGGCTCAGGATTTTACGCGATGACGCGGCCATTCGCGCCGTTTCGTGTCGGATGAGGCGCGTTTGCGCGTGCTGCGGCCTGGCGAAAGGCGTCGGTCCATGAGGACGACGCCAGACGCGTCTTAACGATTCGATGCATAACGCGGATAATCGCCGCTTGAGCGAAATCCGCAACACGGCATCGACGAGGAGAGCAGCGTGCCCAAGAAAACCGAAGCAATCGAAACCGGCAAGGCCGATGGCGTGTACTTCGGTTTGATGTCCGGAACTAGCATGGACGGCGTGGACGGCGTCGCGGTGCAATTCGCGGCGGGCAAGCCGCCCGTCGTGCTCGGCGAGGCGCATGTCTCCTTCTCGAAAGGCTTGCGCGACGCGCTCTTCGAATTGCAATCACCCGGTGACCACGAAATCGAGCGCGAGGCGCTCGCCGCCAATGCGCTCGCGACGCGTTACGCCGTGTGCTGTCATGAATTGCAGAGCATGAGCGGCTATTCGGCGGCGAAGGTGCGTGCGATCGGCGTTCACGGCCAGACGGTGCGGCATCGGCCGGAGAAGGGCTATACGCGACAGATCAACAATCCCGCGCTGCTTGCGGAGATGACCAACATCGACGTCGTCGCCGATTTCCGCAGCCGCGATGTCGCCGCGGGCGGCCAAGGCGCGCCGCTCGTGCCGGCCTTTCATGCAACGGTGTTCGGCGAAAAGAACGAGACGCGCGTGGTGTGCAATCTCGGCGGCATCAGCAATATCACGATCCTTGCGGCAAGCGGCGAAGTGCGCGGCTTCGATTGTGGTCCGGCGAACGCGCTGATCGACGAATGGGCGTTGCGTCATCTGCAAAGAGCCTACGACGATGGCGGGCAATTCGCGGCGCAAGGCCAGGTGCATCAGGCGCTGCTCGACGCCCTTCTCGACGAGCCGTTTTTCGAACTGCCTCCGCCGAAAAGTACGGGCCGCGATCTGTTCAACGCGGCATGGATGGACGCGAAGCTCGCCGCCTTCGCGAGCCTTGCTCCCGCCGACGTTCAGGCGACGCTCACCGCGTTCACCGCAACGACGGTCGCCCGCGAGATCGCGCGTCACGCGTCGGATGTGCGCGCCGTGTACGTGTGCGGCGGCGGCGCGCGCAATCCGGTTCTGATGAAAATGCTCGAGCAGGCGCTGGAAGACGGCGGCGTTGCGGGCGTGCCCGTCATGACGACCGAGGCGCTCGGCGTGCCGCCGCAGCAGGTCGAAGCACTTGCGTTCGCGTGGCTCGCGATGCGCTGCGTTGCGCGCGAGCCGGGCAATCTGCCCGCGGTGACAGGCGCGTCGGGTGCGCGGGTGCTCGGCGCAATCTACCCGCACTGAGGCGCGCCCGAAAACAAAAACGGAGCCCGAAGGCTCCGTTTCGCTCACATCGACTGATTCGTGCTCAGACGGAGAACGACGAACCGCAACCGCACGTCGTGGTGGCGTTGGGGTTCTTGATGACGAACTGCGCGCCGTTGATGTCGTCCTTATAGTCGATCTCCGCGCCAACGAGATACTGATAGCTCATCGAATCGACGAGCAACTGCACGCCGGCCTTGTCCATCACGGTGTCGTCTTCGTTGACTTCTTCGTCGAACGTGAAGCCGTACTGGAAACCGGAGCATCCGCCGCCCTGCACGAACACGCGCAGCTTCAGATCCGGATTGCCTTCTTCATCGATCAATTGCTTGACCTTGTCTGCAGCCGCGTCGGTGAAGACGAACGGCATCGGCATTTCGGTCGTGGGGGTGTCGCTGACAGCGCTCATTCGAACTCTCCAATTTAGCTTCTGACCGCTATTGTAGGGCTGATCTCAATATCGTGCCGAATGTCCATGAAATCAATGGGCTATATGCAAGTTCGACATGGCGGTGATTTTGCGCGCAAAAACGAAAAAGCCGCCGGCACCAAGGTGCGGGCGGCTTTCGCAGCAGTTTCGCCAGGAACCGGCTCCGGTCCCGGGGAAATGCCGAAGCGCTTAACGCTTCGAGAATTGCTTCCTGCGGCGTGCCTTGTGGAAACCGACCTTCTTACGTTCCACTTCACGCGCGTCGCGGGTGACGAAGCCTGCGTTCGACAGTTGCGACTTCAGCGTTGCGTCGTAGTCCATCAGCGCGCGGGTGATGCCGTGGCGCACCGCGCCGGCCTGACCCGTCTCACCGCCGCCCGACACGTTGACCTTGATGTCGAACGTGGTGCCGTGGTTCGTGAGTTCGAGCGGCTGACGCACGATCATCAGCGACGTTTCACGCGAGAAATAGTCGGCGATGGGCTTGCCGTTGACGACGATATCGCCCTTGCCCGACTTGATGAAGACACGAGCGACGGCGCTCTTGCGGCGGCCCGTACCGTAGTTCCAGTTACCGATCATGTGGGCTCCCCTTAGATCTCGAGCGCTTTAGGCTGTTGAGCCGTATGCGGATGCGTTGCTTCGGCGTAGACCTTCAGCTTCTTGATCATCGCGTAGCCGAGCGGACCCTTCGGAAGCATGCCCTTGACAGCCTTCTCGAGCGCGCGGCCCGGGAAACGCTCCTGCATCTTGCCGAACGTCGTTTCGTAGATGCCGCCCGGGTAGCCCGAGTGACGATAGTACTTCTTGTCCGTGGTCTTGTTGCCGGTGACCTTCAGCTTGCCGGCATTGACGACGATGATGAAATCACCGGTGTCGACGTGCGGAGTGAATTCAGGCTTGTGCTTGCCGCGAAGACGGCGTGCCACTTCGCTGGCGACACGGCCGAGAACCTTATCCGTCGCGTCAATCACGTACCATTCGCGCGTCACCTCTTCGGCTTTTGCGGAAAACGTCTTCATGATCGATCCAAAAAATTGATCTGCCCTTGAACTTTGCCTTGCTCGGCCCTGCTTATATGAGTGCGTTCGCGACGCGTGCAGGCTCTCACAAGCCTCTCTCCGCGGGCGTGTGGCGAAGAGAACTTTGAATTATAAAGGGAATTTGACCGTTGCGTCAAAGATTCGCTTTACGCGGCGCGAGGGCGAAAAAAAGCCCGGGCCGCTGTGGCTCGGGCTTAATCCACCAAAGAGGAGGTGGAGGAGACAGGGACGAGTATAGGCACGGTCATGCTGCAAGGCAAGAAGATTTGCATGATGAAAGCGTATTTCATAATTCGAAATATTGAAATCACAAATAAAGATTTCACTTCATCAATAATTTCAGTTAGTTACGACGCTTTTGCGCCATCGTTTCGGAAAAATATCCCTCTAGAGCGCATCCTCGAATCAGGTTTTTTGGGTCAACGCCGTGGCGACCGCGGCGATTGTCGCTTTGTCAACCCGTGGATGCTCGTAAGCCGCGACCCGTCGAAAATCCCTGAACGGCTACAATAAAGTTTCTGTAACGACGCGCTGAACAGCTGGAGCCTGAGCATGGAATGCAAAGTTAGCTGGATGGGACAAGGCGGCATGGCCTTCGCCGCGGAAACGGGAAGCGGCCATCTCGTCAATATGGATGGCGCACCCGAAGGCGGCGGCCGCAATCTCGCGCCGCGCCCGATGGAAATGGTGCTGCTCGGCACCGGCGGCTGCACCGCCTACGACGTCGTGATGATCCTGAAGAAGAGCCGTCAGGAAATCGAGGATTGCTCGGTCACGCTCAAGGCCGATCGCGCAAGCGAAGACCCGAAAGTCTTCACGAAGATCCATTTCCATTTCACCGTGACCGGGAAGAATCTGAATCCGGCGACGGTCGAGCGCGCGATCAAT
This sequence comes from Caballeronia sp. INML2, assembly GCF_023631365.1. NCBI lineage: Bacteria > Pseudomonadati > Pseudomonadota > Betaproteobacteria > Burkholderiales > Burkholderiaceae > Caballeronia > Caballeronia sp. INML2. The sequence continues at coordinate 70,019 of NZ_JALQDH010000005.1, read as the reverse complement.
CTGTCGCACGACAAGTACTGCTCGGCGTCGATCATGCTGGCGAAGACGGCCGAACTCACGCATTCGTTCGAGATCGTCGAAGCGTAGGCCAGGTCCAGCAGAAATGAAAAAGAGCCGGCGTCGCCAGACGCCGGCTCTTTTCCTTTGAATGACGACAAAGCGGGCCGATAAGCCGGATTCTGTGCGCGCGCCAACCGAAGCCGAACGCGCGTGGCAATCATTCCTCTAGACGCGCCATTGCTGACGCGTTCAAGCTTCCTACCCGCAGACGGACGGGGGCCCCGTCCTGCATCGCGAGGATGCGCGCCTGCCTATTTGGAATTGCTCCGGGTGGAGGTTACCGTGCCGGAGCGTCTCGCGACGTCCGCGGTGCGCTCTTACCGCACCGTTTCACCCTTACCTGATCTCCGGACTTGCGCCCGAAGCCATCGGCGGTTTGCTTTCTGTTGCCCTGTTCCGCGTGTTGCCACGGATGGCCGTTAGCCATCACCCTGCCCTGTGGAGTCCGGACTTTCCTCGCCCTCTTCGGCCGAAACCGTCGAGGCCGCGATTGCCTGGCCCGCTTTGCGGCATCGATTTTAACATCGGACCTGCTTCAGCGATTGCGGCGGCCCGGTCGAAAAACGTTCGTATCGTCGTAGAAGTCGGGTGACGCGTTCGCGGCCCACCAGCCCGGCACGCCCAGCACCGGCAGCGGCGCGAACGCGCGGCTGTCGAGCGGCTCGGCGTTCAGGCGCTGCGCCACGCGTTCGTCGATCAGCGCGCGGCGGGCGGCATCGTCGAGCGTGAAATAGTCGATGGGAACCTCGACGATCCACGCGTGCCCCGTGCACGCCTTGTACGGCGCGACGAGCTTTTCCAGCAGCGCGTGACCGAAGATGCGCGCCTCGCAGCGCGTGCCCCACGCCGTGCGCTCGTCGACGAACAGCGTGCGCCAACGGAAACCGCGCAGCGCAAGCGCCAGCGATGGATCGGCGCAGGCGAAGAGCACCGCGTTTTCGTCGAAGAGCGTGAGCGCGTCGCGCACGCCGCCGCGCGTCGGGCCGATGCCGAGCGTATCGATCTGCTGTGCCTGTAGCGCGTTGAGCGTCGCCTTGATGCGCGGATACGTGAACCACATCGACCCGTTGAAGAAATCGTGGAGATTGTGGCGAGTCGGCACGCGGCCGGTCTGCGCGATATGCCCTTCGTACGAGGCGCCCGCCGGCAGTTCTTCCTGCGCGATGAACGCGAGCGCTTCGCCGCGGCCGGTGACATGGGAGGCCGCCGCCGCGTCTTCGTTGAGCGTCGCGAGATATTCGTTGTAACCGGCAAGCGCCGCCGCCTGCCAGCGCCTGCCGCGCGCTTCGATCGACGCGAGCCAGGGCCGCGCCCAGTCGATATCCGCGAAACCCGCGCTCACGTTCGAAATGTCAATGCGCGTCCGCGAAACGCCAGCCGATCGATTCGCCGCCGCGCAACGGCACGATCGTCGCGTCGCCGGCGGTGAATTCGGCGGGCAGCGTCCACGATCCGCGTTCCAGCGTCACCTTTTCCGCACTGCGCGGCAGGCCGTAGAAGTCCGCGCCGTGGAAGCTGGCGAAGCCTTCGAGCTTGTCGAGCGCGCCGGCCTTGTCGAAAGTTTCGGCGTAGAGCTCGAGCGCGTGCAGCGCCGTGTAGCAGCCCGCGCAGCCGCACGCGTGTTCCTTCAGGCCTTTGGGATGCGGCGCGCTGTCCGTGCCGAGGAAATAGCGCGGATTGCCAGACGTCGCCGCCTCGACGAGGGCCACGCGATGCGTCTCGCGCTTGAGCACGGGCAGGCAGTAGTAATGCGGCCGCATGCCGCCGACGAGCATGATGTTGCGGTTGTACAGCAGGTGATGCGCGGTGATCGTTGCACCGATCGGCCCTTCGGCCTCGCGCACGTAATCGGCCGCGTCCTTCGTCGTAATGTGCTCGAACACGACCTTCAGCGCCGGAAAATCGCGGCGCAGCGGCGTCATCACGCGGTCGATGAAGACCTTCTCACGATCGAACACGTCGATGTCGCCATCGGTTACTTCGCCGTGCACGAGCAGCGGCATGCCCGTTTCCTGCATCGCTTCGAGCGTCTTCGCGCACTTTCCAAGATCCGTCACGCCCGCGTCGGAATTGGTCGTCGCGCCCGCCGGATACAGCTTCACGCCGTGCACGAAGCCGCTGTCTTTCGCGCGGCGAATTTCGTCGGGCGGCGTGTTGTCGGTGAGATAGAGCGTCATCAGCGGCTCGAAGCGCGCGGCCGCGCCGTCCTTCGGCAGCGCCGCGAGGATGCGCTCGCGGTACGCCGCGGCCATCTCGGTCGTCGTTACGGGCGGCTTCAGGTTCGGCATGATGATCGCGCGGCCGAACTGGCGCGCCGTGTGCGGCAGGACGGCCGCGAGCGTCGCGCCGTCGCGCACGTGCAGATGCCAGTCGTCGGGGCGCGCGATCGTGAGCGAATTGGGCGAGGATGAGGTAGCGGACATGGCGTGATGACGGGGATCGGTGGAATGGCGCAAGTCCACGCGAGGACAGGAAAAAATCGCCGTGGAAATTCCACAACGCGCACGGTTATGAGCGGTTGCGCGATTTTTTCGGCCCGACCTCGGTGATATGCTTGTCGGACGTATTGTAACAACCAGGCCATAAGCCGCCCGCCCCCCGCATCATGTGCCAACTTCTCGGAATGAATTGCGCCGAACCGACCGACGTGACGTTTTCGTTCACCGGTTTCGCGGCGCGCGGCGGCGTCACGGATCATCATGCCGACGGCTGGGGGATCGCGTTCTTCGAAGACAAGGCCTGCCGGCTCTTCATCGATCACCAGTCCTCCGCCAGCTCGCCGCTCGCAGACATGGTGAAGCGTTATCCGATCAAATCGAAGAACACGATCGCACATATCCGCAAGGCGACGCAGGGGCATATCCTGCTCGAGAACTGTCATCCGTTCATGCGCGAGTTGTGGGGCCGGCACTGGATCTTCGCGCACAACGGCGATTTGAAAGGCCATACGCCCGAACTCACCGGCGTCTATCAGCCGGTCGGCACGACGGATAGCGAGCTCGCCTTCTGCGCGCTGCTGCAAGGCCTGCGCCGCGCGTTTCCGTGTTCGCAGCCGCCGCTCGAAGAACTCTTCGACGCGCTCGCCGGGCTCACCCGCGACATCACGCAATACGGCGTCTTCAATTTCCTGATGTCGAACGGGCAGGCGCTCTTCTCGCACTGTTCCACGCATTTGTACTATCTGGTGCGTAGCTGGCCTTTCTCGACGGCGCATCTGATCGACGCGGACATGTCCATCGACTTCGCCAAATACACGACGCCGGAAGACCGCGTCGCCGTGATCGCCACGTCCCCGCTTACCGACAATGAGACCTGGACGCGCTTCGCGCCCGGCGATCTCGCGATGTTCCAGTGCGGCGCGCTCGCCCGCAGCGTGAATATTCCGGTGCCGGAGGAAATCGCGAAGAAGGCGGCGGAGCCGCTCGCGAAGGCGTGCGTCGGATCGGCGCTTGAGATTGGCGAGATTCGGACGACGGCGGCGGTGGAATCGGAACTTGGGATTGAATAGATCGGTAATCTTTTGTCGACGCGCTGGTACGGTCCATTCGTCCAGTCATAGACTGAAGGCCCCAACCATAAGATCCGAGAGAGGGCCATGAACGGAAGATTCATCATTCATCGAGCGAAGAACGGCGAATACCACTTCGACCTTCATGCCGGTAACGGCGAAATAATTCTTTCGAGTCAGTTGTATGCCGACCGCGAATCAGTGGACATCGGCATCAAGTCAGTACGAGAGAATGCACCGCGTGATGAGCGCTATGAACGTACGCTCGCGTGCAATGATCAGCCGATGTTTAATCTGAAAGCAGCGAATCACAAGGTCATTGGCACAAGTCAGAGATATTCGAGTGTCGAGGCGCGTGACAACGGCATCGCGTCGGTGAAAGAGCATGCGCCTGATGCCAAGGTAGTTGCGCACACGTGACTCTAGCCAATCCTTAACGAAAAAAAAGCGCTTCGTTTCGGAAGCGCCTTTTTTTCACGACGAGGTCAGTGCAGGATCTTCGCGAGGAAATCCTTCGCGCGATCCGACCTCGGATTCGCGAAGAACGCTTCCTTCTGATCGTCCTCGACGATCAAGCCCTTGTCCATGAAGATCACGCGGTTCGCGACCTTCTTAGCGAACCCCATTTCGTGCGTCACGCACATCATGGTCATGCCTTCCTGCGCGAGTTCCACCATCACGTCGAGCACTTCGTTGATCATCTCCGGATCGAGCGCGGATGTCGGCTCGTCGAAGAGCATCGCGATCGGGTCCATCGACAAGGCGCGCGCAATCGCCACGCGCTGCTGCTGACCGCCCGAAAGCTGGCCCGGAAACTTGTCGGCATGCGCGCGCAGGCCGACGCGATCCAGCAGCTTCAAACCCTTCTGCGTTGCTTCGTCGTTCGAGCGGCCGAGCACCTTGATCTGCGCGAGCGTCAGGTTTTGCGTGATAGTCAGATGCGGAAACAGCTCGAAGTGCTGGAACACCATGCCGACCTTCGAGCGCAGCTTCGACAAATTGGTCTTTTTGTCGGTGAGCGATTGCCCGTTGATCGTGATCTCGCCCTTCTGGAACGGCTCGAGGCCGTTCACGGTCTTGATGAGCGTCGACTTGCCCGAACCCGACGGGCCGCACACCACGACAACCTCGCCCTTCTTCACTTCGGTCGTGCAGTCCGTCAACACCTGGAACTGCCCGTACCACTTGGAAACATTCTTGATAGAGATCATCTTGCGACCTTTTTCTGAAGACTTTTGACGAGGGCCGACGCCACCACGCAGATCACGAAATAGCACGCGCCCGCGAACAGGACCATCTCGACGGACGTGCCGTCGCGATCCCCGATGTTCGTCGCCGTGCGGAAGAAGTCGGCGAGACTGATGACGTAGACGAGCGACGTATCCTGAAACAGGACGATGGCCTGCGTGAGCAAGAGCGGCACCATCGCACGGAACGCCTGCGGCAGCACGACGAGTTGCATCGCCTGGCCGTAGGTCATGCCGAGCGCGAAGGCCGCATTCACCTGACCGCGCGGCACCGCTTGAATGCCCGCGCGAATGATTTCCGAATAGTACGCGGCCTCGAACAGCGAGAACGCGACCATCGCCGATGCGAGACGAATGTCGATATCCGCCGACAGCCCGAGCACGTTCTGCAACAACTGCGGCACGATCAGGAAGAACCACAGCAGCACCATCACCAGCGGGATCGAGCGGAACAGCGTGACGTACGCGCTCGCGAACCATTGCAGCGGCTTGACGCCCGACAGGCGGAACAGCGCGAGCACGGTGCCCCAGACGATGCCGACGACGATGGCGAGCACCGTGATCTGCAGCGTGATCTTGGCGCCCGTCATCAGCGTGGGCCACGACGCGAGAACACCACTCCAGTTGAAATGATGCATCACTTGCCTCCGATGTAGCCAGGCAGCCGCGTTCTGGCTTCGACCCAGCGCATCAACTGCATCACGACCAGATTGATGAGCATGTAGGCGACCGTCACCGCGATGAACGACTCATAGGTCTGCGCCGTGTAGTCGACGAGCTGACGCGCCTGCGCGGACAGATCCAAGAGACCGATGGTCGACGCCACCGCCGAGTTCTTGAACACGTTGAGAAATTCCGACGTGAGCGGCGGCACGATGATGCGGTACGCGACCGGCATCAGCACGTAACGGTACGTCTGCCATTGCGTGAAGCCCATCGCGAGGCCCGCGTTGCGCTGTCCGGGCGGCAGTGCGTTGATGCCCGAGCGCACCTGCTCGCACACGCGCGCGCCGGTGAAGAGCCCGAGACAGATGATCGACGACGAGAAGAACTGCGCGGTCGGCGGCAGTTGCTTGAACCAGTTGCCGATGGAAGGCGGCAGCAGCTCCGGTATCACGAGATACCAGACGAAGAACTGCACGATCAGCGGAATATTGCGGAAGATCGCGACGTAGACGGTGCCGATGGCCGCCAGCGTGCGATTCGGGACCGTGCGCAAGATGCCGAACAACGAGCCGACCACGAGCGCGATCACCCAGGCCGCGAGCGACACGGTGATCGTCACCCAAAAGCCGGAGATCAGCCAGCCGAGATAGGTGGTGGGCTCGCCGGTCGAAACCGGACTCAGCAGGATGCCCCAGTTCCAGTGATAAGACATGGACTCACTCCAAAAAGAAACGGAAGAAGCAAGCTCCTTCCGTTTCGTTCGTTCGAGACTCGAACCGGTTAGTCGATTGCCTTGTCATTCGGGCTCTTGTAGAGAGCCTTGATGTCGTCACTTTCGGGGAAGTTGAGGTTGAGACCCTTCGGCGGGATCGGGCTTTCGAACCACTTCTTGTAGATCTTGTCCGCTTCGCCCGACGTTTCGACCTTGGCGATCGCATCGTCGACGACCTTCTTGAACTCCGGATCGTTCTTGCGGATCATGCAGCCGTACGCTTCATGCGACTGCGGCGCGCCGACGATCACGAAATCGTTCGGGTTGTTCGACTTGGCGCGTTCGCCCGCGAGGAGCGCATCGTCCATCATGAACGCGACCGCGCGGCCCGTCGACAGCGTCAGGAACGACTCGCCGTGGTCCTTCGCGCTGATGATGTTCATGCCCATGTTCTTGTCCTGATTCATCTTGCGAAGCAGGCGCTCGGACGTGGTGCCGGCGGTCGTCACGACGGTCTTGCCCTTCAGGTCGGCCCAGTCCTTCACGCCCGAATCCTTCTTGGTCATGAGGCGCGTGCCGATCACGAAGATCGTGTTCGAGAAGGAGACTTGCTGCTGGCGTTCGGCGTTGTTCGTGGTCGAGCCGCACTCGATATCGACGGTGCCGTTCTGCACGAGCGGAATGCGGTTCTGCGACGTGATCGGCGTGAGCTTCACCTTCAGATCCTGCATGCCCAGCTTCTGCTTGACGGCCTCGACGACCTTCAGCGCGAACTCGTGCGAGTAACCGACGACGTTCTGCTTGTCGTCATAGTAAGAAAACGGAATGGACGATTCGCGATGCCCCAGCGAGATCACGCCCGTGTCTTTGATCTTCTTCAGCGTGCCCGCGTCCTGGGCATACGCGCCGGTTGCGAGAAACCCGAGCGCGGCGACGAGCAGCGCAGCCTTTTTAATCTTCATGTGTTCGATCTCCTGTGGCGAAAAACCGGGGCAAGTTTAGCAGGGTAATTATTCTGAAAGAATGATTGTTAACCCACGCCGTCTTATTTGTGAGACGCCTGATTGCAACTGGGTTGCAACGGGTTGCGACCGCGCATATTACTGGCGTTTTTGCGCGGATGCTTGACCGAATACAACTAGTCGGCCGACTTGTAGTTTTCATGCAAATGCGGGCGGCATTCCCGAGGGAATGCCGCCCGCATCATTCAAGGGGCGCGAACGCTGCCCGCATTGCGCAGACTGCTCGAGCGAGCGCGCCGCCGCATCGGATCAGGGGTAGAGGCCGCGCATTTCACGCGCCTGCAGAATCCGCGTACACGCGACGATGAACGCCGCCGTGCGGACCGAAACCTGGTGCTCGCTCGCGACTTGCCACACGCTGGCAAACGCCTCGCGCATCACGCGTTCGAGACGCTGATTGATTTCGTCCTCGGTCCAGAAGAAGCTCGAAAAGTCCTGCACCCATTCGAAATACGAGACCGTCACGCCGCCCGCGTTCGCGATGACGTCCGGAATCACGAGGATGCCCTTGTCGTTCAGGATGTCGTCCGCTGCGGTCGTGGTCGGGCCGTTCGCGCCTTCGACGACGATCTTCGTGCGAATCTTCGACGCGTTCTTCTCGGTAATCTGGTTTTCCAGCGCGGCCGGAATCAGGATGTCGGTTTCGATCATCCAGAACTCTTCGGCCTGCACGGGATCCGCGCCCGCGAAGCCGCCGACGCCGCCGTTCTTCGCGACGTGATCGAGCAGCGCGGCCGTGTCGATGCCCTTGGAGTTGTGAATCGTGCCCGTGTGATCCTGCACGGCGATCACGCGCGCGCCCGCTTCCTGGAACAGCTTGGCTGCGATGCCGCCCACGTTGCCGAAGCCTTGCACCGCGATGCGCGCGCCTTCGATCTCCATGCCGATGCGCCGCGCCGCTTCCGTGCCGACCACGAACACGCCGCGACCCGTCGCTTCCTTGCGGCCGAGCGAGCCGCCGAGCGAGATCGGCTTGCCGGTCACGACGCCCGTCGCCGTCTGGCCCTGGTTCATGGAGTAGGTGTCCATCATCCACGCCATGATCTGCTCGTTCGTGTTCACGTCCGGCGCGGGAATGTCCGTGTTCGGCCCGATGATGATGCCGATCTCGCTGGTGTACCGACGCGTCACGCGTTCGAGCTCGCCGCGCGACAGCGTGCGCGGATCGACACGGATACCGCCCTTCGCGCCGCCGTACGGCACGTTCACGGCCGCATTCTTCACCGACATCCACGCGGAGAGCGCCATCACTTCGGAGAGTGTCACGTCCTGGTGATAACGCACGCCGCCCTTGCCGGGACCGCGCGACGTGTTGTGCTGCACGCGATAGCCTTCGAAGTGCGCGACGGTTCCGTTATCGAGTTCGATCGGGCAATCGACGACGAGAATGCGCTTCGGGCGCTTGAGGGTTTCGAGCCAGCGCGAGAGAGAACCGAGATACGGCGCGACGCGATCGACCTGCTTGAGATAGTTGCCCCAGGGACCGAGATCGTCGGCGTTGAGATACGACGGGATTGCATGTTTGGCATCCGGCGTTTGCAGCGACTGCTTCGAGGAGGACATTGACGCTCCAGCGTTGAAGGAATGCGCTCATTGTCGAAAAACGCCGTTTTCAAATCCAATGCCGTTTCCTTATCCCATCATGCAAATCCTGCATAACGTCGCCAAGCCTTATGCGCCGGGCTTTCCGGACGATGCCTTTAACAATTCTTCACCGACTGCGTCCCATAGCGCGCGCATCAACGCCTGCCGCGGCTCCTCGCCAGGCGCCGCGAGCTTGTCGCGATAGAGGCGGATTTCCATCGTCAGCGTGAACTGACCTGCGGGCGTGCCGCGTGTGCCGCGATCGAGGCGGATGAGCCGCCCTTCCTCCACGGCATCTTCCACTGCGCTGTGCGGAAGGAACGCGACGCCGTGCCCGGCCAGCGCCATCGCCTTGAGTCCTTCGGCCATGTCGGTTTCATACACCTTGTCGAGATAGAGCCGCGTAGGCGCGGTCGCGATGATGACTTCGGTCATGCGCCCGAGATAGGCGTTCGGCGTGTACGACAGATACGGAACCGGGGATTCGGCGGTCGCGGGCAGCGAAAAGCGCGCGCGTCCGCCCTTGGTGACCGCGGAGAACGGACTGATCGGCTCGACGCCGAGCGTGAGCATGTCGTAGCGCGCGGGATCGAGCGCGACCGGATGACTCGGATGGTGATAGCCCATCACGAGATCGCAGCCGCCTTCGACGAGCGACAGCACCGCATCGTGAACGTTAAGCGCGCGCAGCCGCGTGCGGATGCGCCCGACCCGCGCCTCGATGTGCTCGAGCCAGCGCGGAAAGTAGGTGAGCGACAGCGTATGCGGCACGGCGAACTCGATGGTCGCCGAGGGCACGCCGCCCTGCCCGCGCAGCAGCGTGCGCGCTTCGTGGAACTGCGAGAGCATCGCGAGCGCCTGCTCGTAGAACACGTTGCCGGCTTGCGTGAGCCGCGTCGGATACACGGACCGGTCGATGAGCTCCGTGCCGAGCCACGCCTCCAGCGCCTGGATGCGCCGCGAAAATGCGGGCTGGGTGATATGTCGAAGCTCGGCGGAGCGGCTAAAGCTGCGCGTCTCCGCGAGCGACACGAAGTCTTCCAGCCATTTCAGTTCCATTCGATTCGGGCGCAAGCGGCGCTTGTTCGGCAAATGCGCATTCTAGCGGGCATGAACCGCGCGAAGGCGCGGCGCACCATTCGCATGCGGTCGCGCACGGACGCGGTGCCGTCGGCGGGTGTGCCGAATCGCGACGACGTGCCCCATGCGCGCTCGAATCCCGCGCCACCACTCGCCCGATGCGATACGTCGATCAAACATGCATTCCATTGGCATGATGCTTGCAATTTTGGGGGCCGTCGCGTGCTCTTCCGGAAGCGCGCATATACGGAAACCCGCAATGTCCAATCTGATCGCGTCGCTCAGGAGCGGCAACTGGCGCTCGCTGCTCGCCTGCTTCCTTTACTTCGATACGGGTTTCACGGTCTGGGTGCTGTATGGACCGCTCGCGCCGTTCATCGGCCGCGACGTGACGATGTCCGCCGCGCAACAGGGCTTTCTCGTCGCGGTGCCGGTGCTGGCCGCGGCGATCCTGCGCGTGACGCTCGGCAATCTCTATCAGTCGACCGACGGACGGCGCGTCGCATTGATGGGCGTCGTGCTCTCGTCGATTCCGTCGATCGTGCTGCCGCTTCTGCCTGGCGTGCCCTCGTATGCGCTGCTGCTCGTGCTCGGCGTATTTCTCGGCATGGGCGGCGCGAGCTTCGCAGTCGCGTTGCCGATGGCCGGCAGCAACTATCCACCGAAGGTGCAAGGGCTCGTGCTGGGTCTCGCCGCTGCGGGCAACATCGGCGCGGTGCTCGACGGCTTCCTGTTCCCGCATCTCGCCGATGCCTTCGGCTGGCAGATCTCGACCGCCGCCGCGCTGCCGCTGCTCGCGATCACGGCGGCCGCGCTTCTCGCATGGGCCTCCGATGCCGGCCAGAAAACCGGCAGCACGATGCGCGCGCTGTCCAGCTTCGCGGTGACGCTGGTCAGCCTCATCGTGCTGGTGCTCGCGGTGAATGGCGGCGTGTTCGGCGGCGGCAAGACCGGCGTGCTGCTATTGCCGGTGATCGGTGCGCTGATCGCGATTGCGGTGCTGCCGCGACACTATCGGTCGGTGCTGGGCGAGCGCGATACATGGGTCATCATGCTGATCTACAGCATTACCTTCGGTGGCTTCGTCGGCATGTCGTCGTATGTGACGCTGCTGCTCACGTCGCTTTATCAGATGCCGAAGCTGGAAGCGGGGCTTTTCATGTCGTTGCTCGCGTTTCTCGGCGCGATCGTGCGGCCGTTCGGCGGCTATGTCGCCGATCGTGTGACCGGCGTGCGGGCGCTGCTCGTGCTGCTCGCGGCAATTGCGATCGGCGACTTCGCGTTCGCGATCTGGATGCCGCCGGTCGCGGGCGGTGTGGCGATTCTGATCTGTCTGTACGTCGCGTTCGGTCTCGGCAACGGTTCGACGTTCCAGCTCGTGCCGCATCGGTGGAAGGGCAAGACAGGGCTGCTCTCGGGGATCGTCGGTGCGGCGGGCGGCATCGGCGGCTTCTATCTGCCGGTGATCATGGGGATCGCGAAGGAAAGCACGGGAAGCTATCAGATGGGCTTCGCGACCTTCGGCGTGCTCGCGACCTGCGCATTCGGCGCGTTGTTCATGCTGCGTGCGCAGTGGCTGCGGTGGTCGTCCACTTCCTCGCAGACGCATGATGGCGTCGCAATCGGCGGCGCGCACGCGATGGAGTGAGGCCGCGGCTTATGGCCGGCGGTCGCCGTCGATCGCCGGCCAGCGCACGAATGCGAAGACGTACAGCGCGATGAGGTCAGTGCCGGCGTCATGAACGCGAGCACCCACGAGCCGGAACGCCCCATGCGACGAATGATTCGCACAACCGGACAGGTGAGCACGGCGAGGATTGCAGCGAGAAGGATCAAGTCCTCGAATCCGACACCATCCACGCGCGTTCACCTTGGCTTCAGGTGCGGAACGGGGGATTTGTCGAGTTTCGTGCGATCGCGCCTGATCGGCCATCAGGCGCCCGCTGCGTCAAACGCCCGCCGTATCCCGCTGATCGCGCACCGCCTCTTCCGCCCGCTGCTGCTGCAACGCCCACATCTGCGCAAACAGCCCGCTCGCGCGCAGCAGTTCGGCGTGCGTGCCTCGCTCCACGATGCGCCCGTGATCCATCACGATGATCTGCTGCGCATGCACGACCGTCGATAACCGGTGCGCGATGATGAGCGTCGTCCGCTCGCGCGCGATCGAATCGAGTTCGTGCTGAATCGCGCGTTCGGACTTCGAATCGAGCGCCGACGTGGCTTCGTCGAAGATCAGGATCGGCGGGTCTTTCAAAAGCGTGCGCGCGATGGCGACGCGCTGCTTTTCGCCGCCCGACAGCTTCAGCCCGCGCTCGCCGACAGGCGTGTCATAACCCGCCGGCAACGCCTCGATGAACTCGTGGATATGCGCCGCGCGCGCCGCCGCGATCACTTCGTCGCGGCTCGCCGAAGGACGTCCGTACGCGATGTTGTAGTAGATCGAATCGTTGAAAAGCACGGTGTCCTGCGGCACGATGCCGATCGCCGCGCGCAATGAATCCTGCGTCACGTCGCGAATGTCCTGTCCGTCAATCCTGATGCTTCCGCCCTGCGCGCGATCGAGATCGTAGAAGCGAAAGAGCAGCCGTCCGAGCGTCGACTTGCCCGAGCCGCTGTGTCCGACCACGGCCGTCGTCGTGCCTGCGGGAATCGTGAAATCGACGCCATGCAGAATCGGCCGCGCCTTCTCGTATGCGAAGCTCACGTTCTCGAAACGCACTTCGCCGCCGCGCACGGCAAGCGCCTGCGCGCCCGGCGCATCGGGGACTTCGCGGCCCGCGCCGAGCAGCGTGAACATGCGGTCCATGTCCGTCAGCGCCTGCTTCAGCTCGCGATACACGACGCCCAGGAAGTTCAGCGGGATATAAAGCTGCAGCATGAACGTGTTGATGAGCACGAGGTCGCCGAGCGTGAGACGCCCCGCCATCACGCCCTGCGTCGCGCGCCAGAGAATGAATACGAGCCCGACGCCGATGATCATCTGCTGCCCGAAGTTCAGCATCGACAGCGAGCGCTGTGACTTGATCGCGGCCGCGCGATAGCGTTGCAGGTTTTCATCGTAACGGCGCGTTTCCCATTCTTCGTTACCGAAGTACTTCACGGTCTCGTAGTTGAGCAGCGAATCGATCGCGCGCGAGTTCGCCTTCGAGTCGAGATCGTTCATCGTGCGGCGGAAATGCGTGCGCCATTCGGTGACCTTCACCGTGAAGACGATGTACGAGGCGAGCGCGACGAGCGTGACGATCGCGTAATACGCCTCATACTTCGTCACGAAGAATGCGAGCACGAGACCGACTTCGACGAGCGTCGGCAGGATGCTGTAAAGCGAGTAGGACACGAGTTGCTGGATGCCGCGCGTGCCGCGCTCGATATCGCGCGACATGCCGCCCGTTTGCCGCTCCAGATGGAAGCGCAGCGACAGCGAATGCAAATGCCGGAAGACTTGCAGCGCGAGTTGCCGCACGGCGCTTTCGGTGACCTTCGCGAAGAGCAGCTCGCGAAGCTCGGTGAAAAGCGATGTCGAAAGCCGCGCGCCCGCATAAGCGATCACCAGCAGCCCGATGCCGCCGATCAGCACGATGCCCGGCGCGTCGTTCGCGCGTCCGAGCGCGGTGAGGTGCTGCACGGAAGCGAGGCTATCGACGATGCGCTTCATCACGATCGGCACGCCGAGGTTCGCGACCTTCGCGCCGATCAGGCACGTCAGCGCGAACGCGACCCGCCATTTGTACGTCGTGAGATAAGGCAGCAGTGAGCGAATCGTCTGCCAGTCGTTGCGCGGACCTTGGGCCATCGGGCCGGGCTCGCTGTTGGAATAGCGGCGCATGAGTCGTATCGTTTGAGCGCGTCGCTTGGGCGCGGCGTGGGGACGCTGTTATCGGCGGAACGAGCGCACGTCTCTCGCATGCTTTCCCGTACAATTTACTTCAGGCCCCGGCGTCATGGAGGTTTCCGCCTCGCGCGCTGGGGCTCATTCATCAACATGCATTGTCGCAGAAGGTTCGAGGGGCCGCTCACGCCGGCCGGCCTTCCGCCGCAATCGCAAACCGGAACGCCTCCCATGACAGACCACTCCAGCCTTCCCGAGAAGCACGTCGCGCTGCGCGTCGTGCCGCAGCCCGCCGACGCCAACGTCCACGGCGACGTCTTCGGCGGATGGATCATGGCGCAGGTGGATATCGCCGGCTCCATTCCGGCGAGCCGCCGCGCGAACGGCCGCGTCGCGACCGTCGCGGTGAATTCGTTCCTGTTCAAGCATCCGGTGTTCGTCGGCGACCTGCTGAGCTTCTACGCCGATATCGTCAAGACGGGCAATACGTCGATCACGGTATCGGTCGAGGTCTGGGCGCAGCGCATGAGCCTCGCCGAAGAAGTCGTCAAGGTCACGGAAGCGACGCTCACTTACGTCGCGACCGACCGCGATCGCCGTCCGCGCGTGCTGCCGTCGCTCGATTAAAGGCGATCAATGGGGCAGCACGCCCTGCTGCAACAAGCCCGGAATCGCTTCGTGCGGCATCGGGCGCGAGAACAGATAGCCCTGCATTTCGTCGCAATCGCGCTCGCGCAGGAAATCGTGCTGCGCGTGCGTTTCGACGCCTTCCGCGATCACCTGCAATTCCAGCGAATGCGCGAGCGCGATGATCGCCGACGTGATCGTTTCGTCATCCCCCGACGAGCCGATATCCGCGACGAACGAGCGGTCGATCTTCAACCGGTGCACCGGGAAGCGCTTGAGATACGACAGGCTCGAATATCCGGTGCCGAAGTCGTCGATCGCGATGCCGATGCCGAGCGCCGATAGCTCCGAGAGCATCGTGATCGCTTCCTCGGCGTTGCGCATGATCGCGCTTTCCGTGAGCTCCAGTTCGAGATAGCGCGGCTCCAGCCCGGTCTCTTCGAGCACGGACGTCACGAGCCGCGCGATGTCGCGCTGCTGAAAATGGCGCGCCGACAGATTCACCGACACGCGCGCCGGCGGCAGCCCGGCATCCTGCCACGCCTTGTTCTGACGGCACGCTTCGCGCAACACCCACTCCGACAGCGGCCCGATCAGGCCGCTCTCTTCCGCGACCGGAATGAACGACGCCGGCGACACGAGCCCCTGCTCCGGATCGCGCCAGCGCACGAGCGCCTCGATGCCGACGATCGCGCGCGTCGTCATGTCCACTTGCGGCTGATAGTGCAGCAGGAACTCGCCGTCGCGCAGCGCGCGCCGCAAGCGCCGTTCGAGATTCATGCGCGCGCCGACGCTCGCGTTCATCTCCGGCTGATAGAACTGATACGTGTTGCGGCCCATGTCCTTCGCGCGATACATCGCGAGATCGGCCTTCTTCATCACGGATTCGGCGTCGTCGCCGTCCTGCGGATAGAGACTCGCGCCCATGCTGCAGCCGACGTAAAGCTCTGTATCGTCGAGCCAGACCGGTTCCGAGATCGCCGCGCGCGTGCGTTCCATCCATGCGATCAGCCCGGCTTCGTCGGTGATATCGGGCAGCACGACCACGAACTCGTCGCCGCCGTGACGCGCGACCGTATCGCTCGATCGCGCCGAGCGCGCAAGCCGCTCCGCGATCACCGCGAGCAGGCGGTCGCCGACGCTGTGACCGAGACTATCGTTGACGTTCTTGAAGCCGTCGAGATCCATGAAGACGACGGCGATCTTCGTCTCGCGCCGCCGGGCGGTTTCGATCGCGTGCTGCAAGCGGTCGCGCAGCAGATTGCGGTTCGGCAGGCGCGTGAGCGTGTCGTAGTTCGCCTGATATTCGAGTTCTTCCTGATAGCGCATCAGATCGGTCACGTCGTTGATGATGCCGATGTGATGCGTCGTCATGCCCTGCGCGTCCGGCACCGGCGCGACGAAGAGCTGATTCCAGAAGAGCGCGCCGTCCTTGCGATAGTTGCGCACCACGACGCTCGCCTCCGTGTTCACGGCGAGCGCGCGGCGAATCGCGGTGAGTCCGTCCTGATCGCCGTCGGGGCCGTGCAGAAAGCGGCAGTCCTGCCCGATCACCTCGCTCGGGTCGTAGCCGGTGATGCGCTTGAACGCCGGATTCGCATACTCGATCACGTTCGCGCCGTCCACGACGCCCGTGATCAGAATCGCGTTCACGCTCGCGTCGAGCGCGCGGCTTTGCAGGCGCAGCGCGAGTTCGGCGCGCTTGCGATCGGTGACATCGTGATACGAGCCGAGCACGCCGATTGTCTGTCCTTCGCCGTCGAGCAAGGGCAGCTTGCTCGTGACCACGGTGCGCAGTTGCTCGCCCATCACGATGTCGCGCTCGTAATGCATCTTCGGCACCGTCGTGACGATGACTTCCTCGTCGTCCGCGCGCACGACGTCCGCAAACGCGCTCCACGGCAGTTCGAAATCCGTCTTGCCGATGACCTGCTCGTTGTACGCGAGACCCGCATCGCGCGCGAACGCGTTGTTGCAGCCGAGATAACGCAGGTCGCGGTCCTTCCAGAACACGCGCTGCGGAATGTTGTCGATGACCGCTTCGAGCATCTCGTTGGATCTGCGCGCCTCGGCTTCCGCATTGATGCGGTCGGTCACGTCGTTCGCCAGCATGAAGATGCCCGGACGATTCGAATACGTGAGCGAGTGATGCGAGACATCCGCGCCGACGATCGCGCCATTCTTGCACCGATAACGCCACACGCCCGCCGAGCCTCGCCCCGATGCGGCACGCTCGCCGCTCT
Organism: Caballeronia sp. INML2; assembly: GCF_023631365.1. Taxonomy (NCBI): domain Bacteria; kingdom Pseudomonadati; phylum Pseudomonadota; class Betaproteobacteria; order Burkholderiales; family Burkholderiaceae; genus Caballeronia; species Caballeronia sp. INML2. The sequence continues at coordinate 53,441 of NZ_JALQDH010000005.1, read as the reverse complement.
CGCCGCCGCTGCGCGCGAGCCGTGCGGCGAAGCGGTCGAAGTCGTCCGCGTGATGCAGATCGCGCAGCGTCATGTTCATGAACTCCGGCTCGTTGAAACCGAAGTGCTCGATCGCAGCCTGATTCACGGCGACGAAGCGCATCGTCTCGCGATCGACGATCCACATCGGCACCGGATGCGCCTCGAACATGCCGCGAAAGCGTTCGTTGCTGCGCTGCCTCGCACGCACGACGCCGAGCTTCTCGCGCGATTGCCGCTCGCGGCTCGCGAACAGATAGATCAGCACGGCGCTGCCTGCGAGCATCGTGAAGACGAGCAGCAGCATCGCGCCGCCCGAGGCCTGCGCGGACTCATCGAGGGCGACGATGGTCGCGTTATCGATGTGTGAGCGCACGACGTCGAGTTCCTCGTCGACGCTCTGCTGATCTTCGCCCAGCGCGACGAACGCCGCGTCGGCCCATGCGCGCGATTCGCCGGGGTCGGCGTGCTTGGCGCGCTCGAATGCGCGATCGGCATCGTGGCGCATCGCTGCGGCGCGCGCGGCGAGCGCATCGAATGCCCCCGACATGCCCGGCTCGGCTGCGATCTGCGCGCGCAGCCCGCTTTCCAGTGCATCGAGATGCGCCTCGCGCGCCTGATGCTGCGCGTCGCTTTCAACGATGCCGGTCGCTTCGAAGCGGCTCAGTTGCGTGAGGGATTCGCCGAGCGTGCCGCGCCATGCCGCGAGATCGCGCAGGAGACTCATCGAGCGCAGCGTGCGCGCGTCGCTTTCGCGCAGCCCGCCGATGCGCTCGCAGGCGACGAACGCGTTCGCGCCGAGCGCGGCCAGTACCACGGCAATGTTGACGAGCAAACCTCTGGAGAGGAATCGGGTCATGAGCGGCGGGCTTAATCCTTTGATGCGCGTCGGACGCGCATCGAGGCGACGCGCGTCCACGCGAATGCGCGGCGTAAAACTCGTCCACGCCGCGATTGATGGATAACGCCCAATAACGGCACCGCTCGCCCTACATTTAGGGCTAGTCCGCAAATAATCTGATTAAAACGCGCGCTTAACGTTTGCGCGCCCCGGCGCTCACTCGGCGAGGCCGAATTCCTTCATCGCGGGAAGGAAATCGTGATTCACCTTGTCGGTGTTGCGCGAGAGTTTCGCGAGCGCGTATCGCTGGAAACGGTCGAGCCTGCCCCAACGATCGAGACTCGGCGCGCTCACGCCGCACAGGCTGCTCTGCCGGATCACGGTTTCGGGCACGGCATCGGCGTGCATCCACACCGGTTCCGGATCGCGCTCGATCTTTTCTGGCGCTGCGTTCGCGTGCGTCTTCAACATCTCTTCGAGCGCGAGGTCGAAGTTCTTCTCGAGTTCGGCATCGTCCTCGACCGGGAAGCGGGCGAGCAGCGCGCGATCGTCGTAAGGAAGCGCCTGCCATTGATCGAGCGTGATGCGCATGCCGAAGCGATCGAGATTAAAGCGCACCGCAAGCGGGATGAAGCGCAGATTGTCAGAGGATTCGACTTCGAATCCGAAGAGACGGGCGGCGTCGTAGAGTCCCATAGCGAAGCCTCGTTGGATTGAGCGGAGGTGCGCGACGCGCATCGCCGCTTAAGTTATTGTAGGGCCTTGGATCTGGCTGGAACCATTGCACTCTAGCCGCTGCTCGCGCCGCAAAGCGTGCGAACAGCAACGATAAGCAGCAAGTCATATACCCGACTTTACTCGAAGTGAGCGGTCAGGAGCATTGAAGTGAATCAACTCGAAACCGACGATCAACCAGGCTTCGTCGAGCGCCAGGTGCGCAGGCATCGCAGGAACGAGAGCACCGTCGCCGCGGACAACGTCGGTCAGGAATGGCCCGTCGCGCTCGTTTTCAATGGCATCTCCCACGCGGTGATGATGTGCACGCCGCGCGATCTCGAAGCGTTCGCCGTGGGATTCTCGCTGACGGAGGGCATCGTCGAGCGTGGCAGCGACATTCACGATATCGAGGTCCATTTCCGCGATGACGGCGTCGCATTGCCGCATGCCGAAGTGCATCTTCAGGTCGTGCAGCAGGCCTTCGCTACGCTCAAGGACAAGCGCCGGGCGCTCGCCGGGCGCACGGGCTGCGGCGTGTGCGGCATCGAAAGTATCGAGTTGCTCGATCTTCAGCCGGAACAGGTGCCGGACACGGGCTTTCTCGCGCGCCTTGCGCCCGATGCGATCGAGCGCGCCGCACGCGAATTGCCCGCGCATCAGCAGTTGACGAAGCTCACGGGCGGCTTGCATGCCGCCGCATGGTGCGACGAAACCGGCGCGGTGCGCTACGCCTTCGAGGACGTTGGAAGGCATAACGCGCTCGACAAGCTCATCGGCCAGTTGATCCTGCGGCGCGAGGACACGACGCAAGGTTTCGTGTTTCTGTCGAGCCGCGCGAGCTATGAACTCGTGCGCAAGTCGGCGCGCGTCGGCGTGCCGATGGTCGCGACGATCTCCGCGCCCACATCGCTCGCCATCGCGATCGCGAAGCAGGCGGGCTTGCGGCTCGTCAGCTTCGCGCGCGAGAACAGCTTCGTCGAATACGACGTCGAATGAAGCGCCTTACTCGAACTGGCTGAAGCTCGGCTTGCGTTTTTCGAAGAACGCCTGAAACGCTTCGCGGGCTTCGGGCGCAACCAGCATCCGCGCGAAGTGCGCGGCTTCGTCCTCCATGCGCGCGCTCACTTCATGCGTCTGCGCGCCCTTCATCAACGACTTGGTCACACGCAGCGACGATGCCGGCAGCATCGCCAGCCGCTTCGCTCTGTCGAACGCGTAGGGGTCTAGCTCGCCTGCGTCGATCGCGCCATTCACGAAGCCCATGCGGATCGCTTCGTTCACGTCGAACGCTTCGCCGAGCAGGAGCTTTTCCGCCGCGCGCTGATAACCCGCCGTGCGCGGCAGCAAAAGACTCGACGCCGCTTCGGGACACAATCCGAGCTGCGAGAACGGCAGCGAGAACTTCGCGTTCGTGCTCGCGTAGACGATGTCGCAATGCAGGAGCATCGTCGTGCCTATGCCCACCGCCGTCCCCGCGACCGCCGCCACGATCGGCTTCGGAAAGCCGCTGATGCGCCGCAGGAACTGGAACACGGGCGCGTCGAGACCCTTGGGCGGATCGTTCAGAAAATCCTCGAGATCATTGCCCGCGCTGAACGTACTGCCGTTCGCGCGAATCAGCACCGCCCGCACGGTCGCGTCCATCTCGGCTTCGTAGAAGCCGTCGGCCATTTCCTGATACATCGCCGCGGTGATCGCGTTCTTCTTTTCCGGACGATTGAGCACGATGCTCAGCACGCCGTCCGCGCGTTCGATCTGAATGTCCATCCGCTGTCTCCTTCATGCCGGTCCGCGAGCGACGACACTCGCGGACCATTCACGATCAAAGGCGTTCGATGATGCCCGCCGCGCCCATGCCGGTGCCGACGCACATCGTCACCATGCCGTACTTCAGGTTGCGCCGGCGCAGACCGTGCACGACCGTCGATGCGCGGATCGCGCCCGTCGCGCCGAGCGGATGGCCGAGCGCAATCGCACCGCCGAGCCGGTTGACCTTCGACGGGTCGAGACCGAGATCGCCGATCACCGCGAGCGCTTGCGCCGCGAAGGCTTCGTTCAGTTCGATCCAGTCGATGTCGTCCTGCTTCAGCCCTGCCGCCTTCAACGCGGCCGGAATCGCTTCCTTCGGCCCGATGCCCATGATTTCCGGCGGCACGCCGCGCACCGCGAAGCTCACGAAGCGCGCGAGCGGCGTCAGGTTGAACTGCTTCAGAATCTTTTCCGACACGACGATCAGCGCGCCCGCGCCGTCCGAGGTCTGCGAACTGTTTCCCGCCGTGACCGAGCCCTTGTTCGCGAACACGGGACGCAGCTTCGCCAGCCCTTCCAGGTTGGTTTCGCGCGGGCCTTCATCGAGCCTGATTTCGCGATTATTCGTGCGCACTTCGCCCGATGCGAGATCCGGAAAACGCTCGTTCAGCGTGTAGGCGGCGATTTCATCCGCGAATTCGCCCGCCTGTTGCGCGGCCAGCGCGCGGCGATGCGACTCCACCGCGAACGCGTCCTGCGCCTCGCGGCTCACCTTCCAGCGTTCCGCGACCTTTTCCGCCGTCAGGCCCATGCCGTACGCAATGCCGACGTCTTCATTGCGATCGAAGATATGCGGCGACAGCGACGGCTTGTTGCCCATCATCGGCACCATGCTCATTGATTCGCAGCCCCCCGCGATCATCGCCTCGGCTTCACCCACGCGGATGCGGTCCGCCGCCATCGCGAGCGCGGTCAGGCCCGACGCGCAGAAACGGTTCACCGTCACGCCGCCGACCGTGTTGGGCAAGCCCGACAGCAGCGCGCCCATGCGAGCGACGTTCAGACCTTGCTCGGCTTCGGGAATCGCGCAGCCGACGATCGCGTCTTCGATCACGCTCGTGTCGAGTCCCGGCACTTGCCCGACCGCGGATTTGATCGCGTGAACGAGCAGCTCGTCGGGGCGCGTGTTCTTGAACACGCCACGCGGCGCCTTGCCGATCGGCGTGCGGCTCGCGGCGACGATGTATGCGTCTTGAAGTTGTTTGCTCATTGATTGCTCCGCGATTAGTTGCGAACCGGCTTGCCGGTCTGCAGCATGCCCATGATTCGCTCTTGCGTCTTCTGCGTGCCGAGCAGTTCGACGAACGCGCGGCGCTCGAGCGCCAGCAGCCATTCTTCGTCGACGAGACTGCCCGCTTCGACATCGCCGCCGCAGACCGCTTCCGCGATGCGGCTCGCGATCAGATAGTCGTGGTCGCTGATGAAGCGCCCGTCGCGCATGTTCACGAGCGACGCCTTGATCGTCGAGATCGCCGAGCGCCCCGCCACCGGCACCTGCTTCACGCGCAATGGCGGCCGATAGCCCGATGCGCTCAACGCACGCGCCTCGCTCTTCGCGATGTCGAGCAACTCGTGCACGTTGAAGACGATCGTGTCGGACGGCTTCAGATAGCCCATCGCGCGGGCATCGAATGCGGACGACGAGACTTTCGCCATCGCCGCGTTCTCGAAAGATTTCTGCAGGAACTTGAGCAGATCGCTGGTCGCATTGACCGCGCCCGCTGCTTCCGCCGCGCGCAACGCGGCCTCCTTCAGACCGCCGCCCGCCGGCACCAGACCGACGCCCACTTCCACGAGACCGATATAGCTCTCGACATGCGCGACGCGCTTCGCCGAATGCAGCAGCAGTTCGCAGCCGCCGCCGAGCGCGAGGCCCGACACAGCCGACACCACCGGCACGTTTGCGTACTTCACGCGCAGCATGCCTTGCTGAAACTTCTTCACGAACGGATCGATGCCTTTGGCGCCGCCCATCATGAACGCGGGCATCGCTTCTTCGAGATTCGCGCCCGCCGAGAACGGGCCACCCGGCGCGCCGAGTTGCAGCGACGTCGGCTGCCAGATCACCACGCCGCGATATGCCTTCTCCGCGAGTTCGATAGCCTGCGTGAGGCCGTCGATCACGCCCGGGCCGATGGTGTTCATCTTGGTCTTGAACGAGACGATCACGACATCGCCGTCGTCACGATCGAGCCAGGCGCGGACGCTCCCGGTTTCGAACAGCGTCTTGCCGAAGGTCTTCGGATCGGCGCCCGTCACGCCTTCGAGCGGCGCGCGGAACACCTGCTTCTCATAGACGGGCAGCGCCGAACGCGGTTCGAAGCGCTTCGATTTCGGCGACCACGATCCTTCGTTCGTGTGCACGCCGTTCTTTTCGGCGACCGGACCTTCGAGCACCCACGCGGGCAGCGGCGCGTTCGAGAGCGCCTTGCCCGCATCGATATCCTCCTGCACCCACTTCGCGACTTGTTGCCAGCCCGCCGCCTGCCAGCTTTCGAACGGCCCCTGATTCCATCCGAAGCCCCAGCGGATCGCGAGATCGACGTCCCGGGCATTGTCCGCGATCGATTCGAGATGCACCGCGATGTAGTGGAACACGTCGCGGAAAATCGCCCACAGGAATTGCGCCTGCTTGTTGTCGGTTTCGCGCAGGAGCTTGAAGCGCTCGGCGGGCGGACGCTTCAGGATGCGGCCGATGAGCTCGTCGGCCTTCGCGCCGCCATCGACGTAAGCAGCCGTTTTCGGATCGAGCACCTTGATCGCGCGTCCTTCCTTGCGATAGAAACCCGCGCCCGTCTTCTGGCCGAGCGCGCCATTCTTCACCAGCGCTTCGAGCACCGGCGGCGTCTTGTAGACAGAGAAGAACGGATCGTCGGGCAGGTTGTCCTGCATCGTCTTGATGACGTGGGCCATCGTGTCGAGACCGACAACATCCGCGGTGCGGAACGTCGCCGACTTCGCGCGGCCGAGTCGCGCGCCGGTCAGGTCGTCGACTTCATCAAAGCGCAGGCCGAACTTCTCCGCTTCGGCAATCACCGCGAGAATCGAGAAAACGCCGACGCGGTTCGCGATGAAGTTCGGCGTGTCCTTCGCGCGCACGACGCCTTTGCCGATCACGCTCGTCAGGAAGGTTTCGAGCTGGTCGAGAATCTCGGGCTTCGTGGATTCGGTCGGGATCAGCTCGACCAGGTGCATATAGCGCGGCGGATTGAAAAAGTGCACACCGCAAAAGCGCGACTTCAGTTCGTCGGAGAAGCCGTCCGACAAAGCCGTGATCGACAGGCCCGACGTGTTGCTCGCGAAAATCGCGTCCGGCGCGATATGCGGCGACACTTTCTTGTAGAGATCGTGCTTCCAGTCCATGCGCTCGGCGATGGCCTCGATCACGAGGTCGCATTCGGCGAGCTTCGCGATGTCGTCGTCGTAGTTGGCGGGCTCGATGTATTGCGCGTCGTCCTTCACGCCGAACGGCGCGGGTGACAGCTTCTTCAGGTTCTCGATGGCCTTCAGCGCGATGCCGTTTTTCGGGCCTTCCTTTGCGGGAAGATCGAAGAGCAGGACGGGCACACGCGCGTTGATCAGATGCGCGGCGATCTGCGCGCCCATCACGCCCGCGCCGAGCACGGCGACTTTCTTGATGTTCAGGGTGCTCACAGGTTTGTCACTCCGGGGTTCGTGAACGTGGGTTGATTCGGTTTGCTTTCGGCGCCCTTGGAACGACTGGTGCGACGGACCGTGCGCCGTCCAAGCCGCGAGAGTTTTGTGTGGGCACTCGCTACGGAGCCCACGAACACTTGGCAAGCATGGCCAAACTGCGTGTGACCGCGGGCGTCTCGAGCTGCTTTCCTTGGCTACCTTCTTTGCAGCAGCAAAGAAAATGACCGCCGCCCCCGCACAGGGGCAACGCCGATAGACCAATAAAAAACGGGATCCGGCAAAAGCCCAAAAAAATCAGAAGAGCGCTTCGTCGTAGTCCATCATCGGCTTGGCCCCGGCACGGGCAGCCCGAATCGTCGAAGCGGTCTCAGGCAGCAGCTTGGCGAAGTAAAACCGCGCGGTGGCGAGCTTGGCCTTATAGAAGGCATCGCCGGAAGGGGCATTGTCCAAAGCAACCCGTGCCATCCGCGCCCAGAAGTACGAAAACACCAGATGCCCGACCGTACGCAAATACGGCACGGCCGCAGCGCCCACTTCATCAGGATTCTGCATGGCCTTCATGCCGATCTCCATGGTGAGCTTCTGCACCTTGTCGCCGATATCCGCGAGCGGGTTGATGAACTCCTGCATCTCCGGCTTTACGCCTTCCTGCTCGACGAAATCGGCAACGAGCTTGCCGAAGCGCTTCAGCTTGGCGCCCATGTCGCCGAGAATCTTGCGCCCGAGCAGATCGAGCGCCTGAATGGAGTTCGTGCCCTCGTAGATCATGTTGATGCGCGCATCGCGGACATACTGCTCCATGCCCCATTCGGAGATGAAGCCATGGCCGCCGTAGATCTGCATCGCCATATTCGTGCCTTCGAACGCGTTGTCCGTCAGGAAGGCCTTGATCACCGGCGTGAGCAGCGCGACGAAATCAGCGGCCTCTTGACGCACGGACTCGTCCGCGTGCGAGAGTTCCTTGTCGATATTGAGCGCCGCCCAGTACGTGAACGCGCGGCCCGCTTCGGCATAGGCCTTCTGCGTGAGCAGCATGCGGCGCACGTCCGGATGCACGATGATCGGATCGGCAGGCTTCTCCGGTGCCTTCGGGCCGGTGAGCGAGCGCATCTGCAAGCGCTCTTTCGCATACACGAGCGAGTTCTGATACGCGACCTCGGTCAGGCCGAGACCCTGCATGCCGACGCCCAGCCGCGCGGCGTTCATCATCACGAACATCGCGTTCAAGCCCTTGTTGGCCTCGCCGACGAGCCAACCCTTTGCGCCGTCGAGATTCATCACGCAGGTCGCGTTGCCGTGGATGCCCATCTTGTGCTCGATCGAGCCGCACTTGATGCCGTTGCGTTCACCGATCGCACCGTTCGCATCGGGGACGAACTTCGGCACGATGAAAAGCGAGATGCCCTTCGTTCCCATCGGCGCGCCCGGCAGACGCGCGAGCACCAGATGAACGATGTTCTCGGCCATGTCGTGCTCACCGCTCGAGATGAAGATCTTCGTGCCGGTGAGTGCGTAGGAACCGTCGGAATTCGGCTCGGCTTTCGTGCGCAGGATGCCGAGATCCGTTCCGCAATGCGGTTCCGTCAGGCACATCGTGCCGGTCCACTCGCCCGAGACGAGTTTCGATAGATAGGTCGACTTTTGCTCCGGCGTGCCGTGCGCGTGCAGGCATTCGTACGCGCCGTGCGAGAGACCGGGATACATCGTCCAGGCCTGATTCGCCGAGTTGAGCATTTCGTAAAGCGCGTTGTTCACGAACGCAGGCAAGCCCTGACCGCCGTACTCGGGATCGCACCCGAGCGCGGGCCAGCCCGCATCGATGTACTGGCGGTAAGCCTCTTTGAAGCCGGCTGGCGTCCTGACGACGCCGTCGCCCTCGTAAGTGCAGCCTTCGCGGTCGCCGCTCTGGTTGAGCGGGAACACGACTTCGGAGCAGAACTTGCCGGCTTCCTCGAGCACCTGATTGATGGTGTCGGCGTCGAGGTCGGCATGCCGCGGCATGCTCTTCAGTTCAGCTTCCACGTTCAGCACTTCGTGCAGCACGAATTGCATGTCGCGAAGGGGGGCGGCGTACTGTCCCATGAGTCTCTCCAGTTTCTTCAAGCTTCTGGTTGCGCGCCGCCGAGCCACCTTCTCGATGCGAACGGCGCCGCTAACGGCTGTCGGTGTGTTGTGATGTCAGATTCGTCGCCGTATTCGCCGCCGGTTGAGGGATGCCCGTTCCGGCTCCCGCATTCGACGTCTGATACGACACGATCGTCTTTTCGAGCGCGTCCCGCGTCAGTTGCACGGCTTCCGGCAGATGCAGGAAGCGCGCGTCGTGATGCAGGCCGAGCGTGAAGCTGTACAGCTCGAAAAGCATCAGATGCGGGTCCGTCTCCGGCTTCAGATGCCCTTCGTCCTTCGACTGGCGGATCGCGCGCAAGAGCGCCTCGCGCCACATGCTCACGCTGTGCACGAGCTGCTCGCGCACGGCGCTCGCGGCGCGGTCGTCGTACTCCACCGCTCCGCTGATATAGATACAACCCGTGGTCACTTCCTGGATGCGCTTCTCCATCCAGCGATTCATCATCGCGCGCAATCGCGGCAGGCCGCGCGCTTCACGCAGACTCGGAAAGAACACTTCATCTTCGAAGCGCCGGTGGTACTCGCGCACCACCTCCACCTGCAAGTCCTCGCGCGACCCGAAATGCGCAAACACACCGCTCTTGCTCATTTGCATCCGCTCGGCCAGCAGGCCGATCGTCAGCCCTTCCAGCCCGTCCCGACTTGCCAACTCCAGCGCTGCGTCGAGAATCGCGGCCCGCGTCTGTTCGCCTTTTCGCATGATGTCCCTACCGTTCTTATGTGACCCGTAAAATCGAACGGCCGTTCTATTATTGTGGCCGAACGCTGGTGATACAAGCAAATTTTTAGATACGCGTTTCTAAAACGCCAGGGCATGTCTATAGGATAAATCTCAACAATGCCTGCGCCCATTGTCGCGTTTTATGTACGGACTGCCTGTAAGTGACTGCCCGAGTTCCCGATTCGTGGGATCCTTTACCTGATGATGCTTGTAGTCCAGTATTCTTGCGCAATCGCTGCTAAATAGCAGTTAATCGTACTGACCAATGGTGATCATTTTCATCATGAGGCGATAAGTGTTGTACGCAAGCCAACTCAGCGCCCGCTCCGTAACAGGCCGCGACGCATAGTGTTTTTCATCGATCGGGCGGCCTTCGTCAAACGCCTGAAGAATGGCATCGTGCAATCCGGCGATTTCGGCGTGATTCACGAGCACCATGTTGGCCTCGTTGTTGAGCACGAGCGACAGCGCATCGAGGTTCGATGAGCCGATGGTGGCCCAATCCGCGTCGACGACCGCGACCTTGCCGTGAAGCATCGTCTTTTCATACTCGGCGATCCGCACGCCGTGCTTCAGCAGGTTGCCGTAGAGGAACGGCGTCGCGTAATCGAGAGCCACGAATTCCTTGCGACCGATGACCAGCGACACGCGTACGCCACGCTCGGCCGCGTTGACGAGCGCGCGCCTCAACTTGCGCCCCGGCATGAAGTAAGGATTCGCGAGCAACACTTCGCTCTCGGCGTGGGCGATTGCCCGCAGATACGCCTTTTCGATCGCGCGACGATTCAGCAAGTTGTCGCGCGCGACGAACGCGATGCACGGCTGGTCCACCGCGTGAATTTCACCGAGCCGCGCGCGCCGGCGCGCCAGCATCGCGCGGCGTGCGTTCCATCGGCCGGGCCCGCGATCGTTTTCCTGCTGCTCGCAACCCGGCTGCGACGGCTGCCGCGGCTTCACGCCGAGCCGAATGCGCTGCCATTGAAGGTCGAACGCTTCGATCACGTCCTTCACGACGGGGCCTTGCGCCTCCATCGCGAAGTCCCAGCGCGGCCGTTCGAGACGCGTGCCGTTCTGATCGTAGTCGTCGACGATATTGATGCCGCCGCAAAACGCATACGTCTCGTCGATCAGCGCGAGCTTGCGATGCGTGCGCGAGAAGCCGAGCGGCCCGAACAGCAGATGCGGGTTGTAAATACGATGCTCGACGCCGCGCTCCTGCCAGAGCTTGAACATCGGCAGATTGCTTTCCGTGCCGATGCCATCCGTGATCACACGCACCTTGAGGCCGCGTTCGGCGGCGCGCACGAGCGCATCGGAGACGGCGCGACCGATGTCGTCGTTGGCAAAGATGTACGTTTCCAGCGACACCGACTTGCGCGCGTTGTCGATCCGCTCGATCAACGCCGGGAAGAATTGCACGCCGCACTTGAAGAGCCGAACGTGGTTGCCGGACGTGAAGCAAAGGCGCGGCGGTCGACGGCCCAGAAACAGCGCCTGGCGCAGCCGCTTGAAACTGCGCCGTGGACGCAGTCCGATCATCGGTTATGCGCCGCGAGGCGCTCGGGCAATTGCAGGATGGCTTCCCGGTTCGACCACGAGAAGCATCGGTCGGCGGCCTCGCGAAACGGCAGCCACAGATGCGCGGTGTGCTCGCGCGGCGCGAGCGTCACTTCGAGACAATGCGGCACGAGCAGGCTGAACTGATGCTCGGTGTTGCGCGTGATGCCTTCGGCGTAACGATGCCGCCATTGCGGATAGATTTCGTACTGAATGCTGTGATGCCAGTCGAGCAGCGCGTTCTCGGGCACGAGCGTGCTGCCGATCACGATACCCGTCTCTTCCTCAACCTCGCGCGCGGCGGTCTCGATCAGCGGTTCGTCGATACGATCCTTCGAGCCTGTCACCGATTGCCAGAAACCCTTGTGATCCGCACGTTCGATGATGAGCACATCGAGTTCCGGCGTATGAATGACGACGAGCACGGATTCAGGGATTTTGGGCGGCTTCTGCATGTCTTTATGAATGCGCGTTTCATTATTTGTCTGTGCCCAAAGACTGTAACGCAAAAAGTGAAAAAGGCGCACCCGGCGCCTTTTTCATCACATCGACAACGAAGCGGCTCAGTGCGCCTTCTGCTCCGGCTGACGCAGACGGATGTGGAGCTCGCGCAACTGGCGCTCGTCCACTTCGCTCGGCGCCTGCGTGAGCAGATCCTGCGCGCGCTGCGTCTTCGGGAATGCGATCGTGTCGCGGATCGAATCGGCGCCGGACATCAACGTGACGATGCGGTCCAGACCGAACGCGATGCCGCCGTGCGGCGGCGCGCCATACTGAAGCGCGTCGAGCAGGAAGCCGAACTTCAGGCGCGCTTCTTCCGCGCCGATCTTCAGCGCGCGGAACACCTTGCTCTGCACGTCTTCCTGGAAGATACGCACCGAACCGCCGCCGATTTCCCAGCCGTTCAGCACCATGTCGTATGCCTTCGCAAGGCAGCGGCCCGGGTCGGTTTCGAGGTACTCGAGGTGCTCGTCCTTCGGGCTCGTGAACGGGTGATGCGCGGCCACGTAACGGTTCTCTTCCTCGTCGTACTCGAACATCGGGAAGTCGATGACCCACAACGGCTTCCAGCCGGTTTCGAGCAGGCCGGTCGCCTTGCCGAATTCCGAATGGCCGATCTTCAGGCGCAGCGCGCCGAGGCTGTCGTTCACGACCTTCGCGCGATCCGCCGCGAAGAAGATGATGTCGCCGTCTTGCGCCGCCGTGCGCTCCATGATCGCCGCGAGCGCCGCGTCATGCAGGTTCTTGACGATTGGGCTTTGCAGGCCGTCGCGGCCGCGGCTCTTGTCGTTAACCTTGATCCACGCGAGGCCCTTCGCGCCGTAGATGCGCACGAACTCCGTGTAGCCGTCGATGTCGCCGCGCGACAGTTCGCCGCCCTTCGGCACGCGCAGCGCCGCGACTCGGCCGTCCTTCGAGTTGGCCGGCATGCTGAACACCTTGAAGTCGACGTCCTTCACCGCATCCGTGAGGTCGGCAAATTCGAGCTTCACGCGCAGATCGGGCTTGTCCGAACCGAAGCGGCGCATCGCTTCCGAGTACAGCATGACCGGGAATTTTGCGGGCAGCGCGACGTCCATCGTCTCCTTGAAGACGTGACGGATCATCTCTTCGAACAGATCGCGGATTTCCTGCTCGTTCAGGAACGAGGTTTCGCAGTCGATCTGCGTAAATTCCGGCTGACGGTCGGCGCGCAGGTCTTCGTCGCGGAAGCATTTGGTGATCTGGTAGTAGCGGTCGAAGTTCGCGACCATCAGCAATTGCTTGAACAATTGCGGCGACTGCGGCAGCGCGAAGAACTGACCCGCGTTCACGCGCGATGGCACGAGGTAATCGCGCGCGCCTTCCGGCGTGCTCTTGGTCAGCATCGGCGTTTCGATGTCGATGAAGCCTTGCGCGTCGAGATACTTGCGCACTTCCATGGCGACGCGGTAGCGCAAGCGCAGGTTCTTCTGCATCTGCGGACGGCGCAGATCGAGCACGCGATGCGTGAGGCGCGTGGTCTCCGACAGGTTGTCGTCGTCGAGCTGGAACGGCGGCGTAACCGATGCGTTCAGCACGGTCAGCTCGTGGCACAGCACTTCGATCTTGCCGCTCGTGAGGTTCGCGTTGACCGTGCCTTCAGGACGCTCGCGCACGACGCCCTTCACCTGTACGCAGAATTCGTTGCGCACGCCTTCAGCCACCTTGAACATCTCGGCGCGGTCCGGATCGCAGACGACCTGAACGAGCCCTTCGCGATCGCGCAAGTCGATGAAGATAACGCCACCGTGATCGCGGCGGCGATGCACCCAGCCGCACAGCGAAACGGTTTGGCCCAGGCGGGCCTCGGTCACCAGACCGCAGTATTCAGATCGCATCGACATGATGTTTGTGTCTTTCGTTGTTCGTTGATCAACGGCTCGCGCGTTCGGGTCTCGCTCTTTCGGTCGGCGGACTCCAGGCTCGCGCGCGCCGGCATTACATCGGCGGCTCGGTGGGGCGGCGGGCGGGCGCGACCGGCGTCGGCGCGCTCGGGGCGGGGGCCACCACGCCCATCGAGACGATGTACTTCAGTGCGGCGTCGACGGTCATGTCCAGTTCGACCACTTCGCTTTTCGGCATCATGAGGAAGAAGCCGGACGTCGGGTTCGGCGTCGTCGGCACGTAGACGCTCACGTGCTCTTCGCCGAGATGATTCAGCACGTCGCCGCCCGGAATGCCTGTCAGAAAGCCAATGGTATACGAGCCCTTGCGCGGATATTCGATCAGCAGCGCCTTGCGGAACGCGTTACCGCTCGAAGAGAGCAACGTATCCGATACTTGTTTCACACTCGTATACAAAGGCCCGACCACCGGGATATGGCGCAGGATGGCGTCCCACCATTTCACGAGCTTCTGGCCAACGAAGTTCTGCGTCAATAATCCGACGATGAAAATGAAGGCAATCGTCAGCACGGCGCCCACGCCCGGCAGGTGAAAGCCGACGACGCGCTCGGGCTGCCACGATTCCGGCAGGAGCAGGAGCGTCTGGTCCATCGTCCCGATGACGAGGCCCAGTACCCACAAGGTGATCGCGAGCGGCACCAGCACGAGCAGGCCGGTGAGGAACACGGATTTCAGCGTAGTCTTTTTCGTGGTCATTTAACGGGGCGGAGGCTGCGCCGGCTCCCGATCGTGTCGGAAATCCGGCTTGGCAGGCGAGCCGCGCCCAAATTGCGCGCGGTCGGCGAGGTCATCTGCGCGCCATAGGCCAGGCGGACTGGCGACCCGGCGCTTCAGGCAGCGTCCGACGATGCGGAGGCGCCCGCCGCGGGCTTGGCGGCATCCGACGATGACGTGCTTGCCGGCGTTGCGTCGCCCGAATTCGCGTTGCCGGAGCCAGCGGTCGCAGCGTCCTCCGTTTTCGTTGCCGGTGCGCTGCCCTTCGAACCGTTATTGCCGCTTCGAAAATCGGTGACATACCAACCCGAGCCTTTCAGCTGGAATCCGGCGGCGGTCACCTGCTTCGAGAACGTATCCTTTCCGCAGGCAGGGCATTGCGTGAGCGGCGCATCGCTCAGTTTCTGAAGCACGTCTTTTTCGTGGCCGCAGTGTGCGCAGCGGTACGCGTAAATCGGCATGGCACTCTTCCTACAATGATCTGTCGACGCTTGCAAAGCCTTGAATTATAGCCGCAAACTTGACCCGCAATTTTCCGCAGGACGGGCACAAGCTTGATCGCCCGATATTTCGGGGCGCCGTCGGCGGTTTTCAAGTCGGCCGGCTCAGATTCGTCGCCAGGTCATCCACCGTTCGCGGCCGGCGAATACGGGAATCGAGCCGCTCACCTCGCGGTCTTCGGTCAACTCGAAGTGCGGCGACAGCAGCGCGTCCAGTTCGCCGCGCCCGATGCCGAAAGGCGGCCCTTTCGGCGTCGACCCGATGAAAAAGAAGCCGGCGAGCAGCGCACCCGGTTCGAGCAACGCAGCCATCCGGGTGGCGTAGTCCTGCCAGCGGACTTTCGGCAGCGCGCACAGAAAGGCCCGTTCGTAAATCCAGTCGGGCGAAAAAGGCGGCGCGTATGCGAAGAAATCCGCCTCTTCGACGACGTCCGCATGCGCGCCGAGTCGCGCACGCGCCGCTTCAACGGCGCCCGAGGAGAAGTCGATCGCGCGCACCGGCCAGCCGCGTTCGGCCAGGTAAAGCGCTTCGTACGCGCTGCCGCAGCCTGGAATGAGCACATTCTGCGCATGGCGCGACTCGACGAACGTCTTGAACATTTCCGGGACGCCCGCCTGATCCCACGGCGTGAACCGTCGGTCGAAGCGTTCATCCCAAAAACCCGGCGAATTCGGATCGCGGTTCTGAAAATCGGGAACGTCTGGATTCGTCGGATCGCTCATGATGTCGGCGTTCAGTGAAGCAAAAACTGCGCGGCCACGACACCCGCGCCCGCCATCGCAACGAGGCCGGCGACGAGCAGCGTCACCAGCAGGCGGTTCGTGCGCTTTTGCTCGGCTAAAAGCATCCGCATGAGTTCGTCACTGCCGCTCCTCGGCGCGTCGTGGCGCTCCGCAAGAATATGGTGAACCAGTCGCGGCAACTGTGGAATCGTCTTACTCCACTGCGGCGCTTCCATCTGCAGGCGCTCGTACCAGCCGCGCCAGCCAATCTGCTCGTTCATCCAGCGCTCGAGATACGGCTTGGCCGTTTTCCACAGATCGAGCTCCGGGTCGAGGGAGCGCCCGAGCCCTTCGACGTTGAGCATCGTCTTTTGCAGCAGTACGAGTTGCGGCTGGATCTCGACGTTGAAGCGGCGCGACGTCGAGAAAAGGCGCATCAGCACCTGCCCGAGCGAAATGTCCTTCAGCGCGCGATCGAAGTACGGCTCGCACACCGCGCGAATCGCGCTTTCCAGCTCCTCGACGCGCGTGCTCGGCGGCACCCAGCCGGATTCCAGATGCAGCGTCGCGACACGGTGATAGTCGCGCTTGAAGAACGCCAGAAAATTCTGGGCGAGGTAGTTCTTGTCGAAGTCCGACAACGCCCCGACGATGCCGAAGTCCAGCGCGATATAACGCCCGAACGTCGCCGGATCAAGGCTGACCTGAATGTTGCCGGGGTGCATGTCGGCGTGGAAGAAGCCGTCGCGGAACACTTGCGTGAAGAAAATCTCGACGCCCTCGCGCGCGAGCTTCGGGATATCGACGCCGGCCGCACGCAGCGTTTCCACCTGGCTGATCGGCACGCCGACCATGCGCTCCATGACGAGCACCGTCGGCGCCGACAGATCCCAGTACATTTCCGGCACTTGCAGCAGATCGAGGCCCTGGAAGTTTCGGCGCAACTGGCTGCCGTTGGCGGCCTCGCGCATCAGGTCGAGCTCATCGTGCAGATATTTGTCGAATTCGGCGACGACTTCGCGCGGCTTCAGGCGACGGCCGTCCGCCCACAGGCGCTCGGCCCACGTCGCGATATCGCGCAGCAACGCGAGGTCGGAGTCGATCACGGGAAGCATGCCCGGGCGCAGCACCTTCACCGCAACCGACTTGCCCGCGTGCTCGCCGTACCTGATCTTCGCGAAATGCACCTGCGCGATCGACGCGCTCGCCACCGGCACGCGCTCGAAATCGTCGAACAGTTCGTCGATGGGCGCACCGAGCGACTTTTCGATGATGGACACCGCCACCGCCGAATCGAACGGCGGAACCTGATCCTGAAGCTTGGCGAGTTCATTGGCGACATCGACGGGCAAAAGATCGCGCCGCGTCGACAGCACCTGCCCGAACTTCACGAAGATCGGTCCGAGGCTTTCCAGCGCGAGCCGCAGACGGATGCCGCGCTCGATCTCGAACCGGCGGCCGAAGGTCGTGATGCGCATGAGAAAGCGCACGCGTCGATCGTCGATGCCGCTCATCACGAGTTCATCGAGCCCGAAGCGGACGATCGTGAAAAAAATCTTGAGAAAACGCAGAAAACGCATGGTTCGAATTCGCTTCAGCTCGTTATTCGTGCGAGTCGCGCACAGACTCGCCGCCGGTTCGCGCTGAGGCACCGCTTGCCGGCCGTGGTTGTTCGGTTCGTTGTCCGCTTTGTTGCTCGATTCTTTCGATGCGCTTTTCGACGCGCGCAAGCGCATCGCGCGTTCTCGAAAGCTCGGCGTTGAACGCGTCGAGCGCGCTCTTGCGCACGAGTTGCGGCCGCTCGTCGAGGAAGTATTCGGTGAAAGTGTCCAGCAGATTCCGCCCGGTGCGCTGCGCCTGCTCCTGCACCGCCCGCGCGACGAGTCCCACGCGATGCGCAGGCGCGTCGCCGATCACGCGCGCCAGATCCTCTTCGGGATCCCAGCGCAGATGCTCCGCGAGCTTTGCGAGGGTCGTCGCAAACTCCGCGTCGCCTTCGATCCGGACATGCTTCATCACCGCGGCCTGTCCGCCTTGCAGAAATATCGGCAGCGCGTCGAGCGGAACGGCGATCGTCACGTCGAATGCGCCCGCCTCGGCGTCGGTGGTCGCGGCAAAAAGGCCATCAGCTTGCACCGCGAGCGCGATCGAAACCGGCGTGCACGACAGCTTTACACGCTTGCTCGCGTACGGCTTGAGGCGTTCGAGCGCCCAAGGCTCGCGCACGAGCAGATGATTCACGGCGGCCGCGAATCCACTGGATGCGGTCTTCATGGCGGGATTTGCTACGGAACGGGCGGATTCGTCTGCGTTCGTCATCGATTCGGAGATAAAAAAACCCGCGCAAGCGGTGGCTCGCGCGGGTCCTATTCTACGGGGTAAATCTGCGCGAGACGCTTTCGCGCGGTTTCCCATAACTATCTCGACATACGCTGCGCAGACCGCGCCGGACAGCAACGCGGTGGCGCTCTACAGATTTGCGCTTGCCGGCATCAACTTACCTGCTGAATCCCCGCCAGCAGCCAGCCTTCATTGCCGACTTTTTGCTTCGACAGGTTCCACACCTCGACGAACGGCTCTGCCGCCGTGCCTTCCGACTCGCGGATGAGACCGTGGAAGCGCACGCTAGCGAGGTACTCGTTCGGGCGATCTTCGACGCCGAGCAGATCGGCGTTGAGCTGCACCACGTCCGTGCGGTTCGGCGCGCTGCCGCGGGCATCGACGTCGAGTTTCACTTCGGCGAACATTTCGGGCGTCGTGAATTCGCGGATGTCGTTGACATTGCCGCGGTCCCACGCGTCCTGAAGTCGCACGAAGTAGACCTTCGCGTTACGCAAGAATGCGTCGGTGTCGAAGCCAGCCGGCACGTTTGGATTCACGGCCGGTTGCGGCGCCGCGGATTCGATGTAGTTCGCGCCGAAGCCGCTCGGCTGTTGCGGCACTTGCGGCGGGTCTTGGTTCAGGCTCGTGCGCGCGGAGGCGCCGTACGGCGAACCCGAGGCCGAACCGGCACCAGCGTATGCAGGCGTGTTATTGCCCTGACGCTTGCGCATGATGAAGCGGAACAGCATGACGGCCGCCAGCACGATCAAGGCAATCATGATCATGTTGGCCATCGCGCCGGCGAACGCTTCGCCCAGCCCGAAGTGCGACAGCAGCGCCGCGATACCGAGACCCGCCGCAAGACCGGCAATCGGTCCGAGCCAGCGATTGCGCGCGGGTTGCGCCGCTGCCGGTGCAGCGGGCGCGGGCTGGGCGCGCTGAGCCTGCGCCGCCTGCCCCGCCTGCCCCTGCTGCATGGATTGCGACGGCGGCGTGGCTTGATGCTGCTGCGTCGCCGTGGCCGACTGACGGCCCATGCTGCGGCCGCTGCCCATGCGCTTGGCTTCCGCCGTTTCCGCGAAGATTGCGCCGGCCGCAATAACGCCAGCCAGCGCCAAGACTCCGGCCTTCCTGAAAAAGAAGCTCAGGAAACCCCGGGATTGGGGTTTGCGCGAATCGAACATATCGAATCCTTAAGAGAGTGGAACACTAAAATTTTGTCCCGACGTGTAACGCTACCACGCCACCTGACAAATTGTAATATTCGACTCGATCCAAGCCTGCTTGTTCCATCATCGTTTTCAAAGTTTCCTGGTCCGGGTGCATGCGGATCGACTCGGCGAGGTACCGATAGCTGTCCGCATCTTTGGCCACTTTTTCGCCAAGCCACGGCAAAATCTTGAAACTGTAGATATCGTACGGCTTTTTGAGCGGTTCCCACACCTTCGAGAATTCCAGCACGAGAAGCTTGCCACCCGGCTTCAGCACGCGGGTCATTTCCGCCAGCGCACGGTCCTTGTGCGTCATATTACGAAGACCGAAAGCAACCGTAACAACATTGAAATAACTGTTTGGGAACGGAATCTTCTCCGCGTCGCACAGCAATGCGGGCGTCAGCACGCCTTTGTCGATAAGCCGGTCGCGGCCCACCCGCAGCATCGATTCGTTGATGTCCGTGTGCCAGACTTCGCCGGTTTCGCCTGCCTGCTTGGCAAAGGCCATCGCCAGATCACCCGTGCCGCCCGCGATATCCAGCACCTTGTAGCCCGCCCGCACCTTGGCCTGCCCGATCGTGAAGTGCTTCCAGATCCGATGCAGTCCGCCGGACATCAGGTCGTTCATCAAGTCGTAGTTGCCAGCAACGGAGTGGAACACGCCCGCCACTTTCTTCGCCTTGTCCTGCTCGTCGACCGTTTCGTATCCGAAGTGGGTCTTGCTCATCGCGCTCTTCCTCGCCTGTTGTTCGTTCTATGTATGCGCAATCGTCGCGCCGGCTGTGCGGCCGTATGCCGCAGCCTTGATGCTTAGTGGCAGTGGCCACCGGTTGGTTTGGCTGCCATCGGCGTGTCGCGGTCCACGCCCGCGGCTTCCAGTTTCGCCAGATACTCGCGCCACAATTGGTCCTGCCGCGTCGCCAGGTTGTGCAGGATGTCCCACGAATAGATGCCCGTATTGTGGCCGTCCGAAAAATTCAGTTGCAGCGCGTAATGCCCGACCGGATCGATGCCGATGATCGTCACCTCGCGCTTGCCGGTCTGCAGGGTTTCCTGGCCCGGTCCGTGGCCCTGCACTTCAGCGGAAGGTGAGTAGACACGCAGCAACTCGAACGGCACGCGATACGACTCCCCGCCGTATTGCAGTTCGAGCACGCGGGATTTCGAATGCACGACGACGCCGGTGGGAATCGGCGTCGTTGAAGTGAGTCCGCTCATGATGTCGTCTTATGGGTGACCAACCTGCGGGCCGAACGCCTGGTTCAGCTCGTTGCGCACCTGCTCGCGCAAGAGCGTCGCCTGCGCGCGGCGTTTCGATAGCTGCGATTCGGACACCGTGCGCTGGCGTGGCGCCCAGATCGGCAGAGGGAAGCGGGAATCGTTGGAAAAGCGTGGAATGATGTGCCAGTGGACGTGCGGCACCTGATTGCCGAGGCTCGCCAGATTGATCTTCTCCGGCACGAGCACGCGGCGCATCGCGCGCTCGACGCCGTTCACGGCCGTCATCACGCGCGCACGGTCACCATCCGACAAATCGGACATTTCGGCGACATGCGCGCCCCAGATCACGCGGCACAGTCCCGGCCAGTCGGGCTCGTCAGCGAGGACGACGCGCAATGCGTCGTCCGACCACAGCACCTCACCGCCGTCTTCACGGCAAAACACACAGTCCATCTCGACCCTCTAGCGAATCAACCTCGATTTCGCTATTACACCAGCACGCGCTCGATACCGCCATTGTTCGCGCTTTCGACATACTGTTCCATCCAGTTTTCGCCGAGCACCTTGCGCGCCATTTCCACGACGATATAGTCCGCCTCGATGTTGGCGTCCTCGTTGTAGCGCGACAGGCCCTGCAAGCACGACGGGCAGCTCGTGAGGATTTTCACGTCCTGGCCATTCGGTTGCGGACCGTCGCCGGCCTTGAGCACCGAGCCCGGTTGCGCGCCCGCCGCACCGGCCGCCGCGTTCGCCATGTTGATGGCGTTCGCGCCCGCTTCGGCGACGAGCGGGATTCCGCGCAACCTGGCCGCGCCCTTGCGGATCTCCTCTTCCTTGCGGAAGCGCACTTGCGTCGAAATGTCGGGCCGCGTGACCGCCAGCGTGCCCGACTCGCCGCAGCAACGATCGTTCTTCTCGATCTTGTAGCCGTCGTTCTTGGAGCCCATCAGGTCGTTGACGAGCTTGACCGGGTCCATCGTCTTGATCGGCGAGTGACACGGGTCGTGGTACATGTAGCGCGTGCCCGTCACGCCGTCGAGCTTGATGTTCTTTTCGAGCAGGAATTCGTGAATGTCGATGATCCGGCAGCCCGGGAAGATCTTCTCGAATTCATAGCCCGCAAGCTGGTCGTAGCAGGTTCCGCACGACACGACCACGGTCTTGATATCGAGATAGTTCAGCGTATTCGCGACCCGATGGAACAGCACCCGATTGTCCGTGACGATCTTCTCGGCCTTGTCGTACTGCCCCGAGCCGCGCTGCGGATAACCGCAGCACAGATAGCCCGGCGGCAGCACGGTCTGCACGCCCGCTTCCCACAACATGGCCTGCGTCGCGAGCCCGACTTGCGAGAACAGGCGCTCCGAGCCGCAGCCGGGGAAATAGAACACGGCTTCCGAATCGACGGTAGTCGTCTTCGGATTGCGGATGATCGGAACGATCTTGTTGTCTTCGATATCCAGCAGCGCGCGCGCCGTCTTCTTAGGCAGATTGCCCGGCATCTTCTTGTTCATGAAGTGGATCACCTGCGTGACCACGGGCGGCTTGCCGACCGTCGCGGGCGGTTTCGCCGTCTGCTTCTTCGCGAACTTCTTCAGCACGTCGTTGCCGAAGCGCTGCGCCTTGTAGCCGACACCCATCATCGCGGTGCGCGCGAGATTGATGGTCTGCGGATTCGTCGCATTGAGGAAGAACATGCCCGCCGCGTTGCCCGCGTTGAACTTCTTCTTGCCCATCTTGCGCAAAAGATTGCGCATGTTCATCGTGACATCGCCGAAGTCGATCTTCACCGGGCATGGCGTCACGCATTTATGGCAGACCGTGCAGTGATCGGCGACGTCGTTGAACTCGTCCCAATGCTTGATCGATACGCCGCGGCGCGTCTGCTCTTCATACAGGAACGCCTCGACCAGCAGCGAAGTCGCGAGAATCTTGTTGCGCGGGCTGTACAGCAGGTTCGCGCGCGGCACGTGCGTCGCGCAGACCGGCTTGCACTTGCCGCAGCGCAGGCAGTCCTTGATCGAATCGGAAATCGCGCCGATATCCGACTGCTGCATGATGAGCGACTCGTAGCCCATCAGCCCGAAGCTCGGCGTGTAGGCGTTGCGCAGGTCCGCCCCTTCGAACAGCTTGCCCTTGTTGAAGCGACCGTGCGGATCGACGCGCTGCTTGTACGCGCGGAAATCGCCGATTTCCTCTTCGGTCAGAAACTCCAGCTTGGTGATGCCGATACCGTGCTCGCCCGAAATCACGCCATCGAGCGAACGCGCGAGCTTCATGATGCGCGCCACCGCGTGATGCGCGTCCTGCAGCATCTCGTAGTTGTCGGAGTTGACAGGAATGTTGGTGTGCACGTTGCCATCGCCCGCATGCATGTGCAGCGCGACGAACACGCGTCCGCGCAGAACCTGCTTGTGGATGGCCTGCGCTTCGTCGAGGATCGGCTTGAATTCGCCGCCGTTGAAGATCTGACGCAGTTCCGCGCGAATCTCCTGCTTCCACGAGATGCGCACCGTGCGATCCTGCGCGACGTGGAAGATGTTCGCATCCGGCTGCACGTCGACGCGATCCGCGAGCTTTTCGGCGAGCGCTGCGTAGCCGAGATTGACGAGATAGTGCTGCGCCTCGCGCAACGGCATGTCGAGCTTTTCGCTGACGAAGGTCCAGCGCTCGCGCACGCGCTTGAGCAGGTCGAGCGCCTGCTGCACGCGATCTTCGAGGAGTTCGGCGCTGGGAATTTCGTTCGCGTCGTCGGTCTTGCCGAGCGGCAGCTTGCCGGTGCGGAAGAACGCTTCGAGCGCATCGACGAGTTGCAGCTTGTTCTTGATCGACAGCTCGATATTGATGCGCTCGATGCCGTCCGTGTACTCACCCATGCGGTTGAGCGGGATCACGACGTCTTCGTTGATCTTGAACGCGTTCGTATGCTTTGCGATCGCCGCGGTGCGCGAGCGGTCGAGCCAGAAACGCTTGCGCGCCTCGGCGTTCACGGCGACGAAGCCTTCGCCGCTCTTGCCGTTGGCCATGCGCACGACTTCGGAAGTCGCGGCGGCGACGGCATCGGCGTCATTGCCGACGATATCGCCGATCAGCACCATCTTCGGGAAAGCATTGCGCTTGCTCTTGGTCGCGTAGCCGACCGCGCGCAGATAGCGCTCATCGAGATGCTCCAGGCCGGCGAGAATCGCGCCGCCCTGCTTCGACGTTTCGAAGAGATAGTCCTTGATCTCCACGATGCTCGGAATTGCGTCGCGCGCCTGGCCGAAGAATTCGAGGCAAACGGTGCGCGTGTGCGCGGGCATCTTGTGCAGGATCCAGCGCGCGGACGTGATCAGCCCGTCGCAGCCTTCCTTCTGCACGCCGGGAAGGCCGGCGAGGAATTTGTCGGTGACGTCCTTGCCGAGCCCTTCCTTGCGGAACGTGCGGCCGGTGATGTCGAGATTTTCGGTACGCAGAAGTTTCTCGCCCGGCGGACGATTGCCGTCGAACCAGTCGAGCCGGAAGCGCGCCACTTCGACGTCGTGAATCTTGCCGCAGTTGTGATCCAGACGCGTGACTTCGAGCCAGTTGCCTTCCGGATCGACCATGCGCCACCACGCGAGGTTGTCGAGCGCCGTGCCCCACAACACGGCCTTCTTGCCGCCCGCGTTCATCGCGACATTGCCGCCGACGCACGATGCATCGAGCGAAGTCGGATCGACGGCGAACACAAAGCCCGCCTGCTCGGCCGCCTCGGTGACGCGCCGTGTGACGACGCCCGCGCCGGAGAAAATCGTCGCGACCTTGTGATCGACGCCCGGCAGATCGGTCATCTCGACGGGACCGAGCTGCTCGAGCTTTTCCGTGTTGATGACGGCCGAGAACGGCGTGAGCGGAATCGCGCCGCCCGTATAGCCGGTGCCGCCGCCGCGCGGAATGACGGTGAGTCCCAGTTCGAAGCACGCCTTGATCAGGCCGGCGATTTCGCCTTCGGTGTCCGGCGTCAGCACGACGAACGGGTATTCGACGCGCCAGTCCGTCGCGTCGGTGACGTGCGAGACGCGCGACAGGCCATCGAACTTGATGTTGTCTTTCTGCGTCTCCTTGCCCAGCACGCGCGAAGCGCGCCGGCGCAAGTCGGCCATGCTGCCGAACTCGGAGGCGAAGTCGTCGACGGCGCGGCGCGCGGCGGTAATCAGCAACTGCACGCGCTCGGCGCGCTCGCGGCTGCCGGCTTCGTCGCTATGCGCGGTGAGATCGGCGCTGCGGCGCTTATCGATCTCCGTGAGCCGGTGATTCAGCGCCTCGACCAGCAGCGCGCGGCGCTTCGGGTTGTCCAGCAGGTCGTCCTGGAGATACGGATTGCGCCGCACGACCCAGATATCGCCGAGCACTTCGTACAGCATGCGCGCGGAGCGGCCCGTGCGGCGCTCGTTGCGAAGTTCGTCGAGCACGGCCCAGGCTTCGTCGCCCAGGAGCCGCATGACGATTTCACGATCGGAGAACGACGTGTAGTTATAGGGGATTTCGCGCAGACGGGGCTCGACATCGAGCGCCAAGGCGGCATGGGCGCCGTTCGGATCGAAGGCTTGAGGTGCGTTCATGTTCGACGGTTCGGTGTGCCGGCGGGCGCGCTTCGAAAAGCGGAAACGCCGACGATGCGCGTGGGGGCGCAAATTTTCGAATGAGACTTATCTTGGCGAAGGCCGCCGGGTCACGCAGCGTGAAACGCGGCGAAGTGAACTCCATCACGGCGCCTTCGATGTGCCCTGGATCAACGCCACGATCGCGCGCGGCGCGCATGCCGCTCGGCCGCCGGGTGCGACGCGCGGGAGACATGCGCCCAAAAATCGATCCGAAGCTGCCGGTGCATCTGCCGATCCTGATTGCTGATTCGTAAAAGGAAATTCTAACTCATCGCGGTGACGCGCGTTCGCGGTTGCTAGCAGCGAGAAGGGGCTTTTGCGTGCGCATTCGCGACGCGTTCGTGTCATTTTCGACGCTTTTTTGCACGACCGTCCGGACGGTAGAAACGCATGGCGTGCCCGGAGGGCGCGCGGTTGGCGCTATCATTAATGCTTTCGCCCTCAAAAACCCGCGCGCACCGTTGCCGCGTGACGATTCCACGCATGACACATCCCGACTACCTGAAGAAAGTGCTGACCGCGCGCGTGTACGACGTCGCGCGGGAGAGCGAGCTCGAACCCGCGCGCATCCTGTCGGCGCGTCTGCGCAATTCCGTGTTCCTGAAGCGCGAGGACAACCAGCCGGTGTTCTCCTTCAAAATTCGCGGCGCTTACAACAAGATGGCGAATCTGTCGGCGGACGAACTCGCGCGCGGCGTGATCACGGCGTCGGCGGGCAATCATGCGCAGGGTGTGGCGCTGTCGGCGGCGCGGCTCGGCTGCCGTGCGGTGATCGCAGTGCCGACCACAACCCCGCAGGTCAAGATCGACGCGATCCGCGCGCATGGCGGACCGACCGTCGAAGTGGTGCTCGCGGGCGAATCGTACAGCGACGCGTACGCGCGCGCCGTGCAGCTTCAGGAAGAGCGCGGCCTGACCTTCGTGCACCCGTTCGACGATCCGGACGTGATCGCCGGACAGGGCACTATTGCCATGGAGATCCTGCGCCAGCACCAGGCCCCGATTCACGCGATCTTCGTGCCGATCGGCGGCGGTGGACTCGCGGCGGGCGTCGCGGCGTACATCAAGGCGGTGCGGCCGGAGATCAAGGTGATCGGCGTGCAGACCGAGGATTCCTGCGCGATGGCGCAGTCGATCGAGGCCGGCAAACGCATCACGCTGAACGAAGTCGGGCTGTTTTCGGATGGCACGGCGGTGAAGCTCGTCGGCGAGGAGACGTTCCGGCTGTGCAACGAGTTGCTCGATGAAGTCGTCACCGTCGATACCGACGCGCT
Source organism: Caballeronia sp. INML2 (assembly GCF_023631365.1). Lineage (NCBI taxonomy): Bacteria > Pseudomonadati > Pseudomonadota > Betaproteobacteria > Burkholderiales > Burkholderiaceae > Caballeronia > Caballeronia sp. INML2. The sequence goes on along the minus strand of NZ_JALQDH010000005.1, from coordinate 26,974 downwards.
TTGCGCAGCGATCAAGGACGTGTTTCAGGACACCCGCAGCGTGCTCGAGCCGGCGGGATCGCTCGCTGTCGCGGGCGCCAAGCTCTACGCGGAGCGCGAAGGCATCGAAGGCAAGACGCTCGTCGCGGTGACGTCGGGCGCGAACATGAACTTCGACCGCATGCGCTTCGTCGCGGAGCGCGCGGAAGTCGGCGAGGCGCGCGAAGCCGTGTTCGCCGTGACGATTCCAGAAGAGCGCGGCAGCTTCAGGCGCTTCTGCGAGCTCGTCGGCACACGCAGCGTGACGGAATTCAACTACCGCATTGCCGATGAAAAGGCCGCGCATATCTTCGTCGGCGTGCAGATCAAGTCGCGCAAGGAAACGGCGCAGATGATGTCGTCGTTCGTCGAGCATGGTTTCGCGACGGTCGACCTGTCGCACGATGAACTTTCGAAACAGCACATCCGTTACATGGTCGGCGGTCATTCGCCGCTCGCACGGGACGAACGCCTGCTGCGCTTCGAATTCCCGGAGCGCCCGGGCGCGCTGATGAAGTTCCTGTCGTCGATGGCGCCGGACTGGAACATCAGCCTGTTCCATTATCGGAATCAGGGCGCGGATACCAGCTCGATTCTCGTCGGCATTCAGGTGCCGCAGTCGGACAACGCGGAGTTCGAGCGCTTCCTCGCGACGCTCGGCTATCCGTGGTGGGACGAAGGCGCGAACCCGGTGTACAAGCTGTTCCTGGCTTAAGCAGCGATGCCGAAGTTCACGCTCGAAGACAAGCTCGTCGTCGCGATTTCGTCGCGCGCGCTTTTCGATTTCGAGGAAGAGAACCGCGTCTTCGAGACGGGCGATCTCGCCCAATACGAAGCGTTGCAACGTTCACGGCTGGAGACGCCCGCGAAGCCGGGCGTCGCGTTCGGGCTGATCCGCAAGCTGCTCGCGCTCAACGCGGGCGAACAGCGCGTCGAAGTGGTGATTCTGTCGCGCAGCGATCCGATCAGCGGTCTGCGCGCGTTTCATTCGTGCCGCGAGCATGGTCTCGCGATCGAGCGCGGCGTGTTCACGCGCGGCCGCTCGCCGTTCGCGTATCTGAAGCCGCTGCGGGCGTCGCTGTTTCTGTCGGCGAATCCGCACGATGTGCGCGACGCGCTCGCCGCCGGTTTTCCTGCTGCGCGCGTACTGCCGGAAACGCCGCGCGCCGCGAGCCGTTATGCGGACGAGATTCGCATCGCGTTCGACGGCGACGCCGTTCTGTTCTCCGACGAAGCCGAGCGCATCTTTCAGAGCGAGGGGCTCGGCGCGTTCGTCGGCCACGAAACGCAAAAGAAGGATTCGCCGCTTCCCGGCGGCCCGCTCAAACCGCTGCTGGCGGCGTTGAACAAGTTGCAGCGCATCGCCGACGACAACGAAAGCAAGTCGCCGATGCACATCCGCACCGCGCTCGTCACCGCGCGCTCCGCGCCCGCGCATGAGCGCGCGATCCGCACGCTGATGGCCTGGGACATCGAAATCGACGAAGCGATGTTTCTCGGCGGCCTCGACAAAGGCGAATTCCTGCGAGAATTCGAGCCCGATTTTTTCTTCGACGATCAAATTCGCCACTGCGAATCGGCCCGCGTCGTCACCGCGACGGGGCATGTTCTCAGCGGCATTGCGAACGCATCATGACACCCGATCAATCTCCGCTCGGCAAGCCCGTCCACTACACCGAACAGTACGACGCATCGTTGCTGTTTCCGATCGATCGCAAGCGCGCGCGCGATTCGATCGGCGTGCCCGCGCGTCTGCCGTTCTTCGGCACGGATATCTGGAACGCCTATGAATTGTCGTGGCTGAACCGGCGCGGCAAGCCGCAGGTGGCGGTCGCGACCTTCTTCGTGCCGGCGGACTCGCCGAATATCGTGGAGTCGAAGTCGTTCAAGCTGTATCTCGGCTCGTTCGCGCAGACGCAGTTCGATTCCATCGACGACGTGCGCGCCGCCATCAAACGCGACGTATCCGCGATCTGCGGCGCGACGGTGTCGGTACAGCTCGCGGCGCCCGGCGACTTCGGCAAGCTGACGATGGAAGAATTCGACGGTTTGTCTCTGGATCGACTCGATCTCGATTGTGAGGTTTTCACGCCGGATCCGTCGCTCCTGAAGGCGGCGCACGACGAAACGCCGACCGATGAGACGCTGTTCTCGAATCTGTTGAAATCGAACTGCCCGGTGACGGGACAGCCGGACTGGGGCAGCGTGCAGATTCGCTACTACGGCGGACAGATCGATCATGCGGGATTGTTGCGATACATAGTTTCTTATCGCGGACATACCGGGTTCCATGAGCAATGCGTCGAGCGCATCTTTATGGACATCATGCGGGAATGCAGACCGGAGCGGCTGGCGGTGTATGCGCGATACACGCGGCGCGGCGGGCTCGACATCAACCCGTTTCGGACGAACTTCAATCTGCCGATGCCGGATAATGCGCGGCTGGCGCGGCAGTAAAACAGATTAATGATGACGCGGCTCTGCTTTCGATGAACCAGAGCCGCGATCGCGCTTACGCCTTCTTATAAGCCACGCAATCCACCTCGACCTTGCAGTCGATCACCATCGACGACACCACGCACGCGCGCGCCGGCGGATTCGCGCCGAAGTACTCTTTGAAGACCTTGTTGAACGACGCGAAATCGCGCGGATCGTCCAGCCACACGCCGCAGCGCACGACATCTTCCGTGCCGTAACCGGCTTCCTTCAAAATCGCGAGCACGTTCTGAATCGCCTTGTGCGATTGCTCGACAATGCCGCCGTTGATCACCTCGCCGTTTTCCATCGGCGTCTGGCCCGACACGAACAGCCAGCCATCCGCCTCGACCGCGCGTGCGAACGGCATGTGCGCGCCGCCTTGTCCCTTGCCACCTTCCACGCCATAACGCTTCATCGTCCTGCTCCTTTTTCCATGCGATAAGAATTCAAAACGCGCCCTGCGCATCGAGCTTCGATGCCGCGCCGCGCGCCACGAAACGTCCCGCGCGCGCGCCGGTCACGGCCTGCTCGCGATACGTCAAAACGCCATTCACCCACACCGCGTCGATGCCGTCGGCCGCCTGCTGCGGCTTCGCGAACGTCGCGGCATCGCGCACACGCTCCGGATCGAACACGACCAGATCCGCGTGATAGCCGACCTTCAACTCGCCGCGCTCCGTCAAACCGAAGCGCCGCGCCGACAGGCTCGTCATCTTGCGCACCGCTTCCTCGAGCGAAATCAGCGCCGTGTCGCGCGCGTAGTGGCCGAGCACGCGCGGAAACGCGCCCCACAAACGCGGATGCGGCAGCGGATCGTTCGGCAAGCCGTCGGAGCCGACCATCGTCGCGGGATGCGAGAGGATGCGACGCACGTCGTCTTCCGACATGTTGTGATACACCGCGCCCGCCGGCTGCAGGCGCTTCGCCGCTTCCTGCTGGCTGACTTTCCACTCGTCGGCGACTTCGCGGATCAGCTTGCCCGCCATCTCCGGATGCGGCGTCGACCACGTGATCGTGATGTCGATATCGCCCGTGACCTGCTTCAGATCGAGCGTCGACGAACTCCGGTTGTACGGGTAGCAATCGCAGCCGACCGGCTGGCCGTCGCGCACGGTTTCCATCGACTTCAACACTTCCGTGCTGCGTCCCCAGTTCGACGGCCCCGCGCACTTCAGATGCGAGATCACCACCGGCACGCGCGCATGACGGCCGACGCGATACGCCTCGTCCATCGCATCGAGAATCGCGTCGAATTCGGTGCGCATGTGCGTCGTGTAGAGCGCGCCGGCTTTGGCGAGCGGCTCGGCCAGCGCCTGCACTTCTTCCGGCGGCGCGCTGAACGCCGATCCGTACGCGAGCCCGCTCGACAAGCCGAGCGCGCCGTTATCCAGCGCTTCTTCGAGTTGCGCGCGCATGCCCGCGACTTCATCGGCGCTGGCCGCGCGATCCAGCCGGTCCATATGATTATTGCGTAGTGCCGTATGCCCGATCAGTGCGCCGACATTCACCGCCGGACGCGCTTCGTTGACGGCATCGACATAAGCGGCGAAGGTCGGATATCTGAATGCGGTGGCGTCGCCGAGCAGGTTCATCGGATCGGGCGGATCGCCCTTCAACGTCACCGGCGACGCGCTGATGCCGCAATTGCCGACGATCACCGTCGTCACGCCCTGTGTGATCTTCGGCATCATCTGCGGCGAGCGGATCACGTGCGTGTCGTCGTGCGTGTGAACGTCGATGAAACCGGGCGCGAGCACTTTGCCCTCGGCGTCGAAGGTTTCATCGGCATGCCAGCCGGACAAGCCGCCCGGCGCCTCGATCGCCACGATGCGCCCGTCGCGCACGGCGACATCGCGCTCGACGGCGGGCGCGCCCGTGCCGTCGATCACGCGCGCGCCGACGATCAGCGTGTCGGCTTTCAACGATTCCATGATCAGTCTCCCAAAGGTTGACGCTCGCCGCCGCCGCGATGCGAATCGAGCGCGTGTTTCATGCGGCGCAACAGTTCGCGGCTGTGGTCGGCCTGCTTGACGGCCAGTTCGGTGACGAGCAAATCGAGCGCCATCATCATCGCGTAGCGGGACGACGACGGTTTGTAGATGAAATCCGTTTCGATCGCGATGACCGGAATCAGCCAGTCCGCAAGCGCGCCGAGCGGCGACGCGGGCGCGGTCAGTGCGATCACGCGCGCGCCGTACTGTTTCGCGAGCTGACAGCTTTCGACTATCTCCGGCGTCTGCCCCGTCACCGATAGCGCAACCACGAGATGTTCTTTCGATAACGTCGACGCGACCATCCGCTGCAACAGCCCGTCCTGATAGGACGCGACCGGCCGTCCGAGCCGCACGAGACGAAAACGCATCTCGTCGGCGAGGGCGGTCGAGCCGCCGCCCATGCCGAACACGTAGATCATCGATGCCGCGGCGAGCGCGTCCGCGGCTTCGGCGATCGGCGCGGCGGCGAGCGCGCCCTGATTCTGCGCGAGCGTCGCCTGCACTTCCTCGAAAATGCGCGCGGCGAGCGAATCGGGCACCGCATCAGGCTCGCGCTTCAGAAAGCGCTGACCCACGGCCGCCGCCTGCGCGAGCCGAAGCTTCAATTCGCGCACGTCCACGCAGCCGACCGCCTTCGCGAAACGCGTCACGGTCGCGATGCTCACGTCCGCCTTGTCGGCGAGCGCACCGATGCTCGCGCGCGATGCGCCCGTCAGGTCGTCGAGAATCAGCGCGGCGACCTTGCGCTCGGCGCTGCGCAACTCGGGCGCGCGCTCCGCGATGCGTGCGACGATGTCGAAACTGAGCATGTCGGCGTGGCCGTTCATATCGGGTTGCGGGTTTACGTGAAGCTCGTGTTACTAAATAACATTTCCATCGCGGATGCTACTTTGGTTAACATAGCACCGTCAACTCTGATGCGCATCGAGTCGTGCGCAAGGTTTATTTAAACGGACGATGGAGTAGCAGCACATGAAAGTTACAAACTATCAGAACGCGACGATCGACCCGTTCGGCAAGGGTCTCGGCATGGTGCCGGGCACGGGCATCCAGTTGAACGACGCGTCGCGCCTGCAATGGAATCTGCTCGAAGAGGACGTGAGCCTGCCCGCCGCCGTGCTCTATTCCGATCGCATCGAGCACAACCTGAAGTGGATGCAGGCGTTCGTCGGCGAATACGGCGTGAAGCTCGCGCCGCACGGCAAGACGACGATGGCGCCGCAACTCTTTCGCCGTCAGCTCGACGCCGGCGCGTGGGGCATCACGCTCGCGACCGCGCATCAGGTGCGCGCGGCGTATCGCGGCGGCGTGCATCGCATCCTGATGGCCAATCAGCTCGTCGGCAAACGCAACATGGGCATGATCGCCGAGTTGCTCACCGATCCGAATTTCGAGTTCTTCTGTCTGGTCGATTCAGCCGACGGCGTCGATCAGCTCGGAGAATTCTTCAGTTCCGTCCGCAAAAAGCTGAACGTCCTGATCGAGCTCGGCGTGCCGGGCGGACGCACCGGCGTGCGCGACGACGCGCAGCGCGATGCGGTGCTCGCTGCGATCGCGCGCTGGCAAGGCACGATCGAACTTGCGGGCATCGAGTTGTATGAGGGCGTGCTGCAGGACGAAACGAAAGTTCGCGCGTTCCTGCAAAGCGCGGTGGACGTCACGCGCAAGCTGATCGCGGACGGCAAGATCGCGCGCAAGCCCGCGATTCTCTCGGGCGCGGGATCGGCATGGTATGACGTCGTCGCTGACGAATTCGCGAAGGCCAACAGCGACGCGATCGAAGTCGTGCTGCGCCCGGGCTGCTATCTGACGCACGATGTCGGCATCTACAAGAAAGCGCAGAACGAGATCTTCGCGCGCAATCCGATCGCGAAGAAGATGGGGCAAGGTTTGAAGCCGGCGCTGCAGTTGTGGGCGTATGTGCAGTCGATTCCCGAACCGGATCGCGCGATCATCGGGCTCGGCAAGCGCGATTCCGCATTCGATGCGGGTATGCCCGAGCCGGCGAAGCATTATCGTCCGGGCAATGAAGCGCCGCGCGATGTTTCGCGCGACGAAGGCTGGGAGATTTTCGGCCTGATGGACCAGCACGCGTACTTGCGCATCAAGCCGGGCGACGACGTGAAAGTCGGCGACATGATCGCGTTCGACATCTCGCACCCGTGCCTGACCTTCGACAAGTGGCGTCAGATTCTCGTCCTGGATCCGAAATACCGCGTCACCGAGGTGATCGAAACGTTCTTTTAAGCTTTCACTTCGACGGCGGCCGCTTGCGACGCGTTCGCGGCCGCCACTTCCTGAATGCGTCCCTCGAACATGTGAAGCGCGCTCGACAACGCTTCGATCGCTTCATCGGGCAACGAAGCCATCGTGTCGTGCAGAAACGCGTTGCGACGCGGCAGGCTTTCTTCGGCCATCGCGCGCCCTTGCGCCGTCAGCGCGACATTCGACACGCGATTGTCGCGTGCATCGACGCTGCGCACGATCCAGCCGAGCCCTTCCAGCGTCTTCAACTGCCGCGTCAGCGCGCCCGGGTCCACCTTCAAACGTTCGACGAGCCTCTTCTGCGACAGCACGCCCGCGTGTTCATGCAACGCGAGCAGGATGCGCCAGCGCGGCATCGGCTGGCCGACGGCCGCCTCGAACGCCGACATGAACGCGCGATACGTGCGCCCGAACTGCTGCACCACGGCGATACGGTCCTGTTCATTCATGCTTTCGATTTCCGTAGTCATTCGGCGAGGATGACCGGTTCCTGCGGCCCTTTCAGGCGCACCGGCGGCACACGGCGCGACTGCCACAGCGACACCACCGCGACCACCGCCGCCACTGCGAGGCCGATGTGAATCGCGGCGACGAGCGCCTCGCGCGCGGCTTCGAGCAGCATCGCCCCGCTATGGCCAGCCGCCGTCAGTTGCGAGAGCAACGCCTGCTGTCCTTCGCGGTTGATGAGAATCTGCGGATCGGAGAGATCGCCGACCCAGCGCATCGCGTGATCCTTTTCGAGCGCGAGACTCACGCCGCTCGCGTACAGATGGCTCACGAGCGTACCGGTGAGCGCGGTGCCAATCATCCCGCCGATCATGCGCAGCGATTGCAACAGCGCCGTCGCGATACCCAGATGCGCGCGCCCTGCGGTCTGCTGCGCGAACACGGTGAGATTCGGCATCACGAAGCCGAGACCGAGGCCACCGAGCAGCATGATCACGAGCAGCAGCGAGCGCGGCATGTTGTGCGTGGCGACGACGATGCCCAGACACGAGACGGCGAGCAACGCGAAGCCGACATACAGCATCAGATTGGCGTTCTTCAGGCGCGTGACGATGCGCCCGTTTACGATACTGCCGATCGTGATGAACACGACGAGCGGCGTGATCATCATGCCTGCGTCTTTCGGCGACATGCCGAAGCCGCCCTGAAACAGCAACGGCGCGTAAAACAGCAACGAAAACATGGTGAAGCCGCCGAGAATGGCGAGCGTGAAGAGCGCGGCGAGCGCCTTGTTGCGGAACATGTCGACGGGCAGAATCGCGTAGTCGCAGCGCATTTCCCATTTCCACAGCGCGACGCCGGCGGCGACGCTCAGCGCGAGCAACGCGGCGGTCTCGGCGCCGAGACCATGCTTCGGCAGCATTTCGACGAACAATTGCAATGCGCCGAGCGCCACCGCGATGAGCGCGGCGCCGGGCCAGTCGAGGCGCATTTTGCCTTCATGCGCGACGTGGCGCAGATGCGGCAGAAAACGCCATACGAAATAAAGCGAGACGATGCCCACCGGCAGGTTCACATAGAACACCGAGCGCCAGCCGTAATATTGCGTGAGAAAACCGCCGAGCGACGGCCCGACCGCGTTCGCGATGCCGAACGCCGAGCTCATCAGCACTTGCCAGCGCAGGCGCACGACGTTGTCCGGAAAGAGATCGGCGATGCACGCGAACGCAGTGCCGACGAGCATACCGCCGCCGATGCCTTGCAACCCGCGCGCCAGCACGAGGAACATCATGCTGTTGGCGAGTCCGCAGAGCACCGAGGCGACGGTAAACACGACGATTGACGCGATCACGAACGGCTTGCGTCCGTAGTAGTCGCCGAGCCGGCCGAAAATCGGCACGGTGATGACGGAAGTCAGAAGATACGACGTGGCGACCCACGCGTAGAGATCGAAGCCTTTAAGCTCGGCGACGATCGTCGGCAGCGCGGTGCCCACCACCGTTTGGTCGAGCGCGACGAGCATCGTGACGAACGAGACGCCCAGCATCGCCATGAGGGATTCGCGGAAAGGCAGGACCTGTCCGCTGGAATGGTGCGCGGCTGTGTGAACGGCCATTTTTTGTAGACGCAATGATTGACTAGTCAATTGAAATGGAATCATAGCACGGCGCCGCGCTCTAATTTGCGTGGCAACTCACCATTTACCGGACAGAAGACATCGCATGGAACCGACGCCGATCATCACCTCGCCGCTCACAACCGAAGATTTTGCGGCGCTCACACGCGCGAAGGAAGCGCTGGAAAGCCCGTCGCTGACGATGAAGCTGGCGAGCGTCGTCGGGGCGCCCATCGAAAAACTGATGGGCCGCTTGCCTGCCGCCGCGCAAGAGAAGGTCGACGACGCGACGCAACTGGCGCTGAGAAAGTGCCTCCAGCTCGCATTGCGCACGCTCGGCAAGAGCGCGCCGTCCAGTTCGCTGCTCGCGCCGCCTCCCGACAAACCGCACAATCTGATGCACAAGCTGGCCGTCGCGACGACCGGCGCGGCAGGCGGCGCTTTCGGACTGTTCGCATTGCCTGTCGAATTGCCGGTGACAACCACGCTGATGTTCCGCTCGATTTGCGATATCGCGCGTAGCGAGGGCGAGGACGTGCATCGCGTCGAAACCCAGCTGCAATGCATGATGGTGCTCGGCATGGGCGGCACGAAAGCCAGCGACGACAACGCCGATCTCGGCTATTTCATTGTGCGCGGCGCGCTCGCCCAGTCCGTGTCGCGCGCGACGAACGAGATCGCGGCGAAGGGACTCGGCAGTCATGGATCGACGGCGTTGCTCAAGTTTTTGCAGACGATCGCATCGAGGTTTTCGGTGCAGGTCAGCGAGCAAGTGGCCGCGAAGTCCATTCCGGCGATCGGCGCAGTGCTCGGCGCGATGGTCAACACGGTGTTCATCGACCACTTCCAGCAGATGGCGCATGGCCACTTCACCGTGCGCAGGCTCGAGCGGCGCTATGGCGCGCCGGCCGTCGAACGTGCCTATCAGACGATCGAGGTCATGGGCGGCAGATGAGTCCGGGGCGCGGAGGTCGCGGCGTCGATAAACGCGGCGGCGCGCGCGAGCGCGTCGCTTGCTTCGGGCATGAACGGCGCCCAGATCTGGAAGATGTGCGGAACGTTGCGCCAGATCTCCAGTTCGACGCGCACGCCGGCCGCGCGCGCTTTGGTCGCGACGCGAGTCGAATCGTCGAGCAACAGTTCGGTGTCGCCGACCTGAATCAGCAGCGGCGGCATGCTTTCGAACTGGCCGAATACCGGCGAGGCGTAAGGATGTCGCGCGTCGGCTGCGCCGAGATACTGCGCGGCCACGCGAGGAAAGATGGCCGCGTGATACATCGGATCGCGGCCGTCGTTGGTTCGCATCGACGAGCCGCTGCAGGTCAGATCCGTCCACGGCGAAAACAGCACCGCAGCCGCGGGAAGCGGATCTCCCGCGTCGCGCAGCGCGAGGAGCGTCGCGAGCGCGAGGCCGCCGCCGGCCGAGTCCCCTGCAATCGCGATCCATTGTGCCGGAATGCCGTCTCCGAGCAAGCGACGGTATGCGGCAACGCTATCGTCGAGCGCTGCGGGAAAGCGATGTTCCGGCGCAAGGCGGTAATCGAGCGAGAAGACGCGCGCATTTGCCTGCGTGGCCAACCCGAACGTAATCGCCCGATGACTGCGCGGCGAGCAGAAGTAATAGCCTCCACCGTGCAGATAGAGAATGGTTGCACGTGGATTGGTCGGCGGTGTGAGCCATTCGCCGCTCGGGTCGCGCGTATCGAGCCGCCAGCCTTTCGGCACGCGCGGCGACCAGATTCGACGCGAGGCGTAGCTTCGCGCCAACTCGACGTCGAGTTCGGGCTTCGCGCTGTGCGGGCGCATGCGCGTGCGTACGGCCCAGCAAGCCAGGGTGCTCTGCCAGCTCATCGTTGATTGATCCGGCCGGTGCGTTTCAATTCGCCGGCATCACCTGACCGCGGATCTCGCCAGTCGGATTTTCCTGCGTGTGGATGTTGAAGTACCACTGCCCGGTCATCAGGTCGTTTACTTGTTGTTCCGATAGCGTCGCCTGTCCTTTCATGGGACTCGCGAGGGCTTTCTTGTCGATGGGCACTTGCACTTTCGCGTTCTGACCGACCGGCGCGGGGCCGTGGAAATGAGCCATCGTCACGGGGCCCGATAACTCCGCGTAGGTTGCGGTCCAGGTGAATACTTTGGTGTCGGTATCGAACGTCGCGTCCACTGTGCCGTGACCTTTGCTCACGCGCGGCGGGACTTCACTCGAGGGCTGGAGATTGGCTTTCAGGGCGACGGTGTCCGCACGAGCCGCGCCTGACGCGAGAATGGCGAACATCAGAACGGTCGTCCAGCGTACATGTGGTCTGCATGTCGAGGTCATGGCTCTTCTCCTGTTTGGCGGACAGCGCGTTTTCGATGCGATGACCACATCGCCATGGTAGAGCATCCGAATGCGGGATGCGCTTCGCCTCAGTGGCAACAGGCAAACATGCGAAAAGGGCGCCTTGCGGCGCCCTTTTCTAACTAGCTAAAGCTCGGTATTGCTCCGATGGCTTTAGAAGCGGTGACGGATACCCGTCGAGAGAACGACTTGACGGCTGCTCGTCGAAGTCGGAACGCCATTGATGCCGGCAGCCGGATACACGCCTTCGTCACCGCCGCTGGCGATCTGCACTACGCCTTCAGCATAGATGTCAGTGCGCTTGGACAACGCGTAGTCCGTCTGCAGGCCGAACTGGTGCGCATGGACCGCGGCGTCGCTCAAGAAGCTGTCGCGGTAGCGGCTGTACGTGTACGCAGCGCCCAGCGACAATGCCGGGGTGAGCGCGTAACGACCGTTGACTTCGTAGTTGTTGGTGATAACCGAACCGTCGGACGAGTTACGATCCAGACGGGTCTGCGTCCACAACGCGCCGAACGTCGCAGCGCCAATCGAATAGCTCGCGCCCGCGCCGAACGTGCGCTGACGAACGTCGGTGGCGACTTGGTTGTCGTCGTTGTTCAGGAACACGAAGTCCGTAATCGCACCCCGAGCATTGCCGCCGACACCGTTCCCTTGCATGTATGCGAGGCCGAGCTTCAGACCAGCGTTCGCGTAGCCCGCGCCGATGCTGTATGCACGGTTCGCTGCGAAGTTACCCACGTTCGAAAAGCCATACAGGCCGCTGAACGAGAAGCCGGCGTAGTTCGCGCTTTGGAACTTGATCGAGTTGTTCTCGCGGAAGTCGTCGCCGTTCAGGTTATCCAGATTGCCCGGGTGCGCGAAGTACGTACCGCCCCACGTGCCAGTCGCGCTAAGCGGGCCGAGGTAGTCGGTCACGGAGTCGGTCTGGCGACCCAGCGTTACCGTACCTGCATTGGTCGACAGGCCGACGAAAGCCTGACGGCCGAAGCCGCTGCCGCCAATCGAGGTGCCGTTGGTCACGTCGAAGCCGTTCTCCAACGTGAAGATCGCCTTCATGCCGCCGCCCAGATCTTCGGTGCCGCGCAGGCCCCAACGGCTCATCTGCACGTTGCCGCCCTTCATTTGGAACGAGCTGCCCTTGATGCTATCGGAGCCATCCGTAGCCGGCACGTTATTCACGTACGTGAAGCCTGCGTCGATCAAACCATACAGCGTGACGCTGCTTTGCGCGTTCGCAGCGCCTGCGAACGATGCGGCCAGAGCTGCGATGGCCGTGACGATCAAATTCTTTTTCATGCGAGTTCCTTTGCTGAGTCGTGAGACTCGATGGGTTGCTTCAGGCCGAACGCCTGTCGAGCTTGGATTGCCTCTTTGCTCGTTTAGCTCAGCACCGATATTCGGCACGACAAAGTTTATTGCCCGGTCTTTTTGAGAAACGGCCAAACGAAACACAAAAGCCTTTTCGAATAATTCGAAAAATGTAATTTCGATATGGATAAATACTTACGGCGCCTGAACTTACAGATCGCATCACACGGTCGTCGCCGGTGCGTTGTGAGGGTTTAGTTGCACACATACGACAGTGGTTACATTGAGACACCTGATCGAGATCAGAAGCCTCCGATTTCCGAACTTCCCTTTGCGCTATAACATCGCGCACGCGAGGCTGCGCTCCAACCGCTTGCCTCCTTCGCATACTCGAAGCGTCTAAAAGCGTTTCTCAAATCGCTCGCCCAATGAATCAACTTCAAGCGATGCGCGTCTTTCTTAAGGTGTCGGAAACAGAGTCATTCGGCCGCGCCGCTGCCGCGCTCGATCTCTCCAACGCCGTGATAACGCGCTACGTCTCACTGCTCGAAGCGCATCTCAACACGCGCTTGCTGAACCGAACCACGCGCAGCGTCTCTCTCACGGAGGCTGGGCGCGCTTATGCCGAAGGCTGCCGTGTGGTGATCGATCAGATCGAGACGATCGAGGCATCGGTGGGAACCAGCTCCGTCGATCCCTCGGGCACGCTCAAGCTGGTGGCATCGGCATCTTTTTCATTGCTCGGGCTCACGCCGATGCTGCGCGGATTCATGGAGCGATATTCGAATGTGAAGCTCCGTGTGACGCTGTTGCATCGTCCGGTCGATCTCGTCGCGGAAGGCTTCGACGTCGGCATCGTCGTGCCGCATCTCGTCAACAGCGGCATGCTGATCAACCGCCCGCTGGTGAAAGTGGCGGCCGTGCTCGTCGCATCGCCGGCCTATCTTTCGCGGCGCCGTGCGCCCGACCGTCCGGCGTTGCTGGCGGCACACGCGTTTCTCGCGCCAACCGCGGATATTCATGGATCGACGTGGTCCTTTGTCGGACCTTCGGGCGTGGAGGAAAGCGTCGCCCTCGATCCGGCATACACCGTGAACAGCTCGCACATGTTGCGGCAAGCGGCGCTTTCAGGAATGGGAATCGCGGTGCTGCCGGAGAGCTATGTGGCGCAGGACATCGAAACGGGTTCGCTCGTGCGCCTGCTGCCGGGCTATTCGCTCAAGGATGCGGACAAGGAAGTGTCGATTGTCTACCCGGGACGCCGACACGTGCCGGCCAAGACGCGCACATTCGTGGACTTCGCGCTGGCCCACTTCCGCGACCGCGAACCGGTCGATGCGAGTCCCGAGACATTTCTGGATTAAGAAGTAGGCGGACGCGGCGCCGTTGCGCCACGTCGCCCCATCAGGCAAGTGCGGCACCTTTCGCCTGGATGCGCTCGACGAGTTGTTCGCATCGCGCGATCAAGGCAAAGCCTTCGCGCCGGCGTGCGTCGCGGGTCTTCACATGCAGATCCCGACGAAAATCCTTCAGCGCACCAAGCAGCGGCCGATACTGCAAAACGCTGGCCGCCCCGACGACACGATGATGCCAATCCCGTAGATCGTCCACCGTGCCGCGATCGAGCAACTGCCGAAGCGTCACGAGATCCTCGCGGAACGACGATACGAACGCGTCCAGCAATGCCTTCACGGTCGTTTCACTCCCCCATAGCTGAGCCATCGCGCTCAGGTCGAGATCATCGTCGTCGCGCGCCGGCACGTCGGTAGCTTGCGGTGAATGCGCGCCGGTCTCGGGCGCGGCAGCCTCGGTCACCCACCAGCGGTTCAGATGTTCGCGCAACGTCGCGAGCCGGGTCGGCTTGACGAGCCGGTCATCCATGCCCGCGTCGCGGCACCGCTGCAGTTCGTCGGGCGCGGTGCTCGCCGTTATGCCGAGAATCGGCAGGCGACGCGTCGTGCCGGCTTCATCGGCCCGGATCCGACGCGCCAGTTCGTACCCCGTCATGTTCGGCATGTGGCAGTCCGTGATCAGAAAGCCATAGCGCGTATCCGCCAGCGCGGCGTACGCCTCGGCACCATCGTGCACGACATCGCAGGCGAAACCGAGCAGCGAGAGCTGATGACGGATCAGTTCCTGGTTCACCGGATGATCCTCGGCCACGAGCACGAGTTTGCCGCTGCGCAGTGCGTCTTCCCGGTCCGGCGCCGCCATCTTTGCTTCGTGGCGGAGCGTGAGTCCCGATGCGATCTGCGTCATGCCTGTCAATGCTGCGACGCAAGCCGCGCCAAGCCCGTGCCATGAAATCGGATTGACGCTCACGCGGATGTCATCTTCGAGAATCCGGTATCCGGTGGGCTTTGGCTTTTCGGTCATGTGAATCACGCGCGAACCGAGCGGAAGCGCGAGCGTGTGCGTATCGCTCAGAAAGACGATCTCGATGTCGTCGAGCGACCCCGGCTGCGACCGCGCGAGTTCGTTGGGCGTGTAGCGCTGCAACGCGAGACCGAGCGCCTCGCCATAGTGCATGAGCGCTGCCGCTACTCGGTCGTCGTCGATCGCGACGATGCCCCGCTTTCCGCGCAACCCGTCGATCTGATATCGCAACGTTTCGATGGGCATTGCGAGACGAACGGTCATCGCCGTTCCGACGCCGATCGCGCTTTCGAGACTCATCGCGCCGCCCATCAATTCGACGAGACGATTGCAGATCGTCAGCCCGAGCCCGGTGCCGCCGAAGCGGCGCGTCGTGGAAGTCTCCGCTTGCACGAACGGCTCGAACAGGCTTTGCTGAGCCTCCGCGGCAATCCCGATGCCGGTGTCCTTCACACATAGTTCGATCACCTGTTCCGATGCGCCCTGCTCGATCGCGCGTACGTGGAGCGCGACATCGCCCTTGATCGTGAACTTGATCGCGTTACTCATCAGGTTGAAGAGAACCTGCCTCAGGCGCACGCTGTCGCCCCTTACCGTCGCAGCCACTTCCGGCGCCACGTCGACACGCACGCGAAGACCCTTTTCGTGCGCCCTTCCGGCGAGCAGGCCGACCGCACTATCGACGAGTTCGCGCAAATCGATCGGAGTCGACTCGATCGTCAACCGGTTGGCCTCGATCTTCGAATAGTCGAGGAGATCGTCCAGGATCTGCAGGAGCGCACTCGCGGAATCCTGAATCATGCCGAGCATCTGCGACTGATCGGAATTCATCGGCGTGTTCTGGAGCACTTCGACGAGCCCCAAAACGCCGTTCATCGGCGTGCGGATCTCGTGACTCATCATCGCCAGGAAGTCGTCCTTCGCGCGCGACGCGGCTTCGGCGATATCCCGTGCTCGGGCGAGTTCGTCCGCGCGGGCGCGCTCCACGCTGGCATCGGCCCAATAGCCGCTCCAGACCACGGCCCCGTCGTCCTCACGCTGCGCGACGAGGTCGGCGCGAATCCAGCGGGTAACGCCTTCCACCGTTGAGCGAAACTCGGTATGCAGCGGCTCGAGTGTGCGCGCCGACGCTTCGATTTCTTCGAGCAGACGCGCGCTGTCGTCGGCGTGAATGCGCGTCAACGCGTGAATCGGATCGTCAGCCAGTGCGACGACGTCCAGTGCGAGCAACTGCCGGGTATCGCCGTCGATATAGGGAAGGCTGTATGTGCCGTCGCTTGCGCGCCGCAACTGGAACACGACTGCCGGCAGCGATCGCGTCACGTCGCGAAGCCGCCGCTCGGTTTGCCGCGCGCGGGTTTCGGCGTCGCGGATATCGGTGATGTCGATCATCGTGCCGACGACGCCCGCTCGCTCCCCGTTCAATGCCGTGAATGCGCCGGTCCAGAAAAGGCCGCACCGCGGGTGATTCTGATTGTCGAGGAACTCAGCTTCGACTTCCTGTCGCTGACCGGTGGCCAGCGTCGTACCTGTCAGTTCATTCAGCACGCGGCTATGCGCTTCACCCCACGCCGTCACCTCGAGGCTCGTGCGCCCGATAATGTCTTCGCGCTGCACCCCGAGCACTTCCTCGAAGGCGCGATTCACCATGATGTAGCGGTTCTGCATGTCCTTCGCGACGAGCGGGTACGGAACCACCTCCATCATGGTTTGCTGAAAACTGAGTTGCGTCCCGAGACGCTGCTCCGTTTCGATGCGCCGGTTCATTTCCTGTTGCAGTCGAATGAAGGCGCGCAGCGTGACTAACAGCACAGCGGCAATGCCGATGAGCGCCGGCAGCAGACGCAACGCCGTGACGTTCCAGCCGGCGGATGCAGCCGTCTGCGGGCCTCCGGATTGCGACGCCCCCGATTGCGCGAATGCGCGCCCGATGAGCAGATCGAGCGGATGCAACTCGGAGTGCATGGCGTAGTTAAGCCTTTCCGGCGGGCTCGGCGCGACGATCATGTCGATCTCGCCCCGCTGAAAGGCCGACGCGGCCCTTGCCCAATCGCTGAAGTGCTTCGGTTGGAACGTGACGCCGAGCGATTTCTCGATGTCTTCCAGTGCGACTTCTGGCCGCTGGAGCGACTCATCGGCAGAGTCGCCCGTTGCCTCGATCAATCCGACGGCGACGGGCTTCAACGTGCGCAGATAACTGCGCTCGGGTTCGTCGAGATTCAGCGTGGCTGCTGCGCTCTTCGGTTCGGCCCGGACGCCAACTGTTGGCTGTGAGGCCCTCGTGTGAACATGCGCCTCGGCTGCCTGGCTGGATAGCGGGACAGTCACGCTGATCAGGGCGAGTAGAAGCAGACAACGTGCGAACAGGAATCTCAATTCGAACCCCTCGGATACGAGGCCGACGCGTGCAACGAAAGCTGCGTGGCCGGCCGGGCAAGCCCACGATGTCAGTCCGCCGCTTTTGACGGACGAATGCCAACGCGCTTCATGCTTGCCTGTCGAAGCAAATGAGTTGAGTCTGATCCGCAATGCATCGGAATCGAATAAGAACCGTCCCAATTTGCTTTAGAATCGGGCGTTGCTGACGGCCACGCCGACTCAGATCAATCCGACCTGCTGCAGATATGCAACCATTTCCTCTTCGCTTTCGAGGCCCAGCTTGCGCATGCCGCTTCGCTTCTGCGTCGCGATTGTCTTGCGGCTTCGCCCGAAGTGATCCGCGATTTCGTGAATGAGAAGGCCGCGTGCATAGAGCTGAAATACTTCCCACTCTCGCCGGCTCAATACGCCTGCGCGCGCCGGCGATGTCGCCGGCAGATGACTCACCGCCGCCTCCACGCGCGGCGAAAGGAAGCAGCCGCCCGCCTCAGCCACCGATATCGCGTCGCGCAAGTATTCGAGTCCGTCGCGCTTGTCGATCAGGCCATCCACGCCGAGTTGAACCAGGCCCGCCAGCATTCGCGTCTGTGAAATCATCGTCAGGACGATGACCTTCGGGCGTCGTTCCTGCCACGCCAAACGCCGAAGAAAAGCGATCGAACTGCTTTCGCCGTCGATACCGCGCATGCCGATATCCGAGAAAACGAAGTCGCACGGCGTCGTATCGACCGCCTCCGCAAGCTCCAGCGTGTCCCGCGCGGTGGCGACCACTCGTATCGCGCCGTCTTGCTCCAGGAAGCTTTGGATTCCTTTGATGACAACCGGATGGTCGTCCGCAACAATCGCTCGTTTCAGCGTTTTTGTTGTCATTGTTTGTGCGTTCTGTTGAAGTTGTCCGGCGCGCCACAGTCGTCGACCGACTGAGCGCTGTCTCCTTGCCGGCCTTTACTGCTAACCGCCCCCGCGCTGCCCAGTCCGCCTTAGATCAAGCCGCTATCTGCGATGAATCGATACAAATCAGCGTCGGTCGACAGATCGAGCTTTCGCATGGCCGCACACTTCTGCGCGCTGATTGTCTTCACACTACGGTCGAGTTCCTTCGCGATCTCGGTGACGTTCGCGCCGCGGGCATAGCGCTCGATCACATCCAGCTCACGACTCGTGAGTCTCTGACGAATGAAGCGTGCATGACTTTCAGAGTCCGCGAGTGCCAGCATTCGGCGAATGCCTGGTCCGAGGTAGGTCTCATTGGCGATGGCCGAAACAATGGCCACGTAGATCAGGTCGAGCCGGTCCTCCTTGCTCAGGAACGCATGCGCCCCTGCCTCCAGTGCTTGTTTCACGATCGAGGCGTCGTCGTTGCGTGACAGGACGACGATGCGAACTTCGGGATACCGGTTCGCTATATGCTGAATCAGCTCGATGCCGTCACCGTAGCGCCCGCCCGGCATGAAGAAGTCGATGATCGCTACGTCGCATTCGCCGCGAGCCAGCGACTCTTCGAGCTGTGTCGAATTCGTGCTACGACTCACCACTTCCACACTGGGAAAATTCCCGGCAAAACGCTCGACTGCAAGGATGACGAGAGGATGGTCATCCGCTATCGCCAGTCTTATCCGTTTAGCGTGCGAGAACACTTGGCTCCCGTTCCCGAACTCCATTGACTCCAACCCCTTATCGAACTGCGGACCCGATTCTGAATCCGGAAATGAAACATAAGCATCGGATACCGAATTATTTAGATACATAAGACGCATCTGAAATGAAAAACGCACAACAAAATTCATCCGAGTCCGCGCGCGCGAACGAATGCGAACAATCCGGGATCGTTTCGTACGCCGAGCTTATTCATCGCGTCGCGCTTCTGGCGACTGATGGTGCGGACGTCGCGCTCGAGCTCTCTCGCGATCTCTGTAATTGAATGACCTTTGGCAAACAGGCGGACGACTTCGATCTCTCTCGGCGAAAGGCGCGGCTCCTCGGCCGAAAAGTCCGTCTCCGTGCCCGCCTCCGCGAGCGCGGCGAGAAACGACGCGCACACGAAGCGACGTCCGACGCTCGCATGCCGCACGGCCGTCCCAACGAGTTCGATCGGCTCGGCCTTGCTGACGAGGCTCATCGCGCCGGCGTTCAAGATGGAGCGCAGAATCGCGACATTGCTGACGCTAGTGAGCACGACGATGCTGACGTTTTCGAAATCCTGACGCACTTTGCGGATGAGACGAAGGCCGTCATTCGCATCTCCACCCGGCTCGGGCATGGCGAAGTCCGTGACCAAAACGTCGCATGACTTGACGGCAAGCTCGGCCAGCAAAGTGCTCGCGTTATTTGCCTCGCCGACGACCTCAATTCCACGGTCTGCGGCAAAGAGCGCTTTCATCCCAAGGAGTACGAAAGGATGATCGTCAGCCAATATTATTCGAAGCTTCAAGAGGCCCCCATTGAAGTTGCTGGTCTTGGTGAGTTTGCTTGGGTCGACCTGCTCAGCGGATTAATCCGAGACGGTAATCGATAGGCGCGCTTTTACCCGAATCTGTGCTCGACAAAATCGATGATCAAATACGGTGAAAATGCCTAAATCAATGACATCAAGCAAAATTATGTTCTTTATTCTCTTGAACAATTACTTCAAAAATAGGACGCGAATAAATCACAGGCCATAGGAGAAGTCCGATTAGACATCGCCGCTCGCCCCACGCATATCGAGAGATTAATATGTCCGGCGAGAAAAGGGGGAGCGCACGCGATAATTCGGAAAGCGCCTTGCCGGAGCGAAAAAATGGGCCTCGGGCTAATTCAGCCGGAGGCCCATCCTTTCGATGCGCAAATCGTTTCCTGTTCGTCAGAACGGGATATCGTCGTCCATGTCGTCGAAGCCGCCGCCCGCCGGCGCGCTCGGGCGGCTCGAACCGGCGCCTGCGCCTCCCGCTCCGCCACCGCTCGGGCGTCCGCTCGCAGGCGCGCGCCCGCCGCCGCCGGAACGCTCCATCGGCGCGCTTCGGCTGTAGCTGCCTTCATCGCCGCCGCCAACCGCGCCGCCGCGGCCGCCGAGCATCTGCATCTGGTCCGCGACGATTTCCGTCGAATAGCGCTCCTGGCCCGATTGGTCGGTCCATTTGCGCGTGCGGATACGGCCTTCGATATACACCGACGAGCCCTTCTTCAGATATTCGTTCACGATCTCCGCGAGCCGGCCGAAGAACGCCACGCGATGCCACTCCGTGAGTTCCTTGAATTCGCCGGAGCTCTTGTCCTTGTAGCGGTCCGTCGTCGCGAGACGGATGTTGGCCACGGCGTCGCCGCTCGGGAGGTAGCGGGTTTCCGGGTCCGCGCCCAGATTGCCCACGAGAATGACCTTGTTGACTGATGCCATGATTTCTCCGGTAGATTCCTTGCTAACTGTCAGCCGAATGCTGGGATTGGAACGATCCGGTCTTCAGACGTGGATTCGCCCATACCAGCCGGCTTTGATTCGATGGTTCAACTATCTGTCAGGCCACGCGCTCGGCCCTGCGCGGCGGCGGTTTCATCCATGCTGCGACAACGAGCCATGCGAGCACCAGCCCCGAACAGGCGAAGAAGACCGCACTCGGCCCGTCGAGCTTGAGCAGCCAGCCGCCGATCACCCCGCCAAGCGCAAGGCCGATCGACTGTGTCGTGTTGTACACGCCCGCCGCCGCGCCCTTTCTCGTGCCCGGTGCGAGCTTCGACACCAGAGACGGCTGCGACGCCTCGAGCACGTTGAAGCCGAGAAAGTACACGAACAGAATGGCGGCCACGGACCACAGCGTATGGGGAGCGGCGCCCAATAACAACTGGCCGATCAGGATAAGCCCGATCGCGCCCAGCATGACGCTCTTCATTCTTCCACGTTTCTCTGCGGCGATGATCGCCGGAACCATCATCACGAAAGCGAGCGCCATCACAGGGAGGTAAATCTTCCAGTGCGACGCGACCGGCAGCCCGCCTTCCTCCAGAATGCGCGGCACGACGAGAAAGAGCGCCGTCTGGGTGGCGTGCAGCACGAGCACACCGAAGTTCAAACGCAGCAGCTCGACGTTGTGCAGGACTTCCGCGAACGGCGCCTTGACGTGGACTGGATGCGCCGGCGGATCCGGCACGATCCAGAACACGACGCCGATCGCGAGGATCGACAGCACGCCGATCACCGTAAACAGTCCGCTCATGCCGACCCAGTGGAAAACGATCGGCGCGCCGACGATCGCCACCGCGAACGACACGCCGATACTGCCGCCGACCATCGCCATCGCCTTGGTGCGGTTTTCCTCGTGAGTCAGATCGGCGATGAACGCGATCACCGCCGACGACACCGCGCCCATCCCCTGAATCACGCGCCCGGCGATGATCCACGCCATCGAATGCCCGATGGCCGCGACGAAGCTCCCGAGCGCGAACACGAGCAAGCCGAACGCGATGACCGGCTTGCGCCCGAACTTGTCAGAAATCCAGCCGTAGAAGATATAGAGCATCGACTGCGTGACGCCGTAGGCGCCCAGCGCGATGCCGACGAGCAGCACGTTGTCGCCGCCGGGGATGGTTTTCGCGTAGACGGAAAACACCGGCATGATCATGAACAGACCGAGCATGCGCAGTGCGAAGATGGCGGCGAGCGACACGGTCGCGCGCAGCTCCGGCGCGGAGAGACGTGTAGACGTGGCAGACGGATTGGACATCAGAAACGGGAAAAGGATGAGGGTCGCGTCGGGCCTGGCCTGCGGCGCAGGCAGGCGCGGTCGCCTTGTTCTTGCTCGTAACGGCACTATATGGAACGAATCGCCTGGGCGTACGGCTCGTTGCGCCAGCGCTCGCTCCGCACATGGCCTGCAAGTCCCCGCGCCGGCCGATTGACGTGCATCCGGCCCTCGGGCCCGGGAGCTGCGCCCTTCAAAAGTCGTTATAGTAGCAGGTTTGGTTCCCTCTCTTTCCGCCCGGCAATGGCTGTATGGCCCGTCCGGGCCGATGAAAGCGCCGCTGAAATCATCCGAAAGCATCCGAAAAAACGCCGGAACGAACTCGTGGAAGAAATTCGCATTCGTGGGGCTCGTACCCACAATCTGAAGAACGTCAATCTCGACTTGCCGCGCCACAAGCTGATCGTGATCACGGGTCTGTCCGGGTCGGGCAAGTCGTCGCTCGCGTTCGACACCCTTTATGCGGAAGGCCAGCGCCGTTACGTGGAAAGCCTCTCGGCGTATGCGCGGCAATTTTTGCAGTTGATGGAAAAGCCGGACGTCGATTTGATCGAAGGTTTGTCGCCTGCCATTTCCATCGAGCAAAAGGCCACGTCGCACAATCCTCGCTCCACCGTCGGCACCGTGACGGAAATCCACGACTATCTGCGTCTTTTGTACGCGCGCGTCGGTACGCCGTATTGCCCGGATCATCTGATTCCGCTGGAGGCGCAAAGCGTCTCGCAAATGGTCGATGCCGCGCTCGCCCTGCCTGAAGAAACCAAGCTGATGATCCTCGCGCCGGTGGTGGCGGATCGCAAGGGCGAGCATGTCGAACTGTTCGAGGAAATGCAGGCGCAGGGTTTCATCCGTTTTCGCATCCGCTCGGGCGGCGGCACGGCAAACGAGGGCGTCGCGAAAATCTACGAAGTCGATTCCCTGCCGAAGCTCAAGAAGAACGACAAGCACACGATCGACGTCGTGATCGACCGCCTGAAAGTGCGCCCGGACATGAAGCAGCGCCTCGCGGAATCGTTCGAGACCGCGCTGCGTCTCGCCGATGGCCGCGCGATCGCGCTCGAAATGGACACGGACAAGGAAAAGCTCTTCAGCTCGAAGTTCGCGTGCCCGATTTGCTCGTACTCGCTGCCGGAACTGGAGCCGCGTCTTTTCTCGTTCAATAATCCGATGGGCGCGTGCCCCGAGTGCGACGGGCTCGGCCAGATCACGTTCTTCGATCCGAAGCGTGTGGTCGCGCATCCGTCGCTGTCGCTCGCGGCGGGGGCGGTGAAGGGCTGGGACCGGCGCAACCAGTTCTACTTTCAGATGCTGCAGAGTCTCGCGGCATTCTATGAATTCGAGATCGACGCGCCATTCGAAGACTTGCCCGAGAAAGTGCGCAAGATCCTCTTGTACGGCTCGGGCAAACAGGCAATTCCCTTTTCGTACATCAATGAGCGCGGGCGCGCGTCGGTTCGCGAGCATGCGTTCGAAGGCATCATCCCGAATCTGGAGCGACGCTATCGCGAGACGGATTCTGCCGCCGTGCGCGAGGAACTCGCGAAATACCAGAACAATCAGCCCTGCCCGGCTTGCGAAGGCACGCGCCTGCGGCGCGAAGCGCGCTTCGTCAAAGTCGGCGCCAATGACCAGGCGCGCGGCATCTACGAAATCAGCGGCTGGCCGCTGCGCGATGCGCTCGGCTATTTCCAGACGCTGCGCCTAGAGGGCGCGAAGGGCGAGATCGCCGACAAAGTGATCAAGGAAATCGTCGCGCGGCTCTCGTTTCTGAACAACGTCGGGCTGGATTATCTGTCGCTGGAACGCAGCGCCGAAACGCTTTCCGGCGGCGAGGCGCAGCGCATCCGGCTCGCGTCGCAGATCGGCTCCGGGCTCACCGGCGTGATGTACGTGCTCGACGAGCCTTCCATCGGCCTGCATCAGCGCGACAACGACCGGCTCATCAGCACGCTCAAGCATCTGCGGGATATCGGCAACTCGGTGATCGTGGTCGAGCACGACGAGGACATGATCCGCATGGCGGATTACGTCGTCGATATGGGACCGGGCGCGGGCGAACATGGCGGCGTGATCGTCGCGCAGGGCACGCCGGTTCAGGTGCAGAAAGACGCGAACTCGATCACCGGGCAGTATCTGTCCGGTAAGCGCACCATCGGCTATCCCGCCGAGCGCACCAAACCGGACGATCGCATGCTGCGCATCGTCGAGGCGCACGGGAACAATCTGAAGCGCGTGACGCTCGATCTGCCTGTCGGACTTTTGACCTGCGTGACGGGCGTCTCCGGCTCGGGCAAGTCGACGCTCATCAACGACACGCTGCAGCACGCGGTCGCGCAGCATCTGTACGGCTCGGCGACGGAGCCCGCGCCGTACGAGTCGATCGAAGGTCTCGAGCATTTCGACAAGGTGATCGCCGTCGATCAGTCGCCGATCGGCCGCACGCCCCGCTCGAATCCGGCCACCTACACGGGGCTCTTCACGCCCATCCGTGAACTCTTCGCCGGCGTGCCGGCAGCCAAGGAGCGCGGGTACGATCCGGGCCGCTTCTCGTTCAACGTGAAGGGCGGGCGCTGCGAAGCCTGTCAGGGCGACGGCGTGCTGAAGGTGGAAATGCACTTTCTGCCGGACGTCTACGTGCCCTGCGACGTGTGCCACGGCAAGCGCTACAACCGCGAGACGCTGGAAGTCCAGTACAAGGGCAAGAACATCAGCGAAGTGCTGGATCTGACGGTCGAGGCGGCGCACGAGTTCTTCAAGGCGGTGCCGGTGGTCGCGCGCAAGCTGAGAACGCTGCTCGATGTCGGTCTCGGCTATATCCGGCTCGGCCAGTCCGCGACGACGCTGTCGGGCGGCGAAGCCCAGCGCGTCAAGCTTTCGCTGGAACTGAGCAAGCGCGATACCGGTCGGACGCTATATATCCTCGATGAGCCGACGACCGGATTGCACTTCCACGATATCGCGTTGCTGCTCGAAGTGATCCATCGGCTGCGAGATCAGGGCAACACGGTCGTCATCATCGAGCATAATCTCGACGTGATCAAAACCGCTGACTGGGTGATCGACCTCGGTCCGGAAGGCGGCGCGGGCGGCGGGCAGATCATCGCTCAGGGGACGCCGGAACAGGTCGCGAAATCGAAGTCGAGTTTTACCGGCAGATATCTGGCACCCTTGCTGCAACGGGCCAAATCGGCGGCCTGAACCACGGGCCGGGCCTCGCGGCCGGGCGCGCCAGCCGGGACCGCTGGAATGCGCCGCGCGCGCCGCGGCAAGAATAACCGTCTTACGCAGCAGGGGAAAGGAACGCAGTCATGCCGAAGCGCAACGAAGCTGCCAACGAAGAAGCGCGTGTACGGGACCTGCCCACCCGGCACGTCAGGCTGACGAGCGACATGAGCTTGCCGAAGCTGTCCGCGGTGGAGATCGGTAGTTATGCCCTCGCGCTCTTCGCAATGTGGCTGGTGCTCGATCTGAAACTGCTCGGCGGCCTTCTCGCCGGCATGCTTGTGTTCCAGCTCGTACACATGATTTCGCCGGTGATCGAGCGCCATGTGGTGAGCAAGGGCGCGCGGCTCATCGCGGTCGGGCTGATTTCCGCCATCATCGTCGGCGGGCTGACGGGCGCCACCGTCGCCACCATCGAACATTTCGAACACGACGTGCCGAGCCTGCAAAAGCTGCTCGATCAGTTGATGACCATCACGTCGAGCGCGCGCCTGCGCGTACCGGACTGGATCGCGAACTATCTCCCGGTCGATGCCGGCCAGATGAAGGACAAAGCCACCGAGTTGATGCACAGGCACGCCGAAATGCTCCAGCAAGGCGGCAAGGAAATGGCGCGCGGTTTCGGGCACATCGTGATCGGTATGATCATCGGCGCGATCATCGCGGTGAGCGCGCCGCGGCCCTCGCATCACCGCTTGCCGCTGTCCACGGCGCTCATCGCACGCGTGTCGCGCTTCGCAGACGCGTTTCGCCGCATCGTGTTCGCGCAGATCAAGATTTCCGCGATCAACGCCGTCTTCACCGCGCTGTATCTCCTCGTCGCGCTGCCGATCTTTCACGAAAGGCTGCCGCTTTCCAAGACGCTCGTGCTGGTCACGTTCATCGTCGGGCTGCTGCCGGTGATCGGCAATCTGATCTCCAATACGATCATCGTCGGGATTTCGCTGTCGGTGTCGTTCGGCACGGCGGTCGCGTCGCTCGCGTTTCTGATCGTCATTCACAAGCTCGAATACTTCCTGAATGCGCGCATCATCGGCGGCCAGATCGAGGCGCGCGCGTGGGAACTGCTTCTCGCAATGCTCGCGATGGAAGCCGCGTTCGGCATTCCGGGCGTGATCGCCGCGCCGATTTTCTATGCGTATATCAAGCGTGAGCTGATTTATCTGCGGCTCGTCTGATCCGGCCGCCACAAATGAAAACGCCCGCGATTCATTGAACTGA
This sequence comes from Caballeronia sp. INML2, assembly GCF_023631365.1. Taxonomy (NCBI): domain Bacteria; kingdom Pseudomonadati; phylum Pseudomonadota; class Betaproteobacteria; order Burkholderiales; family Burkholderiaceae; genus Caballeronia; species Caballeronia sp. INML2. Next base: position 592 of record NZ_JALQDH010000005.1, on the reverse strand, counting down.
CCCCGCAAAGTTGGACAGGTTTGGGCTAAGGCCGTGAGGGCTGAGTTCTGTACATTACAGGACTCAGCCCTTTTAGCTTTAGCTTGATGCGGTGATGATTGTAGTAGTGAATGTAGTGTCTGATGCCGGCCTGAAGGGCTTCGATGCTCTCGAAGCGATTCGGGTAGAAGAACTCCGACTTCAAGGTACCGAAGAAGCTTTCCATGGTGGCGTTGTCGTGGCAGTTGCCCTTGCGTGACATGCTTTGCGTCAGGGCTCGTTGCGAGACCAACGCCTGATAAGCGTCCATCTGGTAGTGCCAGCCTTGATCTGAGTGAACCACGGGGCGATCGTCAACGCCCAGCCTCCTGAACGCCTTTTTGATCATGCGTGCGACCATCGCGAAGGCCGGACGAGTGGCTGTTTCGTAAGCGACAATCTCACCGTTATACAAATCTAGCACCGGCGACAAATAGAGCTTTCGCTCGCCCACCCGGAATTCGGTGATATCGGTGACCCACTTCTGATTTGGCGCGTCGGCATCGAACTGTCTTTGCAGTACGTTCGGCGCAATACGTCCCACCGTCCCCCGGAATGCCCGAAACTTCTTCGG